>JAHEEA010000028.1 GCA_024640945.1 Candidatus Methylopumilus sp.
CTTGGCTAATCTTTTCAATCTGCAACTGCTCAACTTTAGCGCGACTGCTGTATCGATTAACACGCGCCAAGCCAGCGTCAATCACGTATTTAATACCAGGAACAGTTAGTGAGGTTTCAGCAACGTTAGTCGCTAACACAATGCGACGTGTGCCAGAGGTGCGAAAGATTTTTTGTTGGTCTTCAATAGAAAGTCTTGCGAACAATGGCAACACTTCGATGTTTCTGAGTTTGGCTGAGCGACCTTGGTATTTTCTTAAGTGATCTGCGGTATCTCTAATTTCGCGCTCGCCTGGCAGGAACACTAAAATATCACCATCTCCCTGACGCAATAAATCATCGGCCGCATCTAAAATGGCTTCTTCAATCACTTCTTCAGCGTCATCTTCTTCTAACCAACGCGCTTCCGTTTTACCTTTACGCTTAATGCCATAAAGCGTTTCATCGTCTTCGCCCAAGTCTACTTCTACGGTTTGTGCGGTGTATCCGGCTTTACCTAATGGACGATAACGAATTTCAACTGGATAGGTACGGCCTGACACTTCAATCACTGGCGCACCATTAAAGTGTTTTGAAAATCGGTCCGCATCAATGGTGGCTGAAGTCACAATGACTTTTAAGTCAGGACGTTTAACTAATAATTGCTTGAGGTAGCCAAGTAAAAAATCAATATTTAAACTGCGCTCATGCGCCTCATCGATAATGATGGTGTCATACGCATTTAAAAAATGATCGCCTTGCGTTTCAGCCAGCAAAATACCATCTGTCATCAACTTAACGTAGCTAGACTCTGAGAGCTTGTCATTAAAACGAACTTTATAGCCGACCACTTCACCTAGTGGAGATTTAAGTTCTTGTGCAATACGACTCGCCACAGAACGGGCGGCAATACGACGTGGCTGTGTATGACCAATCAAACCACTCACGCCGCGACCTAATTCAAGACAAATTTTAGGAAGTTGTGTTGTTTTACCCGAACCCGTTTCGCCGCAGACGATGACGACTTGGTGTTTTGCAATCGCCGCTTTGATTTCATCCTTGCGCGCAGTTACGGGCAAATCCAATTCATATTCCGGCTTTGGAAGTTCGTTTAATCTGGCTTGATATTTCTGATGTGAGCTGGAAATCTTGCGAACAATTTCAGCTAATAATCGATCAGCTTTTTCAGTTGATTTACTATCAGTCGCTTTTTGTAAATCAGCCACTTCACGGATTTTTCGACGCAAACCATGACGATCCGCCAACATACAGGTGGCTAGCGCAGCATTAAGTTGAGTAATAGAGTTAAGGGCTGTATTCATGCGATGAAAAACACTCACTTATGCAAAGCGTGTTTGCAGCTCATTCAGGTTGAGTGTTTCTAAGATTTCTAGCAATCGTGCTTGTGCATTTTTCCGTGGACTATTGGTGTAACGCGCAATAATGAGTTCGTTTTTCATGGAATGTTCCCAACCCACTAACTCAGTCACTGTCACTTGATATCCATGCGCTTCCAATTGCAAACAACGCAGTACGTTGGTGATTTGGCTGCCGAATTCACGGGTATGAATTGGGTGGCGCCAAATTTCAGACAAAGGCGTTTTTCCAAAAGATTCATTTTTATGTTTACGCAATACTTCTGCAACTTCTGCCTGACAGCAAGGCACCAAAACCATAAACTTGGCATGCTTTTGTAAGCCAAAACGAATCGCATCATCAGTCGCGGTATTACATGCATGAAGCGCAGTCACAATATCGACTTTCGCTGGTAACAAATCGGAAGTCATCGACTCTTCAACACTCAAGTGATGAAAATCCATCCGATCAAAATGCAATTGCTCGGCAAGTTCTTTTGATTTTTGTACTAAATCGGCACGCGTTTCTATCCCTACAACCCGCCCTGCTAACTGCTCTTTCATGAATAAATCATAAAGAATAAAACCCAAATAAGACTTACCTGCACCATGATCTACGAGCACTGGATTATCATTCTCAGCCATGATTTCATTCAGCAAAGGCTCAATAAAGTTATAAAGATGGTAAACCTGCTTGAGTTTGCGACGCGTATCTTGATTGAGCTTACCGTCGCGCGTCAGAATATGTAGCGCCTTGAGCAATTCAATGGATTGTTGCGGCTTAATTTCGGGGATTAAAGTCATGCGCACATTTTAACTGATGAAGCACATGCTTGAATAATAAAACGCGGTGCTGCCTGAAATGTTAGAATGCCACCCATTAAAGTGATAGAGAAATTCAATGGCAATTCAATGGTACCCGGGCCACATGACCCAAGCACGCAAAAAAGCCGAAGAGACAATGGAGTTTACCGACGTTGTCATTGAGGTGCTGGATGCGCGCGTGCCTGAAGCAAGCCATAACCCGATGATTGATGAAATGCGTTTATTTCGCCAACGCCCTCAATTAAAAATTCTGAACAAATCTGATTTAGCTGACCCTGCCGTCACACAAGCTTGGCTTAATTACTACAACAAACAGCCTAATGTTAAAGCGGTCGCCATCTCCTGCAAAAAACCTGGGGATGCCGCTAAGATTCCTAAACTATGTGCGGCACTTGCCCCACATAGAGACTCACCAATCAAACCGCTACGTATGATGATTATGGGCATTCCTAACGTTGGCAAATCAACGTTTATGAACGCATTGCTCAATCGCCGCGTTGCTAAAGTGGGCGATGAACCAGCTGTCACAAAATCACAACAACGCTTTGAGCTTAGCCCGCTCATGAGCATTACTGATACACCGGGCATGATGTGGCCTAAGATTCAATACGAGTCCGATGGTTACATGCTCGCTGCTAGCCATGCCATTGGTCGTAATGCGGTGATTGATGAAGACGTCGCGATATTTCTAGCGGATAACTTATTAAAGCGTTATCCAGACTTATTAGCCACACGCTACAAAGCTGATGTGAGCCAAATGGACGGCATTGATTTACTTGAGCACATTGCTAAACGCCGCTCTTACAAACTAAAAGCTGGCGAATGGGATATGGAAAAAACTGCAGTGACTTTCCTGACGGAATATCGCGCAGGCACCATTGGTAGAATTAGTTTAGAAACACCGTTAAGCAGAAAAGCGATGATAGAAGCACTCGTTGCAAAACCGGCTGATGCGGCTACAGAAGAAGAGCCAGCGCAAGAGTAGTCTTTATTTCTTGACGAGTTGCTTACTAAACTCAATATCTAGTTTACTCACACGCTTAGCGATTTGCGGGCCATAAGCATTTACAAAGCTCACAAACTCATCCATGACCATAGGCTCACAAAGCCGAGTTGACGCGCCTTGCTCGCTTGGTTGTGAGAGCCAAAATAAGCCTTTGCCATTGGTGCCCATTGAGTAGTTTTGTTCACCGCGTTTATTCAAACGCTCTACTGCACTACTTGCCTTAGTTGATCTCATGATATTCCTAATAAATTAAAGCGCTTTCCACGCTTTAATAATGACAGCCTGACCGAAGTGTTCTTTCGTTTTTATATCAATTACATTCCAAACCGTTGCTTGCTCAATTAAAAAACGAGAACCATCTTTCGCAATCCGCACGCCAGAATAATTATCAATATAACCATGCGTTGCCACTTGATGTAAAAATTCAGCACGCGCTTCTCTTAGCATCGGCTCTGCAGAATAACGCGATGGCAAAGCAAGCATATCCTCAGCTTGCATACCAAATAACTGCAATGCTTGTTGATTAGCGTAATTAAACAAAGGATCAGCATCTGCATTATGCGAGGCCACAGCGTATGGTGCGTTTTGCAAAGCCTGGACAAGGTCAACACCAGATGTTTCTAGCAGGTTTAAACCTGTCCAATGATGATAACTGGTCACTAACAATTGTGACTGCTTCAACAAAAAATCGGGATGCTGACAGGCTTTTATAAAATCTTCATTTTGCATGGCGCAAACTATGCCACGATTTGATAGCTAATGTTAGCCTTAAAAGATAAAATTGCGCGCTAGCTTTTAATCAACACTCATCAAAAACAATTCCGCATGTTAAATACCCTTAACGCGCCACAACGCGAAGCCGTGAAATACCTAGATGGCCC
>JAHEEA010000027.1 GCA_024640945.1 Candidatus Methylopumilus sp.
GTGAAACTATTACCTTAGACAGCTACGCTGGCAAACGTAAAATTCTGAATATTTTCCCAAGCATCGACACACCAACATGTGCAACATCAGTGCGTGAATTTAACAAAAAAGCATCTGCTTTAAACAATACTGTTGTGCTTTGCATTTCAGCGGACTTACCTTTCGCACAAAGTCGTTTTTGTGGTGCTGAAGGCATTGAAAACGTAGTGACTTTATCTAGCTTCCGCAACAACGCTAAATTTGCGCAAGACTTTGGCGTAGCGATTACAGATAGCAGTTTGGCTGGCTTAACAGCACGTGCGGTTATTGTGCTTGATGAAAACAACCAAGTATTACATAGCGAATTAGTTTCAGAAATTGCTAACGAGCCTAATTACGATGCAGCATTGGCTAGTTTGTAATTCACTTACCATTTGCCATCCCTCACTAGATGTGGGGTGACATAGAAAAAAGCCCAGCATTGCTGGGCTTTTTTATTATTTCTCACTCATTACTGATAATCCGTATATTTAGCGTTACTTCCTTTACACTTTTCTACCGGATATTTAATAGCATTGAGTGCAATTTTCTGATGCGCCGCCGCAATCAAATCAACACCTGTGACCTCCGCCAAGCGCAATAAATACACGAAAGTATCAGCTAATTCGTGGCCAATCTCAGTACGTCTTTCATCACTTATTTGCTTGCTTTCCTCTACGGTATCCCATTGAAAATGCTCTACCACCTCAGCAGCCTCGACAATCATCGCCATCGCGAGATTTTTAGGAGAATGAAATTGATCCCAATCACGTTCACGTACAAAAGCATTCACTTTGGCACGCAACTCATTCAAGCTATCGGCCATTACTTATCCTTTCTATTTGATCCCGCCACCAACTTAATTTCAAACAAACGACATTCGAGTGGTCCATTAAAAAGCGGTGTACGCTTAGATGGTGACAAACGCATCATCTTAGGCAAACGCATATCGTTAGTTAAGAAATAAGCATTCCAACCTGCAAACTTACGTTTTAAGGCCTCACCCATTTTTGGATAAAGCTCAGCCAACTCTTCATCCTCTCCAATACGAACACCGTAAGGTGGGTTAGCTACCATGGTACCTTCGCCCGCAGGCGCTGGCACTTGAGTAAATTCCAATTGCGCGACCTGCACCGCTTCTAACAAGCCAGCTTGTTCCAAGTTTTGCTTAGCAACACGCTCAGCACGCAAATCCATATCACTGCCATAAATCTTAGAGAACTTAACAGGCTTGGCTTTTTTCAAGGCATCTTCACGCAAACCATTCCAAAGTTTAGCGTCAAAATTACTGAGCTTCTCAAAACCAAAATGGCGATTGCTGCCCGGTGCAATATTAAGCGCCATCATGGTCGCTTCTAATAAAAATGTACCGCTACCACACATAGGATCAAGGAAAGGCGTGCCTGGCTTCCAACCTGACAACTTGATAATGCCTGCCGCCAAATTCTCACGCAAAGGCGCTTCAATACTTGCACGACGCAAGCCGCGTTGATACAAAGCATCGCCCGATGTGTCTAAATAAAACTGATAACTGTCTGCTGCCAAATAAGCATGAATGCGAACATCAGGCTCTTTGGTGTCGATATATGGACGGCTTTTAACTGCTTGGCGGAATTTATCGCAAACAGCGTCTTTAATACGCAAAGTCGCGAATTCCAAACTTTTGAGCGGGCACTTCACGCCAGTAACTTTTACCATAAAGTCATTACTGACCTTAAACCAGCTCGGCCAATCTAACTTGTAAGCAGCATTAAATAAGTCATCTTCAGTGGCATATCGACCACTAGCAACGCGCCACATAATCCTAGTGGCGATACGACTCTCAAGATTGGCACGGTAGCAAGTTGCCATATCACCGCTGAAACTGACGCCTCCATCGGTGGCTTGTACGGCTTTTGCACCAACGCTCACAAGCTCATCGACTAGCAGTGCTTCAAGGCCGCGTGGGCAAGTGGCAAAAAAATTGTGCTGACTCATATCATTACTCTATTCATTAAATAACAGGCGGTTGGTAGTACTATTATTCTCATCTTTGAGTTTTTCAACAAACTCAAGGAACTCAACTTTGTGAAGTTCTTGTAAGGCTTTTGCTCTCACTCTTAAAGTAGACCAACGTAAATCCCTTGGTGGTCGTTTAAATCCGAAAACAACAATATTGCCAGGGCGGCCAGTCCTTAAAACAAGAACACGATCATTAAAACTTTGCTCAATCCGTTGCAAGTAAATATCAAAATTCTTATCCGAACCCCAAAGGTTCACGGCGAGCATACCATCTAAGCGTAAGGATTCAGCGCAAGTGTCGAAGAAGGCTTGATTATATAAATCGTGAGGCACGCCTTGGCTATCAAACACATCTAACAACAACACATCTGTGCTGTTAGGATTTTCTTGTAAATACGCAACGCCATCACCTTCGATGACTTCTAATCGATCATCATTTTCTGGCAAAAAGAAATGGCTGCGCGCAACTTGAATAATGCGTGGATTAATTTCAACGGCACGCGTTGAAATCTCAGGTAAAAAATGATGAATGTATTTCGGAATAGATCCGCCACCCAAGCCTACCATCAATAACTCTTTGGGTTGCTTCATGAATAATAAAAACATCATCATGCCGCGAGAATAAGCAAGTTCTAACTCAAAAGGCGCTTTAACACGCATGGCGCTTTGAACTGTTTCTGATCCTAAATAAAGCGAACGAACACCATCCATCTCACTCACATCAACGCTCTCTTCACCGGTGATTCCCTTATGAACAGCCCTAGAGATTCTTCGCCCAATGTGTCGCATTACAACACTTCCTCCACCCCTTTAGTATCGTCAATCGCCACTTCCGCAGGCGTTGCTTCAGCTTCTACGGCTTTAAAGCGCGTATCAATTTCCATCATCAAGGTATCAATCCGTTTCACTTCTAAAGTGACGCGTGTTCCTACTGCTAAGTCAGGCAAGCTATGCACCTTGGTGATATAAGGCATATGATCAAAACGCACTAAATTTTCACGCCAAACGGTTGCAGAAATTTCCTGAACATTTTCTTGCACTAAATATTGCAAGCACCAATAACGTTCCATGCGCGTCTGGAAATCGCTATACGCGCTATAAGTACTATCAAAGTGACGCATAATCATCACCAGCTCGTCGCTATTTTGCGGATAAACAGGTTCATCACCCTGAACGACTGCCATAATCTGACGTTGATTGACCAAGTCCACCGCACGCCTTAACGGCGATGTGCTCCAAGCGTATTGCGCCACACCTAAACCTTGATGAGGCTCAGCTTGCGTCGTCATATAAACTTTGCCGCCATTCTGCGCACGATAAATTCCTGGCACTTGATGCTCGGCAAGTAGCGCGCCCCATTGACTATTTGCTTCTATCATTAATTCAGCGACTAATTTATCCATCGGTGAACCACGACGACGACCAACGATACGAACTTTGCCGTCTTCTACGTAAAAGTTGTAATCAATCTGGATTGGTCGATTAGGGTCGTGCTTGCCGCGTGCTTTTTCTAATGACTCCGCCAAGTTAAATAACAGCGACAATTTTTCCCAATAAGCATGGCCGTTATTCTCAGCCAAAGTATCTTCATTGAAGTAAGGCTCTAAACTGTCGTGCCGCAAATTATCCACGACGTGAATCAGCTCAACTTTGCTTTGACGATTGGTAATCGTTAAGTCTGCGGCCACATCTAAATACATCGACAAGGCTGGCTTCCATTCACCTTCATTCAGGCTGAATGGCGTTATCGCCTGCT
>JAHEEA010000008.1:0-8715 GCA_024640945.1 Candidatus Methylopumilus sp.
AGCTTTGGGGACCAGTACAAACAATTGAAGCGAGACGCGATTTTTCATACAGCGATGATCAAATTTTGGCGAAGTCTTATGAAGAAGCAATGCTGTACGACAATATGCGTCAAGATGCGGTACGTGAAATGATGCGTCGTTTAGTGGTGCAAAAACCAAGCAAAGCAACTAAGTAAGTAACTGCCAACTCCGCCCAATGAAACTGCCAGCGAGCCAGCTCCAACAACAACTCAGCAAGGGCTTATCACCTTTGTATGTGTTGGTAGGTGACGAGCCTTTGGGTCATATGGAATGCTTGGATGCGATACGTCACTGCGCACGTCAGAATGGGATTGAAGAACGCACAGCGCTGACAACAGATCGATATTTTGATTGGTCAAAAATCGCAGAATTTGGACAGGCGATGTCTTTATTTGCGAGCCTTCGTTTATTAGAAATCAACATTCCTAATGGAAAGCCTGGCATTGATGGTAGCAAAGCACTTCAAGCATTGGCCGACACGCCATTACCTGACACCATCGCCGTCATCATTCTGCCTACGATAGATTGGCGCGATGCGAAAAGCGCATGGTATTTGGCGCTAGAACAAAAAGCAGTGTTGATTCAGCTTCAAGATATTGATGCAACAAAATTGCCACAATGGATTGCGAGCCGATTAGCTTTGCAGAAACAAAGTACCGATGCTGAAACATTATCGTTTATGGCTAACCAAGTTGAAGGCAATTTACTGGCTGCGCATCAAGAAATTCAAAAGCTAGGCCTGCTTTTTCCTGAGGGGAATATCAGTGCAGAGGATGTACGAGCTGCCGTTCTAAACGTGTCACGTTTTGATGCTGTGCAATTGGGCGAAGCTGTTTTGTTAGGCGATATTGATCGCACCACGCGGATTTTAGATGGCTTGCAAGATGAAGGTGCGCAACCGATTGCAGTCATGAATCCTTTACTCTGGGCGATTAAGCCACTGGTTAAAGTGAAACAAGCAGAATCGCGCGGCGAGAATTTAAACGCGGCAATGAAAGATGCAAAACTATTTTATGAAAAAGAAGCGTTAGCTAGACGTGTCTTGCCAAGATTAAGTCTGAAGCAACTGCAAGCAGCATTATTAAAATTGGCAGATATTGATAAAATTGGAAAAGGGATCATGCAAGGTGACGCATGGTTGGAAATTTCAAGATTGTGTTTTGGATTAGCACGCATTTCAGCACGTGCAAGAAGTCGCTCATAAATTGACGATATTAGGAACTCCTATGAATGATATTAAAACGTATATGCAAAGTGTCGGTGTTGAAGCGCGTAAAGCTTCACGTGACATGGCAAAAGCCGAAACCAACACTAAAAATCTAGCCCTCACGGCAATTGCCAAAGCAATTTTACGTGAGCAAAAAGCCTTACTCGAAGCAAACCAAAAAGACTTGGCCGCAGCAAAAGCGAGTGGCATGGAAGCGGCTATGTTAGACCGCCTCACGCTCACAGAAAAATCCATCGCCACGATGGCTGAAGGTTTGCAACAAATCGCTAGTCTGCCAGATCCTATTGGCGAAATTAGCAATATGAAATACCGTCCTTCAGGCATTCAAATTGGTCAAATGCGCGTACCTCTTGGGGTGATTGGCATTATTTACGAAGCACGTCCAAATGTGACTGTTGATGCTGCAGGTCTTTGCATTAAATCGGGTAACGCCACCATCTTACGTGGCGGCTCTGAGGCCATTCATTGCAACCAAGCTTTAGCCAAATTAGTCCATGAAGGCTTGGCAGCGGCCGGCTTGCCTAAAGCTGCCGTGCAAGTCGTAGAAACGACAGATCGCGCCGCTGTAGGCGAACTGATTACCATGAAGGAATATGTAGACGTCATCGTGCCACGTGGTGGCAAAGGTCTAATTGAACGTATTTCAGCAGATGCTCGCATTCCAGTGATTAAACATTTAGACGGCAATTGCCATGTGTATGTCGATGACGAAGCCGATTTAGAAAAAGCGATACGTATTGTTGAAAATTCAAAAACACAACGCTTAGGCACCTGCAATACGACTGAGTCTTTATTAATTGCACGTAGCATTGCTAAAACAGCTTTGCCTAAAATCGCTGAGATGCTCACCAGCAAAGGCATTGAGATTCGCGGCTGCACAGAAACTTGCGCGCTAGTTCCACAAGCTAAAAAAGCGACGAATGAAGATCATTACACCGAGTTTTTAGACGCGATTATTTCGTGCAAAGTGGTTGCTGATTTAGATGATGCAATTACGCACATCAATCAACATTCATCACAACACACTGAAGCCATCGTCACAGAGAACTACACTAAGGCACGTCGCTTCTTACGTGAAGTCGACTCTAGTAGCGTGATGGTGAATGCTTCAACACGCTTTGCAGATGGCTTTGAATATGGCTTGGGCGCTGAAATTGGCATCTCAACGGACAAGTTGCACGCACGTGGTCCAGTTGGTTTAGAAGGTTTAACCTCACTCAAATATATTGTATTGGGTGACGGCCACGTGCGCGCCTAACATCAAAATGATTGCCATTTTAGGCGGCACTTTCAACCCTATCCATCTAGGGCATCTACATCTCGCAAAACAGCTTAAAGCTAAACTCGGGTTCGATAGCATCCGCTTTGTTCCAGCCGCATTACCTGCGCTAAAAGATGCCCCCAGCGCAACGGCTGAACAACGCGCAGAGCTGGTGAAAATCACCATCGAAAATCAGGCTCACTTCACACTCGATACTCGAGAACTCTCAAGATCAGGTACTTCTTACACTATCGACACTTTAATTTCTTTACGTGAAGAATTAGGAAATGAAGTCAGTATTTGCTGGCTGATGGGTTCCGATGCGTTTGCACATCTTAATGCTTGGCATCGCTGGCAAGAACTTTTGAATTACGTGCATTTGGTGGTAGTAAAACGCCCACACAGTGATGACTTATCTAAGTTAAATGCCGAGATTAAAAAATTACTGAACACACATGAAGCCAAGCATGCCAAAGAAATTAAACAGCATGCAAACGGAAAAATTTTGATTCAAGAAGTTGCTGCATTAGATATTTCATCAACTCAAATTCGTGAAAACATCTCTCATGGAAAAGATGCCAGCGCGCTTGTTCCTCCAGCAGCACTTCAATACATAAAATCACATCAATTATATAAACAGGCTTAATGGATACTTTTAGTCACGCACTTTGGGGTTATGGCTTATTCGGCTATAAACGTTATGCAGTTTTAGCCATGCTGTTTGGTGCCATGCCAGATCTAATTTCATTTGGTGCGTTTATGTTCTTACAAATTGCAGAAGGCACTTGGCATTTTGGAAAACCAGCACTTGAAAGTTTACCTGCTTGGTTATTCACCAATTACTCACTAGGCCACAGTTTTATTATTTGCATCCCCATCATTGCGATGGTGAGTTTGTGGAAAAAAGGAATCGCTTTTGCAATGCTAGCGTGGCCGTTTCATATCATCTTGGACTTTCCGTTTCACTCCAAAGCCTTTTTTGCGACCCCGATATTTTGGCCACTTTCGGATTTTAGAATCGATGGAATTCCTTGGTCACATTGGTATATTTGGTATCCCAATATCGCGGGGATTCTGATTTTACTGACTTACCGCTATCACCAAAAAAGTAAACTCAAATCTGCGAAAAACTAGGCTCTTCATTCCAAGCAACATCGACAATACATGGCGCCTTAATCATTGCTTTTAAGGTCGCAATGTTTTCTTCAAGTGCAGGCATATTCGGATCAATACGATTCGCCACCCAACCAACTAAATTCAGCCCAGCTGCTTTAATCGAGCCTACTGTCATCAACGCATGATTGATACATCCCAATCGAATACCCACCACAAGGATTAGAGGAAGATTAAGTTTTATCGCTAGATCTGCCATGGTTTCTTGTTGGTTAATCGGCACACGAAAACCACCAGCGCCCTCAACCACTACAACGTCAGCTTGTGATTTCAATCCATCAAAAGCTTGCTGAATTTTTTCCAAGGAAATATTAACACCAGCTTGCTCAGCAGCAATATGTGGAGCAATCGCAGGCTCGAAAGCATAAGGATTAATCAAGGCTAAATCTGCATCCACATTGCCGGCTTTGATGAGTTCAGCCACGTCACTATTGAGCAGTAGCCCATCCACCAACTCAGCACCTGCGGCGACTGGCTTCATGCCTATGGTTTTATATCCTTGCTCTACAAAATGGCGTACCAAGGCACAGGCAATATAAGTTTTACCAACATCCGTGTCTGTCCCTGTCACAAAAAAACCTAATTTATTTTTTGCCATGAAACGTCACAGGTGCAAAACCCGCCTCTAAATCTATTTTAGTTTTTGGCCGACTAGCCGGTTTCCATGCGTGCCCGTAAACCACTTCAAAGGTTGCAGGCAATTTACCCTCTCGTCTAAATTGCTCGTAATTTGCTGTGATTTTTTTCAAAAAATCACGTCCTTGTAAACCACGTCCGCGACCATCTGCAGCATTATGTGCACCAATCGCTTTTAAATCGCGCATCACATCAACGGCATCATCATAAGTCAGCACGACACGTTCAACGTCGAGCACAGGTGCAGAAAAACCAGCACGCACCAAAGCATCTCCAATATCATGCATATCAAAGAAGCGACTCACGCTCACGCGCTCACCATCCGTTTTCGAAGCCGCACGCAACTCCTTAAGCGTGTCAGGGCCTAAAGTGCTAAATGTCAGCAAACCATCCGTGCGCAACACTCGGTGCATTCCTGCAAAAGCGGCATCTAAATCGTTACACCACTGAATGGCCAGGTTAGAAAAAATCATGTCGACACTTGCATCAGCTAAAGGCAATTGCTCAATATCTGCACACAATAAATTTTGCTGCGCTTGCCCGAAAACTCGCTTAATGCGATTGGCCAAACTAGCGTTAACCGATTCTGTTTTCTTCAACATCCTTAAAGCCAAATCTAAAGAAACCAGTTCGGCTTTAGGATATTTTTTCATTAGCGCAGCGCTTGCATGACCTGTGCCACAGCCTGCATCCAAAATGTGTGTTGGCTGCATAGCCACCAAATCTAAGCGACTTAACATTTCAGTACGTACGAATTTTTGCAACACGGCAGCCGCATCGTAAGTCTCAGCTGCGCGATCAAATGAATCACGAACGCGTGACTTATCGATGCTGTAAATATCGTGTTGAGGGGTAGTGTCACTCATGCTTTTAAGAACTCAGTTACTTGTTGTGTAAAATCTTGTGGGTGAGAAATAAAAGGCTCATGTGCTGCGCCTTTTATCACGTGTAATTCCGCTTGCAACAACTGCTGCGACATCCACTGAGCGGCGGCAACTGGCGCCAACTTATCGTGCTCACCGTGAATAAATAATGTTGGTATATCTATACCACTTAAAACCTGCCGCAAATCGGATGTACGCAAAATATCTAGCGCCCCAAGCAACCCTTGCTGATTAGGAAGTGGCCTCAAGGCAAGCGCTTCACGTAATATTTTCGAAGTCGCTCGTGCATTTTTACTACCCATTGCAATCAGCGCTAAAAGCTTATTCATCGTGCCTTGATAGTCTTGCACAGCGCCCGCAAAAAAACTTTCGAAAACGTCTCGCGGCATCCCGTGCGACCAATCATCACGTTGCACAAAACAAGGCGTGCTACCAACTAAAACTAATTTTTTAACCGAGGTGATTAGGGCCACCTTGCTCGCAATCAAGCCACCTAAAGACCAGCCCAAAACATAAGCATTCATTGGCATTTGTTTGGCGACTTTTTCTGCAACTTCATGTAAGTGATAAACATCTATATTTTCGCTATGCCCCATGCCAGGCAAATCAACTAGATGAAGTTCAAAATGCTGACTAAGTAAGTCACGCGCTTGCATCCACATGTCACTGTGCATGCCCCAGCCATGAATCATGACGAGTGGCTCACCCTGCCCTATTTTTTCAATGTGTAAGCTCATACAATCACAAAGTTTCTTCTGCTTCATGCAGAGCATTAATTAATTGACGAACATCTTCAACACTATGCGCAGCAGAAATAGAGACTCGTAATCGAGCGGTATCTTTAGGAACAGTTGGGGGACGTATCGCTGGCACTAAAATACCGCGCGCTAATAAAAATTGACTTAGATTGAGTGCTGCTTGATTACTACCAACTAAGACTGGTTGTATCGCAGTGATTGATGGCATTAGTTGCCATTTTTTTAACTTTAATTCTGATTTAAACAAATGAATTAATGACTGCAAATGCTGGTGTCGCTCGGCATCAGTGCGCATCACCTCAACTGATTTAACCAAGGCTGCCGCTAAGGCAGGAGGGCTAGCCGTTGTATAAATATAGGTCTTCGCTGATTGAATTAGATAATCAATAATTGTGGCATCAGCGCCAACAAAGGCACCAGCTACCCCTGCCGCTTTACCTAAGGTTGCCATGTAAATAACACGCGAAGATTGCACATTAAAATAATCTAAAATGCCGCGCCCCTGCTTGCCCAATACACCAAAACCATGGGCGTCATCTAACAACAAATAGGCATCGTATTGTTCGCACAGCACAAGCAACTCAGGCACTAGTGCAAAGTCACCATCCATACTAAATACAGCATCGACAACAACAAGCTTACGCTTGGCAGTACTTTGCTTTAATAGCTTTTCTAGCTGGGCTAAATCTTGATGCGCGTAACGATGCAATGTTGCGCGTGACAACAACGCAGCATCGTTCAAAGAAGCATGATTAAGCTTATCTGCAAAGATGGCATCATCACGTCCCATCAAAGCGGCAACAATGCCCATATTGGCCATATAGCCCGTGCTAAATAACAAGCCTGCAGGCAAACCAATAAAGTCAGCTAAAGATTGTTCTGCTTGATGATGGAATTGATGATGGCCGGTAATAAGGTGTGATGCGCCGCCGCCAACGCCAGCTTCAACAGCGGCCGCTTTAAAGGCAGCAATGAGCGCAGGATGGTTAGCCAATCCCAAATAATCATTACTTGCGAACGAAAGGAGAGGCTCACCGTCCGCTACTAAATGTGCGGACTGTGGACTTTGCAATAAGCGACGTTGGCGTTGCAAGCCCGCTTCTGCACGTTCGCTCAATTCGATTTTTAATTGATTGATCATATGAACTACGAGGCAAACATCAAATTGCCCCGCACCTCAATTAGATAGGATGTAATCCAAGTTTTGCGAATAATTGCTTATCCGCCTCTGCTTCTGGATTGCCTGTGGTCAATAATTTTTCACCGTAAAAAATAGAATTAGCACCAGCTAAGAAACAGAGCGCTTGAATACCTTCATGCATGCTTTGACGGCCTGCTGAAAGACGCACAAAACTTTGCGGCATGGTAATACGTGCTGCTGCTATGGTTCTAATAAACTCAAACTGATCTAACTCATCAATGCCGTGCAAAGGCGTACCTTCAACTTGTGTCAGTAAATTGATAGGCACACTTTCTGGTGGGCGCTCCATATTAGCCAATTGCGCCAATAAGCCAGCACGCTGATTGCGGCTTTCACCCATCCCAATAATGCCGCCACAACATACATTAATATCCGCTTCGCGAACGCTATCTAGGGTATCTAAACGATCTTGGTAGGTACGCGTGGTAATCACATCACCGTAAAACTCTGGTGCGGTATCTAAGTTATGGTTGTAGTAGTCCAGTCCAGCTTCTTTTAACTGAGAAGCCTGCCCCTCTTTAAGCATGCCTAAAGTTGCACAAGTTTGCAGACCCATCGCTTTTACTTCTGAAATCATCTTAAGCACAGGCTCTAAATCTTTTTGTTTAGGGCTGCGCCATGCTGCACCCATACAGAAACGGCTCGCACCGCTTTCTTTAGCAGCTCGCGCTGCCGCTAATACCTCATCGATGGGCATCAATGGCTCATTCTCAACATCGGTATGGTATCGAGCAGCTTGTGGGCAATAACCACAATCTTCTGAACAGCCACCTGTTTTAATCGAAAGTAAGGTACTCACTTGCACGCCATTAGGATCAAAATTTTCACGGTGCACCGTTTGTGCGCGGTGCATCAAATCGTTAAAAGGCAATTCAAATAGCTCAACAATTTGCGCGACACTCCAGCGCTTTTCAGTTTCCACTGGCGGCACATTACGCTTAATTGAACTTGCTTCGACTGTACTAATATTTAACTCACTCATGCGTCATGCTCCACTGTCATATCTTGCCAATTGTATTTACCCGCTAACCATATATCGCGTATGCCTAAAGGCACCACGATTAAAACACTTAAACCCCAGGCAATAGAGCCCAAAATAATCCAACCACCAATCGCTTTTGCAATTAAAGGTCCGAAGAAACAAAGCACAACCACTAAAATTCCAAAAACCCCGTAAAATCGATATCCAGAATATTTAAGAAAATCACAGACTTTAGGGTTGGGGTGACAAGCAGCAGCCGCGTACATAAAAATGGATGCCGCCACCCAAATAATCATAGGAATGATTAAAGGCAAAGTCAGTACCGCAAGGATTGAAAAAAAAGTAAATCCTTGCGCAGCACGCATTTGTTGCTTGGCTGTACAGAGATGTTTTTGAGTTTCAGAATTGGTTGAAGCTGCATTCGTCATTTCAGATTGCTTTCAGCTATTAAGAATAGACAAATTATACATTGTTAAGCACATGGACAATAATTGAATAACATTTGGTCAAAATTTAATCATTTGTTTAAAAATGCGCTATTTCCGCAAGTTTGCCTACTGTGCAAAGCGCC
>JAHEEA010000008.1:8815-87772 GCA_024640945.1 Candidatus Methylopumilus sp.
ATACTGCTTGATGATGTAATGACAACAGGTGCAAGTTTGAACGCCTTGGCAAAAGCAGTGAAAGCAAAAGGCGCGGCTCATGTAGAATGTTGGCTTATTGCAAGGACACTCCCTAAATAATCATGTTTGATATTGTTTTATTTGAACCAGAAATCCCGCCCAATACAGGCAACATTATTCGCCTATGCGCCAACACCGGGGCGCAATTACACTTAGTGAAGCCACTAGGATTTGAATTAGAAGACAAACAACTTAAGCGCGCAGGATTGGATTATCACGAATTTGCCACGCTCAAAGTCCACGAAAATTGGGATGACTGCAAAGCAGCCTTGGCAGGCAAACGTATGTTTGCAATTACCACCAAAGGCAGCACCACACATAGCGAAGTAACATTCAAAGCAGGGGATGTTTTTGTATTTGGCCCAGAAACACGCGGGCTACCAGAAGAAATACGTAATGAATTTTCAGCAAGCAATCGACTCAGATTGCCAATGCTGCCTGACAGCCGCAGTTTGAATTTATCAAACTCAGCCGCAGTATTGCTATATGAAGCTTGGCGGCAAATTGGTTTTGAGGGCGGCGTTTAGCGCCTAAAAAGACACTAAAACGACTCTTCTTTTTGATCGCGACCTAGTAAATCCATCACTGCATCGCGCGGCGATTTACCGTGAGACAACACTTGATCAACTTCATGCGTAATCGGCATATCCACACCTAAGTCTTGCGCACGCTTCACCACTTCACGAGCGGTATAGACACCTTCAGCCACATGACCCAAAGTCTCTAAAATTTCAGCCAAAGGCTGGCCACTCGCCAACTGCAAACCCACTTCACGGTTACGTGAATATTGACCAGTACAAGTTAGGATTAAGTCCCCAGCCCCGGCTAGTCCCATGAAAGTATCTTTTTGACCACCAAGCGCGATACCAAAACGGGTCATCTCTGCCAAGCCACGGGTAATTAAAGCTGCACGCGCATTGTTACCAAACTGCATCCCATCTGAAATGCCTGCAGCAATCGCCATGACGTTTTTTAACGCACCACCAACAGCAACCCCTGCAACATCCGTGCTGGTATAAACACGCAAATTACCACCATGAAGTGCAGCACCTGCCATTTGTGCGAACTCAGGATGATTAGCCGCTAAAGTCACTGCTGTAGGCAATCCACGCACCAATTCTGCTGCAAAACTAGGGCCAGATAATGCACCCCAAGCCTGCGCATCTCCGAGCTCCTCAAATGCAACCTCATGAGGAAGTTTTGCACTCACAGGCTCAAGACCTTTATTCGCCCAAATCACTGGCACGTTGATGCCAAGCTTTTTAATATCTTGCAAAATTGCGCGGAAACCAGATGTTGGCACCACAGACAAAATAAAGTCAGCGCCTTGCAACGCAATTGCTAAATCAGATTCAACACTTAAACGATCATTAAACTTAAAGTCACCTAGATATAATGGATTGGAACGTACTTTACGCATGCCATCGACATGCGAAGTTTTACGCGCCCATAAACAAACATCGTGTTTATGACTGATATGCATAGCCAGAGCGGTTCCCCATGCGCCAGCACCTAACACAGCAATTTTCATCAATAATCCTTTAGTTGCTTATCCAGAAATCAAAAAGCGAGACTATCGCTAGCCTCGCTTTTGAATTTTGAATTTTGCATTTAACACCACCACTCAAAAATTAGTGTGTTGTTTTATCAGCTTCAGCTTGCGCTTGTTGTTGCTTCTGTTGCGCATACAAAGCTTCAAAGTTAATTGGGCTTAACACTACTGATGGGAAGCCAGCACGTACTGACAAATCAGAAACAACTTCACGTGCATACGGGAATAGAATATTCGGGCATGTGATGCTGAAAATGATTTCCAAGTTATCTTCTGGCACATTGTGCACTTGGAAAATACCTGCTTGAGCAACTTCAATCAAAAATACTGTTTTGTCTGCAAGCTTAGAAGTTACAGTAATCGTTAACACGACTTCATAAACGCCTTCATCTAATTTGCTTGCTGAGTTACTGATCTCGATGCCCACTTGAGGCACTTCACGCTCCGTAAAAATTTGAGGTGCATTAGGAATCTCTAATGACAAATCTTTCACATACAATTTTTCAATGCCGAAACCAGGTTGTGGCATTTGGCCTTCTGCTTGGGTTTCTGCTGTTTGGTCTGCTGCACTCGTTGCCATAACTAATCCTAAAATTTAATAATGAGAGGTTATTGGATAAATCAAAAACGCTATTTTAACTGATGATGCTAGTAATTGCTTAGAATCGCAATTTTTATGCTTGAGCTAACAAAGGATCCAAGCCACCAGCCTGATCCAAAGCACGCAAATCATCAAATCCACCAACATGATGATCCCCAATGTAAATCTGCGGCACAGTACGACGGCCAGTTTTTGCCATCATGATATCTCTTTGCTCGGGATCTAAATCGATTCGAATTTTCTCGATATCTGTCACGCCCTTACTGTTTAAAAGCTTTTCTGCATTTAAGCAAAATGGACAACTTGCGCTTGTAAACATCACAATCTTCGACATGAACTTTCCTTTTTTAAATAAACAAATCAATTATCAGCCCAGAATTGTACAGAAGAATTGGCATATCACATCAACGAAGGTTAAAGAAAGAAGCCTAAATGCTTATAAAATCAGCGACAACAGAAAAATTAATGCAGATTTATTAGTCGAAAATCACTAAAATAACATATCAAACTCAATAGCCTTTGGAAATTCAAAAGTATGCACGTCACACCTGTTGTTTTACTCATTCTGGATGGATTTGGTTATCGCGAAGACATCACTGACAACGCGATTGCTCAAGCCAACAAACCAAACTGGGTCAAACTCTGGGAAACTTATCCTCACACTTTAATCAATGCTTCAGAAAGCTTTGTCGGATTGCCAGAAGGCCAAATGGGCAACTCTGAAGTTGGGCATCTTAACATTGGTGCTGGACGTATCGTGTTTCAAGAATTTGAGCGTATCAATAACGCTATCAGCAGCGGTAGTTTTTTCAAAAATGACGTATTGATTGAAGCAACGAATAAAGCCAAACAAAACGACAAAGCGCTTCATATACTAGGGTTAATCTCAGATGGCGGTGTCCATAGTCACCAAGATCATATCCATGCCATGATTAAAATGGCGGCAGCTCAAGGCCTCACTAAAATTTACGTTCATGCATTCTTAGATGGACGAGACACCCCGCCAATCAGCGCTAAACCTTATCTTGAAAAATTAGAGCAAGAGATCGCAAAAATAGGCGCAGGCAAAATTGTCTCTGTCTGCGGTCGCTACTATGCAATGGATAGAGATAAACGTTGGGAGCGTGTGCAACCAGCTTACCAACTACTGACCGAAGGCACGGCAGAATTTACAGCGGAAACTGCAACAGAAGCATTAGCACAAGCTTATGCACGAGGTGAAAATGATGAGTTTGTGAAAGCAACTGCAATTCGTGCAAATGGTGAAACTCCTGTTTTTGTAGAAGATGGGGACGTAATTGTTTTCATGAACTTCCGCTCAGATCGCGCACGTCAAATGACAAGCTGCTTTTTAGATCCTAATTTTGATGGGTTCAAACGAAACAAACTCCCTAAGCTAGCAGGTTATTACACCCTCACCATGTACGACAAAAACGAAGTGAATGCAAAAGCTGTGTTTCCACCTAGCGATGTCAATAACACCTTTGGTGAATATATCTCCGGACTCGGTCTCAAGCAATTACGTATCGCAGAAACTGAAAAGTATCCACACGTCACTTTCTTTTTCAACGGCGGCGAAGAAAAGGTATTCAATGGAGAGGATCGCATCTTAGTCCCATCGCCTAAAGTGGCGACTTACGATTTACAACCCGAGATGAGTGCATTTGAACTCACCGACAAATTAGAAGCCGCAATTCTCAGTAATCAATATAGCGCGATCATTTGCAATTACGCTAACTGCGATATGGTTGGTCACACTGGCATCATGTCTGCGGCAATTAAAGCGGTTGAGACTTTAGATACTTGTATTGGGCGCATCGTAAAAGCGGCACAAAGTGTTGGCGGTGAAGTCATTATTACTGCAGATCACGGAAACGTTGAAATGATGCAAGACGTTACGAATAACCAACCACATACGCAACATACGACTAATTTAGTGCCTATGCTATACATTGGTCGCCCAGCAACAGCTGCAGCATCAGGGGCGCTTTCTGATTTATCCCCAACACTTTTAAAAATGATGGGCTTGCCACAGCCGGCTGAAATGACAGGTCATGCTTTAATTCAATTTAATGACACACATGCTTAACTCAAAAAAATTAATTAAACAGCTATTGTTTATAAGCCTTGTCCTTCCGCTGTTAAGCATCAGCTTGGGTGGACATGCGGCCAACAAATCAGAAAATACCAAAGTAGAGAAATCAAAAAAAGCCGAAAAAACACAGCATAAAAAGTCAGCGCCTAGAAAAATGGTGCCTGATGAAAAAAATGCAAAGAAAATATCTAATGAAAAACCAAAAGAAAGTTTATCTAACATCCATGAGCGCATAGAAAAACTCAAGAAAGATTTAGATCAAACTAAAGAAGCGCATGCCGACGTCGCTGATGCGCTGAAAAAAAGTGAAAAAGCGATTAGCGAAACCAATCGAAAACTTTTTGAGATTAAACAAGATCATCAAAAATACAGCGAGACTCTACAAGTACTACAACAAAAAAAATCAAGTTTAGAAAGCAGGCTTGGTCAGCAACAAGCGCAACTCAGTAAACAACTTTACCAACAATACGTCCATGGTGAAACGCAATATTTGCCGATTATTTTAGATGCCAAAAATCCAAGTGAGATTTCCAGACAACTACAATATTTGTCTTACGTTGGCCACGCGCGCAGCGATTTAATAGACTCCATGCAACATAATTTGGGCAAGGTTACAAAGCTCAATGAGGAAACAGCAACCACGCTTAAACAAGTCGCTGAATTAAAAAACCAACAAGAAGCTGCTAAGCAAAATTTAGAAAAAGAGAAAGAAAATAAAGCAAAAGTGTTAGAAACACTTTCGTCAAAAATTGATGCTCAACGCAATGAAATTAGTAAGCTAAAACGTGATGAAAAAAATCTATCAGATTTAGTTGAGAGACTCGCAAAAGCTGCACAAACAAAAGCTTCCCCTAAGAAATCAACAGCATCAACGAGCAAATCAGATCAGACTTCAGTAGCGTCCCGTACTGAAGAAAAAATGCCTAGCCAACCAATCACCGTTGCTAAGAACGAAACGCTACCAAGTGCTGGATTCGATGGTGGTGACTTTTCAGCACTTCGTGGCAAGCTACATCTGCCAGTCAGAGGAGAGGTTAGCAATCGCTTTGGTGCAACGCGTGAAGACACTGGCGTCACCTGGAAAGGTTTGTTTATTCGCTCGCCAGAAGGTAGCGAAGTGAAGTCTATTGCGAACGGGAAAATTGTATTTGCTGACTGGATGCGAGGCTTTGGTAATTTACTCATCATCGACCACGGAGATGGCTACATGAGCTTGTATGGTAATAACCAAGCACTACTCCGAAAAATGGGGGATACCGTTAAGTCTGGAGACACCATTGCTTCTGTAGGGAATAGCGGCGGAAATGAAACTGCTGGTTTGTATTATGAATTACGCAAACAAAGTAAACCATTTGATCCGATGAGCTGGAGTGTTGCTCGCTAATTAAGCAAGCGCTTTTGCAACCTCACGCACTAGAGATGGACCGCGATAAATTAGGCCACTATAAACTTGCACCAAACTAGCACCAGCTTCAATCTTCTCAATTGCATCAGCGCCACTCATAATTCCACCCACACCAATAATTGGCAACTCTCCAGCCAATTGATTGGAAAGGTGACGAATCACTTGACTGGATTTATCTCGCACAGGTGTGCCAGATAAACCGCCAGTCTCAGCGCCATTCTTCATACCCTCAACACCCTCACGCGACAGTGTTGTATTCGTTGCAATTACCGCATCGAATTGATGTGCTTTTAACAAATCTGCGATTTCAATAATCTGCTCATATTCTAGATCCGGTGCAATTTTTAGAGCAATCGGTACATATTTTCGATGCTTTTGTGTCAATGCAGTTTGTTCGGCCTTTAAGGTTCCTAACAAAGCATCCAAGGCTTCTTTTTCTTGCAGCTGCCGTAAATTTTTAGTATTAGGCGAAGAAATATTGACCGTAATGTAACTTGCGTAACGGTAAACTTTACGCATGCAAATCAAATAATCATCAACAGCTCGCTCATTCGGCGTATCAAAATTCTTACCAATATTAATACCAAGAATACCTCGATATTTCGAGGCTTTAACATTCTGAATAAGCTGATCAACCCCTAGATTATTAAATCCAAAACGATTGATGATTCCTTGCGCTTCTTTCACTCTAAATAACCTAGGCTTTGGATTTCCAGGCTGTGGTCGTGGCGTCACAGTTCCGACTTCAATAAAGCCAAAACCTAATGCAGCCATGCCATCAATGAATGCGCCATTTTTATCTAATCCTGCAGCGAGTCCTACTGCATTAGGAAAAGTCAGCCCCATCACTTGACGAGGGATACCATGCACTGGATTATATAAGCTGCTGAGCAAGCCAATCTGCTCAGCAAGCTTAAGGCTCTTAAGAGTTAAATCATGTGCGTATTCAGCATCAAGCTGGAATAAAAATGGCTTTACGAGAGAATATAGATTCATAGGATTATTTTACTTGAAAACTCGAAAATCACCTTGAGTTCAAATACTGATTAATCACACTCATGGACAATAATTTGCTCTGATAGTCGAATCATACGTTCAACAGGCGTCACCCAAACAATGCCGTCGCCAACCTGACCTGTATGTCCAACCTCAACCAAAATTTGAAGTGCTCCCTCAACTAACTCGTCCGGCAAAACCATTTCGATGCGCACCTTAGGGCTGTAATCAGTCAGCTCTTCAATAATGCCTTGAGAAGGTTTTGCACAATGCGGGCCACATCCATCTACTTTAGATATAGTCATCCCAGGAAAACTTTTAATATTTCTAAAAGCCGATCGCACTTTAGCTAATCGGTTGGGCTGTATCACAGCTTTAATTTCTTTCATCATTTTTGAAATTTCCTTTAACTAAGCTTCGATTCTTTTTTCTTCAAATTTACGATACAGAGTTGGCACAACCACCAAGGTAAGCAAAGTAGATGTAATCAAACCACCAATCACTACGATCGCCAACGGCCTCTGAATTTCAGACCCTGGCCCCGTTGCAAACAAGAATGGGACTAAAGCTAACATAGCCACTGTCGCCGTCATCATCACAGGTCTAAAACGTTGTTGGCAGCCACGAATAATCGCTTCTGTTTGGCTCATGCCATCGTCACGCAAATGACGAATGTAAGACACCAACACAACCCCATTTAAAACAGCAATGCCCCATAAGGCGATAAAACCAACAGATGCTGGAACAGATAAATACTCACCTGTAACAAACAGTGCAAAAATACCGCCAATAGAAGCAAAAGGAAGGACCATGATAATCATCGTAGCGTAACGCACAGAGTTAAATAATAAGAACAGTAAAAAGAAAATTGCACCAATAGTAATTGGAATAATCACCGCCAAATGACTTAGTGCTCGCTCCATATTCTGGAATTGACCACCAAACTCCAAATAATATCCATCGGGTAATTTTAATTTACTATCTAAGTCTTTTTGTAACTCCGCAACAAAGCCACCCAAATCTCGATCTTTCACGTTCACGCCAACAACAATTCGACGTTTAGCAAGTTCTCGACTAATTTGTGCTGGACCATCTCGAACTTCAATCTTAGCCAAGTCACGTAATGCAACGCGACTACCATTAGGTGATGTTAATAAAATATCACCAATAGCCTCTGCGTTATTACGGAAGCTTTCTGGATATCGAACTGCCGCACTAAAACGTCGCTGACCTTCAAATACCTCAGTCGCAACTTTACCGCCAATCGCAGTTTCAATGACATCATGGACATCTGAAGCATTGATACCATGACGTGCAATTTCATTACGATCAATTGTGATATTCAAATATTGCTGACCTGATACTTTTTCAACACGCATATCAGTTGCACCACGAATTTCACCGGCCAGTTTGGCAATCTCTTCGGCTTTCGCTTTTAATACCGCCATATCTTCACCGAAAATTTTCACAGCCACATCAGAACGAACACCCGTCAACAACTCGTCTACACGATCAGAAATCGGTTGAGCCATGACCACTTGCGCGCCTGGTAAAACACGTAAGCGATTTTGAATTTCAGCAGCAATCGTGTCCTGAGTCCAACCCTTAGGCCATGTATTACGTGGATTCAAACTCACAATAGGTGATGACTCATTTTGACTTTGTGGGTCAGCAGGACTCTCGCCTCGACCCAAACCTGAAACGGCAGATTTCACACCAGGAATTTTAGAAATAATTGCCATGGCATCCATTTCCATTTTGATGGACTCATCTAATGAAATATTAGGAACACGAATCACATTAGGAACAATCGAGCCTTCTTTCATTTCAGGGATAAAAGATGTCCCTAATAATGGAACCGTCAACAATGAAACAACGAAAACCGAGACTGCGGTTGTAATCGTTTTTTTGTCATTATTTAATGCCCAATTAAGCATTTTTAAATATGGCTTTTTCATGAACTGAATGAAACGTGTATCTTCACCACTACCACCCTTTAATACATATGAACAAAGCACTGGAGAGAGTGTTAAAGAAAGTATCAGTGAAACAAATAAAGCAATCGCGATAGTCAAAGCCAAAGGCGCAAACATTTTGCCTTCCATGCCTTCTAGCGTCATTAACGGTAGAAAAACTAAAATAATTATTCCTACACCAAACAGCACTGGAGTTCCGACTTCTGTTGCAGCTTCTAGAACGACACGAATCTTACTTTCACCTGGCCGATGTCCTAACTGATGAAAAGCGTTCTCAACAACCACGACAGAACCATCAACCATCAAGCCTATCGCAATCGCCAAGCCCCCAAGCGACATTAAATTCGCTGATATTCCGTAATGGTTCATGGCCATAAAAGTGATAAGCGGGGTCAATACCAAAGTCCCTACAACAATCAAACTAGAGCGCACATCACCTAAAAATAAAAACAAAATCACAATCACTAAAATGATGCCTTCGATAAGCACTTTAGTGACCGTATGCAAGGCTGCATCGACTAATTCACTACGATCGTAGAAGGGAGTAATTTGCAAACCACCAGGTAAAATACCTTTAGCATTAACTTCAGCAACACGCTCCTTAATGCGACTCACAACCTCTTTCGCATTACCGCCACGCATCATCATCACAATGCCACCGACTGATTCTGTTTCACCGTTTTTAATCAAGGCACCAACACGCACTTCACTGCCCAATTTAACTTCGGCAACATCACGCATATAAACTGGTACGCCGTTTTGCTCTTTCAAAACGATGCTAAGAATATCATCTAGGTTCTGAATTAAACCTACACCGCGAATCAAATATTGTTCTGCATAATGCGGTAAAACACCACCACCACTATTCGCATTATTTCTAGCTAATGCCGCATAAATATCATTTAACTTAAGGCCGTAATAATTCATACGGTCCGGATTAACCAGTGCTTGATACTGCTTAACATAACCGCCTTGGGAATTGATTTCAGCAACCCCAGGAATGCCACGTAACAAAGGACGCACCACCCAATCTTGCACTGAGCGACGCTCTGTTAATTCTTCAACAGATAACGCTTTTTTTCCGTCTGTTTTTTTATCGAGCGTAAATTGATAAACCTCACCTAAGCCAGTCGAAACAGGCCCAAGAATAGGTGTCACACCCTGCGGCATTTTGTCGGCAACTTCCATCAAACGCTCCATCACTAACTGCCGAGCAAAATAAACATCCGTGCTTTCAGTGAATACTAGCGTGATTAAAGACAAGCCGTTTTTATTGAGCGACCGCATTTCAGTCAACCCAGGCAAGCCGGTCATGCCGATTTCTAGAGGTACTGTAATGAATCGTTCTACTTCTTCAGGGGACTTTCCTGTTGCCTGTGTTGCAATAAGCACCTGCACATTCGTCACATCAGGAAATGCATCAACAGATAACTTCTTCACTGCAAAAATACCAGCCACCATTAAAGCTAAAGCAATAACGATAACAATCAAACGCTGCTTAAGCGCTCCACGTATTAAGGATTCAATCATGGCTTACTCCAACTCTTTACGCTTGCGTTCATTATTGACATGGAATGCGCCTTCGCCCACCACAACTTCACCAGAATCCACGCCATTCACCACCGCTACCATGCCTTGATATTCAGACCCTAATACCACCTCACGTAAGCGATATTTATTGGGCGCAACTTTTACAAATACATGATCTTTATCATTTTCACGAACCACTGATTGCACAGGCACAGATAGACGCGATACTGGTTTTGATTGTACTAACATTGAAACAAGCATTTCCGGCTTAATCGCGTGACTAAGATTTTTAATTTCACTACGCACTGTAACAGTCCGTGTTTGTTGATTCACGACATCGGCGACATAAATCAATTTTCCTTTGATTGGCTTATCATTCAAAGAAGGAATATCAATATCAACCTCTTGCCCTTTTTCAATCAAATCCACTTGACGTTCAGGAACTTCAGCGACCGCCATAACATGTGATAAATCTGCAACAACAAATAACTCATCGGCTGGCTGAACCACTTGCCCCACATTAATCTTACGGCTAATCACAGTACCTGCGAGCCTTGCTGTCACGGAGCTGAATGAGTCCATCTGAATAGATCTAGAAAGTTTAGAAATGCTGGCATCAGACATTCCCAACACAATAAGCTGATTGCGAGCCGCGATGAGATCTGCTTTTGCACTACTCAACTCAGCCTCACGGCGTTGTAATTCAGCAGCACTAATCACATCCGCTTCCAATAAAACTTTGGCGCGCTCAACGGCTTTACTTTGCAGCGTAATTTGTTGCAAAGCCTTAATGTAGGAAAGTTGGTTCTGAGCCAATTCCGTACTATTAACAGTCGCCAAGACTTCTCCACGTTTTACTTGCTGACCTAATACTGCATCAATATCGGTAATTCGACCCGTCACTGGAGAGCCAATTTTTGCCATGCGTTGTTCATCCACTTGAATGCTGCCAGGAATTCGTAAAATTTCACGAATCTCAGCATCACCAACTGTGATTAATTTCACCTGCTTTTGTAATGCAGGTGAAAGCTCAACCAAATTAGGATCTACTGCTTCTGCTTTTGTTTCTGGTGCTGGGCTGCTGGGCTTGCAAGCGATTAAGCTTAAAGCGATTAGCAAAGTAGAAAATTTAAGAATTTTATTCATGTTATTCATTTCCTTATGATGATTCGCCAGGCACAACTTCAGCACCTAATAAGCGCTCAATTTCAAGCATCGCACTAATGTAATCGTAGCGAGCTGAGAGATAATCTTTTTTAACTGCTCGGTGAGTTCTCTGAGCGTCGAGATACTCCAAAATGCCACGCTCACCAAATTTATAAGCAGCTTCTGCCACTTTAAGAACAGATTCAGCTTGAGTTAATAAGCCATTCTCGAATGCAGCTACTTGAGCTTGCGCAATCAAATAACGCTGATAAGCTGCTTCAAGATCACGATTCAAAGCTAATTCCCTGTCACTCAAAATAGCTTGCACTTGGCGAACATTGGCTGAGGCTTCAGCAATTTGACCTTGCCGTTGATTCCACAAAGGCAGAGGAATAGCCAAGCCCAATCTAAAACTCGTCAGATCAGGATCTTGATCAACACCTGCTTTTAAAGTTAATCCTGGATTACGTAAGCGCTCTTCCAATTTCAACCTAGCCTCAGCTGTTTCAGAAGCTGCGCGCACTTGTTGCAACTGTGGGCTTTGGGAAACTAGGTCACGTAAAGACTGAATGGTCGGCAAGCTATTCGCCAAAGGTAACTCACCTAGTAAATCAAACTCTGATGGCATAGCCGTTCCAACCAAGCCATGCAAAATCGCTTTTGCCTCAACGACTCGAACAAACGCTGTTTGGTAATCACGTTCAGCAGCTAAGGACTCTGTATCTGCCTTAATCAATTCATATTTAGGTGATTCACCAACATCAACGCGCAACTTTACGCGTTCTTTAATTTGCCTAAGCAATTGCCTGTCGTCCTCAACAATTTTTAAAATTGCTTGGCGTTGCAAAACAGCATAAAAAGAATTTTTAACCAAGGCTCTCAGTTCCAATTTAGTTAACTCAGCACTTGCGCCTGCAACTTTGACATTGGACTCAGCAATTTCTCTACGTGCAGTTCTAACATCTAAAAACTCTAGCGGCTGAGATAAAGCGACACCCCAATTATTTTTCGTATCGTTGTTGCCAGAACGATAGCGACTTGGTCCTGCGCCGACTTCCAGCTCAGGATTAATATAAGACTTAGCAGAAATCACCGCAGCCGCAGCTGCATCCTCTTGCGCCTTAGCAATACGCAAACTGGGGTTCTGCTGCAATGCTAAATCCATTACTTGGGACAAGGTATATTGATTAGCCGCTTGTACTTGATGCACATAACAAATCATTAATGCACCAAATAACAACATCGTACAAATCAAACGGAGTGAAGCTTCGCCAAAGCGTGCACCAACTTTGTGCGTTTGATATTTAAATTGTGACTTCATTTTGATTCTTTTCATTTCCCGAGGTGAATTTAAACTCAATAAAACAAGCTAATCTTGAGCTCACTGAATAATTGAGCGCGAGATGCTAAGCAAATAGAAGCAATTGCCGCGCCAAGCGCTCAATAATTATAAATTTAAATCGAGGGAGGACGAATCAACCTGCGTTGACTCGGAGACAAATAGAATGCAGTAAGGATAAAAGTAATGACAAAAAATGGTACGTAAAAAATTAAATACGCGGGTGGCAACAAAAATTCATCATTCACATCAAAATTATCCGCCAATGGCTGATCAACATCAACGACGTCCGTCACTGCTACTAAATTAAGTTCAAAAAAATCATTTTGATCATGGTGTTTTGTCAAAAAACAGAGACACAAGCTCAATGCAAGCATGATGGCAATGACTCTCTGATAAAAAATATTCGACATTAATTTAAGCTCTACGCCAAGTTGTACCTTGAGGACTATCTTCCAGTATAACACCGTCAGCTAAAAGCTCTTGGCGGATACGATCCGCTTCAGCGAAGTTTTTAGCTTGTTTTGCTTCTGCACGCGCCAAGATGAGTTGTTCAATCTTTGAGACATCATCACTATCTGCATTACCAGCCTGCAAGAAAGATTCAGGATCCCGATTTAACAAACCCAAAACGTTAGCCAAACCTTTCAATTGAGCAGCCACTTTCACGTCACGCGTTTTATTTAATTCATTTGCTAAATCAAACAATACTGCCACTGCTTCAGGCGTATTGAAATCATCATTCATTGCAGCTTTAAAATTTATAGCACTTACATCTTGCTCATCATGCTTAGCATCACTGCTAATTCCACGCAAAGACGTATATAAACGAGTCAATGCTTGTTTAGCATCATCCAAATGTTTATCTGAATAATTAAGTGGGCTACGATAATGCGCACGCAATATGAAAAACCTAACAACTTCTGCATCATACTTTTTCAAGACATCACGAATCGTGAAAAAGTTGCCTAAAGATTTAGACATTTTTTCATCATCAACACGCACGAAACCATTGTGCATCCAATAATTCACAAAAGTACAATCATGCGCAGCTTCTGATTGTGCAATTTCATTTTCATGATGCGGGAATTGCAAATCTTGGCCGCCGCCATGAATATCAAAATGATTGCCTAAATGGCATTCACTCATCACAGAGCATTCAATATGCCAGCCTGGACGACCTTTACCCCAAGGAGAATCCCAACTTGGCTCATTAGGCTTTACTGACTTCCATAAAACAAAATCCATAGGATCGCGTTTAAAGGTATCTACCTCAACACGTTCACCAGCACGCAAATCTTCTAAAGACTTACCAGAAAGCTTGCCGTAAGTTTTAAAACTATTCACCGAATAAAAGACATCGCCATTATCAGCATGGTATGCATGGCCTTTTTCTATTAAGGCGCTAATCATGTCAATCATGCCTTGAATATGGGCGGTGGCACGAGGCTCAATATCTGGACGTAAAATCCCTAAAGCGTCAGAATCTTCATTCATTGCATCAATAAAACGCTGGGTTAACTCAGTAATCGACTCACCGTTTTCATTTGCACGTTTAATAATCTTGTCATCAATATCCGTGATATTTCGAACATAATTCACATCGAAACCCGAGCTGCGCAACCAACGATTCACCATATCGAACACAACCATCACGCGTGCATGACCCAAATGACAAAAGTCATAAACAGTCATACCACAGACGTACATACTGACCTTACCTGCCACAATTGGCACAAAGGTTTGTTTTTCTCTAGCGATGGAATTGTAAATTTTAAGCATTGTTAAATTTAAGCATTAAGAATTTTTGTAGAGCTTGAGTAGGCTTTTTGATAGAATCGTGGGTCCCAACTCAAACGCAAAAAGTATATCACAATGCCTATCACACGCGCTTTATCGATTAGCTTTGCACTACTCATCAGCCTTGCATCAATCTCACTACTGCATGCTGAAGACTTAAAAGAGATTGCTGCGCAATCTAGCCAAGGCCAACACAGTGCCGCTATGGAGCGCATTAACAACCATATCAAGGCACATCCTAACGATGTCCAAGCACTATTCATGCGCGCTGTTATGCTTGCTGAGCAAAATCGAAAAGATGACGCAATAAGAGCATTTACTGAAATTACTGAAAAATTTCCAGCTTTACCCGAGCCATATAACAACTTAGCAGTGCTATATGCTGACCAAGGCCAATTTGATAAAGCTAAAAAAGCACTAGAAAGCGCGATTAAAACTCACCCAAGTTATGCAACAGCGCATGAAAACCTAGGTGATATTTACGCAAAAATGGCAACAGAAGCCTACGGCAAAGCCTTACAACTAGATAACACGAATGCAAGCGCTCAAAACAAACTAGCACTAATAAAGGATTTATTTAGCGCGACAAATAAACCATTACAAATGGCTAGCGCAAAACCAACGACAACACCTGCAGTAAATCCGCCGCCGCCAAACAATGTCAGCAAGCCTGAGCCTGTAGCTACTAATAAAGCTGCCGACACCAGCGAACCAGCGACTGAAAACAAACGTGTTGCTGATTCAGTTAATCAATGGGCAAAGGCATGGGCAAGCAAAGATATTGATGGCTACTTAAGCAGCTACGCGCACAGCTTTAAAACACCAGATGGCCTAAGCCGTGACGCTTGGGAAGAGATGCGTAAAAGCCGCATTAACAAACCACAAAAAATTAGTGTTTCTATTAACAACTTATCTGTTGAAATGATTGACAGCACACACGCAAAAGCTAAATTTAAACAAGACTATCGTGCAGGCAGCTTAGTTGCTAAAACGCCTAAAACATTAGACCTTGTTAAATCAGGCCAGCGCTGGTTGATTGAGCAGGAGCGCACTGGTCGCTAAATTTTAACGACCTTTCACATATGCTTAAAAATAAGATTTACCTTGTCACTTTATTAGCATTGGTGACTGTGATGCCATGGAACGCGACGGCTTTTAACCGTGGCGACCATATTGCCGCAAAAATCAGCGGTCACATCCTGTCAAATCAAATTGAAGATCTACTTGCAGCCAGCTTAACCGCAGTCACTGCAGGCCAGTTCGACCAAGCCATTCAGTCTTTGGACAAGCTGATCAGCATTGCACCTAATTTTAAATTAGCACATCTCGTCAAAGGTGATTTGCTAATGGCTCGTGCCCAACGCTTTCAAGGCTTCGGTAGTCCATCACCAAATTCAGAAGATGTTAGCGGTTATCGTGAAGAAGCACGCAAACGTTTAGAGCGTCACTTCGCAAAAGACTTAAGTAATCAAATTCCATCAGCAGTTTGGCAACTAGATGATAACCAGCCCTACGTGTTTATTGTTGATGCAGAGCAATCTCGCTTATTTGTTTATCGTAACGAAAATAATGCGCCTAAATATGTCACTGATTTTTACATCACAATAGGCAAAAACGGTAGCGAGAAGAAATCACAAGGTGACAAACGCACACCTTTGGGCGTTTATTTCACGCAAACACAACTAAAACAAAAACTAGCTGATATGTATGGCGATGCAGCTTATCCCTTAAGTTATCCAAATGAATGGGATCAGCATCAAGGTAAAACTGGTAACGGTATTTGGCTACATGGTACGCCAAGTGATACGTACAGCCGACCACCACAATCAAGCGATGGATGTATTGTGCTAAGTAACCAAGATTTAAAAACACTGAGCCCGATTTTGCAGCAAGGCAATATTCCTGTGATTGTGGCTAAAAATGCAGAATGGTCAAAAGAGGATAACGCCTCAAAAGAAAAAGAAAGCTTAATCAACAGTATTGAGAAATGGCGCAGTGACTGGGAAGCGCAAGCAACAGACCACTACCTCGCGCACTATGCAAACGCGTTCTTTAGCGATGGCATGAATTTAAAGCAATGGGCAGATTACAAACGTAAAATCCAGGCTAGTAAACCAAATGTGGATATTAAACTGACCAATATCAGTGCATTTAACTATCCCAATATTGGTCAAAAAATGGTAGTGGTCACATTTGATCAATCATTCCGCAGCAATGCATTAAACAATAAAATGCGCAAACGCCAATATTGGATTTTAGAAAATCAAAGCTGGAAAATCATTTACGAAGGTAGCGCTTAGGCAACAATTTAAAATACTTACAACTTATATCAACACAATTTAAAGGACTTAACATGGTAAAACTACACACTAATTTTGGCGTCATTGGTATTGAACTAGACGCAGAAAAAGCACCAATTACAACAGCCAACTTTCTAGCTTATGTAGAAAGCGGTTTTTACAATGACGTCATTTTCCATCGTGTGATTGATGGCTTCATGATTCAAGGTGGCGGCTTTACTACTGCCATGAGCCAAAAGAAAACAAATCCAGAGATCAAGAACGAAGCTAATAATGGATTAAAAAACGATAAGTACACTATTGCAATGGCACGCACACCGAACCCAGATTCAGCAAGCAGCCAGTTCTTCATCAATGTGAATGACAACGACTTCTTAAACTTTAGCGCACCGACTGCGCAAGGCTGGGGTTACTGCGTGTTCGGTAAAGTCGTTGAAGGCACTGAAGTGATCGATAAAATTGCTAAAGTAAAAACTGGCAGCCGCAACGGCCATCAAGATGTGCCAGTTGAAAACGTCATTATTGAACGTGCTGAAGTTGCTTAAACCAATAAACGTTTAACTCAACTAGCGTACAAAGACCAATCGGAAATGCATACAAACCATCAAAGCTATAGTTTGTTCATTTCCGATTTGCATTTATGTGATGCAAGACCAGCAGTGACTTCTGCTTTCATTCGTTTTCTACAAAGCGAAGCAAAAAATGCCGAGAACCTTTTCATCCTAGGCGACTTGTTTGAATATTGGGCGGGCGACGATGATATCGATAATCCACATCATCAGTCAGTCATCCAAGCACTCAAAGCATTATCAGATCAAGGCACCAAAACTTTCTTTATTCATGGCAACCGTGATTTTTTAATTAGTACGAAATTTTCAACAAATGCAGGCATTACCCTGTTAGCGGATCCAACCATGCTTGAGCTTTACGACAAGAAAGTATTGCTGAGTCATGGTGATGATTTATGCACCGATGATGTAGCCTACCAGGCGTTTCGTGAGCAAGTGAGAAACCCTGAATGGCAGAACCAATTTCTAGAGCAGTCATTAGCAAGCCGCAAAGCTCAGATTAAGGCCTTACGTATGCGTAGTGAAGATGAGAAATCTGGAAAACCGCTGATGATTATGGATATCAATCAAACAGCACTGGAGAAGTTAATCATTAATTACGATTACCCTCCCTTATTTATCCACGGCCACACACATAGGCCCAAGGTTCACAATCTAAACATTAATGATCATGAATGCCAACGGATTGTACTTGGCGACTGGTATGATCAAGGCAGTTGCTTACGTTTAGATAAAGATGGCTTTCAGTCAATCGCAGTCAATATTCAATCATAAAAAAAGCAGCTTATTCAGCTGCTTTTTTTATGAACTTATTTAGTAAATCAAATTAGCGCGTCACTTCATTCGGTCTAGCTTCAGCAGCTAATTTATCCAACACACCATTCACATATTTATGACCATCAGTGCCGCCGTAAGATTTTGCTAATTCAACACCTTCATTTATCGCAACGCGATATGGAATGCTGACATCAAAAATCAATTCATAGGCTGAAATCAATAAGACCGCATGCTCAATTGGACTAAGCTCAGCAATCGGACGATCTAAGAATTTAGTAATGCGGCTATCCAACTCTGGAATTTGACCGTAAACCCCTTCCAACAAACTTCTAAAGTAAGTTTCATCAGCACGAGCAAACTCGGCCTCATCCGCCATCTCGCGCACGATTAAACGTAGCTCTTTAGGGCTTAATAAATATTGATACAAACCTTTAAGCGCAAGCTCACGAGACTTTCTACGATTGCCTGCTGGTTTACTGCTTTTTACAGCAGATTGTTTTTTTTTATCACTCATATTTGCTTCAGTAAGTTAACCATTTCAATTGCGACTTCCGCCGCTTCTGCACCTTTAACATCAATACGCGCTAAAGCCTGCTCATCATTTTCAGTTGTCAAAATCGCATTTGCGACCGGCACACCATATTGCAATTGCACTTCAGAAACGCCACGTGCGGATTCATTTGATACAACTTCGAAGTGATAAGTCTCACCACGGATAATTGCGCCAAGCGCAATTAATGCATCAAACTTTTCACTATTAGCCATGGCCTGTAAAACGACTGGTGTTTCTAAAGCACCAGGAACAGTTGCCAATGTAATATCTTCTGCTGCAACACCTAATGCCAAAAGCTTAGCTTCACATGCTGTTAATAAACCTTGACCAACATCACTATTAAAGCGAGACAAAACAATCCCGATTTTCAAGCCTTTACCATTCAAATCTATTGCGATTTTATTCAAAACGCACTCCTTTATTTAAGGCATACCACAGTTTCATCAATGCGTAATAATACCACTAAGCCCAGCTTGCTTCGAAGGCAATGTTTTAAGTAATTGCAAGCAATGTCATCAAACTGTCATATTTTCTTCATATAGTAAGTAAAGTTGTGATAAAACATTAGAACTGAAAAGAGAAAAACAATGGCTGCAAATATATTAATTGTAGAAGATGAACCAGCAATTCAAGAGTTATTAGCGCTTAATATTATTCAAGCAGGGCATCAACCTATTCGCGCTTTAACTGTTGAACAGGCACAACTCATTATGCAAGATACTATTCCAGATTTAATTCTATTAGACTGGATGTTGCCAGGGATGAGTGGAATAGAGTTCGCTCGCAAATTAAAAGCTGACGAAATCAGCAAAAGCATCCCGATTATCATGCTGACTGCACGCGGTGAAGAAGCCGATAAGATTCGTGGTTTAGAAGTCGGTGCTGATGACTATGTTACTAAACCATTTAGCCCAAGAGAACTCAACGCAAGGATTAAAGCAGTATTGCGTCGCAGAGCACCGCAAATGACAGAAGATCCAATCGATGCAGGTGGCCTAAGACTAGACCCAACAACTCATCGAGTCACTGCGAATAACAAAACGATTGATTTAGGTCCAACTGAATTCAAACTATTGCATTACTTTATGTCAAACGCAGAACGCGTTCACTCTCGGAGCCAACTGCTCGACCGAGTTTGGGGAGACAAAGTGTTTGTTGAGGATAGAACTGTTGACGTCCACATTCGCCGCCTACGTTTAGCACTAGAGGCTTCTGGCCATGAAAATTTAATTCAAACTGTACGCGGTGCTGGCTACCGCTTCTCGGCACAATAGCTCATAATAGTAGGGTCAAATATTAAGAGTCACTCATCTTGCAAGATATTCGTTGGAGAGCTTTTTGGCTCATTGTTAGCCTTACTTTTGTTTGCCTAATTGTCTGGGCAGCATCAGATGCGGAAACTGCTCTCATCAGCTTTTCTGTAGGTATCACTTTATATCTCTTTGGCCACTTGCATTGGCTTAACCAACTTATCAAATGGTATCGAAAACGTGATCTTGCAACTATGCCGCTCGGTGGTGGTATTTGGGAGGATTTATTCGCTGCCATCTACCACGAGCAACGTCGTCATATTCGCAGCCAAAGTCAATTAAGCTCAGCCCTCGATCGTTTCCGCCATGCTGCCAGCGCCCTACCTGATGGCATTGTTCTCTTAGATGACGATAACAAAATTGAATGGTGCAACAAACCTGCAGAACGACAATTAGGTTTGTCTCTCAAGCAGGATTTGGATCAGCCGATTGTTTATCTAGTTCGTAACACCGAGTTTATTCAATATTTAAAACATCACGTTGATATTGACCCTATCAAACTAAAGTCTTGGATAAGCGCAGACACCACTTTAGAAGTTCAACTAGTTGCCTTTGGTAGCAACCAAAAATTACTCATCTGCCGCGACGTCAGCCAAGTCGAAAAACTTGAGCATATGCGCCGTGATTTTATTGCTAACGTCTCTCATGAACTACGCACACCTTTAACAGTAGTTGGCGGGTTTTTAGAAACCTTAAGTGATATGGATGGTGCAATTCCAGAAAACATTCGTAATTATTTCGGCATGATGCAAGATCAAACCAGCCGCATGCGACTGTTGATTGAGGATTTACTGACACTATCTCAATTAGAAAATGGTGCCACTTCACCTGATGAAGCAGAGCTTGATGTAGCAGCCCTACTAAATGCCATACTGATCGAATCAAAGAGCCTAAGCAATGGGCGTCACATCATCAGCCTAGAAGCAGACCCAACATTAGCACTCATCGGGTCTAGCCAAGAATTACACAGTGCTTTTGGTAATTTAGTCAGCAATGCGATTCGCTATACACCAGAAGGCGGAAGCATCTCTATGAACTGGCAACTGCTTAATCACGAAGCGGTATTTAGCGTGACAGATACTGGATTAGGTATTGAACAACAACATTTAGATCGCCTGACGGAAAGATTCTATCGTGTTGATCGCAGCCGCAGCCGTGAAACTGGCGGCACAGGATTAGGATTATCAATCGTTAAGCACATTCTCAGTCGCCATCAAGGCCGCTTAGAGATTACCAGCGAATTTGGCAAAGGTAGTACGTTTAAAGCTGTATTCCCAAAATCTAGAATCGTTAACAAACAAATTACTTTATTTAAATAAACGATATCTCATCATCAATAAAAAAGCGCGGCATCTTTACAGATAACGCGCTTTTTTTATTTATTACACTTACTGATCACATCAAGCTGATTACAACAGGACTTTTTCTATCCCGCCGTTATTCGCTTTTTCAACATACTGTTGCATCCAGTCATCACCCAATAAATGCTTAGCCATCTCAACCACGATGTAATCAGACTTAATCCCAGTATCTTCACCGTAACGAGATAAGCCTTGCAAGCAACTTGGACATGACGTCAGAATTTTAACTTCTTCTTCTGGCGCGCCCGGGGTTAAACCAAGCTTAGCCATGCCTTTTTCCAGCTCTTCTTGCTTACGCATTTTGACTTGTGTCGCAATGTCAGGACGACTCACCGCAAAAGTACCAGACTCACCACAACAACGCTCATTCAAGGCAACATCCTGGCCCATCAGCGCGTTAGTGACTTTCAGTGGTGCATAGGTCTTCATTGGGCTATGGCAAGGGTCATGATACATATAACGTGTACCAGTAACACCTTCAAGCTTCATGCCTTTTTCCATTAAATATTCGTGGATATCAAGTAATCGACAGCCAGGGAAAATCTTCTCAAACTCATACTTTTGCAACTGATCCATACAAGTACCGCAAGAGACAATCACCGTCTTGATATCAAGGTAGTTTAAGGTGTTCGCAATACGATGGAATTGAACACGGTTCTCAGCGGTAATTTGCTGGCCCTTGTCATGATTGCCACTCGCAGTTTGTGGATAGCCGCAACATAAGTAACCTGGCGGCAACACCGTTGTTGCACCTACTTCATACAACATTGCTTGTGTCGCTAAACCAACAGTTGAGAACAAACGCTCAGATCCACAGCCAGGGAAATAGAATACCGCGTCACCATCTTCACCTGCTTTGCTAGGGTTGCGAATCACTGGCACCATCTTGTCATCTTCAATACCTAATAAGGCACGAGATGTCTTAGTCGGCATCGCTTTTGGCATTGGGCGATTTAAGAAATGAACTACTTGCGCTTTAATTTCAGGCTTGCCAAGCGTAGATGGTGGGCGTTTTTTAAATCCAGTTAATAAACCTAACTTCTTAAACACCGCATGACCTAGACGCTGAGCTTTATACCCAACACCAACCATTAAAGTCCGCATTAATTTAATCGTTGCAGGATCTTTAATATTCAAGAAAGTCATCGCAAGCGACGTGCCCGGATTAAAGTGCTTCTTACCTTGCTCACGTAAGAAATTACGCATCGCAATTGAAACATCACCAAAGTCGATATCAACCGGACATGGGTTATAGCACTTATGACAAACCGTACAGTGATCAGCAACATCGTTGAATTCATCAAAATGCTTAAGTGAAATACCGCGACGCGTCTGTTCTTCGTATAAGAAAGCTTCAATCAATAAGGACGTGCCAAGAATCTTATTACGTGGGCTATAAAGCAAGTTAGCGCGGGGCACATGCGTCGTACACACAGGCTTACATTTACCACAACGCAAGCAATCGCTAATTGAATCTGCAATATCACCAATCGCAGATTGCTCCATGATGATGGACTCTTGTTCAAGCAAACCGAAGCTAGGCGTATAGGCACTATCTAAGCCTGAGCCTGCAATCAACTTACCTTTGTTAAAGCGACCTTCAGGATCTACTTTTTGCTTGTATGCGGCAAACGTAGTGATGGTTTTCTCATCCAAGAATTCCATTTTAGTGATGCCAATACCATGCTCACCAGAAATCACGCCATCTAAATCACCAGCAAGCTTCATGATGCGTTCAACTGCACCATGCGCTGCTTGCATCATTTCATAGTCGTCTGAATTAACTGGAATATTGGTATGCACATTGCCGTCACCTGCATGCATATGCAAAGCAACGAACACGCGACCTTTAAGTACTTGCTGATGAATCTCATCGCAACGCTCAATAATTTTTTGATACTCACGGCCTGCAAAAATAGATTGCAATGGCTTCTTAAGATCACGCTTCCAAGAAATACGCACTTGATGCTCTTGTACTGCTCGGAACACATTTTCTACCGCAAGGTTAGCGTATTCTTGACCCAAGCTTGAGACTGGCAAATCTAAACTTACCAACACTTTCAGCCAATGCGCTTTTACGTCATGTACAAGCTTCAATGCTTGTGCTTTTTTGCCGACCAACATCTCTTGATCAACTTGCGTGTCATCATCTTCATTGAGTGGCAAATCACCACCCAAGAAAGACTCTAAGGCATCGACTAATTTCAATTTATTGTTAATTGAAAGCTCGATATTGATACGCTCAATGCCATCTGAGTAATCACCCAAACGTGGCAACGGAATAACGACATCTTCATTGATCTTGAAAGCGTTCGTGTGTTTAGCAATCGCAGCTGTACGAGCACGATCTAACCAGAATTTTTTACGCGCTTCAGCAGAAACCGCAATAAAACCTTCACCGCCACGGGCATTCGCAAGACGCACAATATGAGATGCAGCTTCGCCCACTGCATTTTCATCATCACTTGCAATGTCAGCAATCAACACCATTTTTGGACGTTCGCTACGATTTGCCTTAGTCGCATATCCAACGGCTTTAATGTAACGTTCATCCATATGCTCTAAACCTGCAAGCAATGTAGATTCCGTGCCATCTAAATAATCTTTAATCTCGACAATGGCTGGTACAGCGAGTGCCACATGGCCAAAGAATTCCAAGCAAACAGTACGCACATGTTTAGGCATACGATGCAAGATGAAAGTCGCTGAAGTAATCAGGCCATCACAGCCTTCTTTTTGAATACCTGGCAAGCCTGATAAGAATTTATCGGTCACATCTTTACCAAGGCCAACCTTACGGAAACTAGGGCCTGGTATTTCTAAAACTTCAGGCTCACCAATTAGCGTTTTGCCATCAATATCAAAACGGCTAATACGGAATTTAGCGACATCGATATCATGGATTTTTCCAAGATTGTGATCTAAACGTTCAACTTCCAACCAGTTTGCATCTGGCGTCACCATGCGCCATGACGCTAAGATATCTAAAGCCGTACCCCAAAGCACCGCTTTTTTGCCGCCTGCATTCATCGCCACGTTACCGCCAATACAACAAGCATCAGCAGAAGTTGGATCACAAGCAAACTCAAGACCAGCTTCAGTTGCCGCCTCCATCGCGCGACGGGTAACGACACCAGCGCCACAATGTAAGGTTGGAACCTGGCGGGCAACGCCTGGCAAAGTACGCATTTCAACACGACTAATCGTGTCTAGTTTTTCTGTATTAATAACGGCCGAAAGTTTAGTGAGCGGAATAGCGCCGCCGGTATAGCCAGTACCGCCTCCACGAGGAATAATTGTTAAACCTAATTCAATACAAGCTTTTACAAGCGCAGCAATTTCAATTTCCGTGTCTGGGTTAATCACGACAAACGGATATTCAACACGCCAATCAGTAGCATCCGTCACATGAGAAACACGTGCCAAACCATCAAATTGAATATTATCTTTACGCGTAATCTTGCCAAGCTTAGCCATGGCTTTCTTACGTAAAATTTCCGTCTGTTTAAACTCTTCTTCAAAGGCATCTACTGCCTGACGCGCTGCAGCGATCAACTTTAATACCAAAGGATTTTCTTGCGAGCGCTCTTGAATTGCATGGATACGATGATTAAGGGCTGTAATCAGCTCTTGCCTGCGCTTCTTATTAGCGAGCAAATCATCTTGTAGATATGGATTGCGCGTGACTACCCACAAATCGCCCAAAACCTCGAATAACATACGAGCGGAACGGCCTGTTTTACGCTCTCCGCGAAGTTCGTTCAATACATTCCAAATATCTTCCCCTAAAAATCGAATAACGATTTCACGGTCCGAGAATGAGGTGTAGTTATATGGGATTTCGCGTAAGCGGCTAGCCATGAGTATTCACGTCAAATTAAAGATGCAATTATATCATGCAGACAAGCTGCAATTAAACGGGTGCTTGATTGTGGGTATATATCAGCATAAGCGCTAATGACATTCTGAGTAAAAAACCGCACAATGACCAATTATCAGTCACATTAATATGATTTTCTGCAAAGCAAAAATATGAAATCGTTTTTCAACTCTCCGATTAAAATCTTATTACCTATCGTGATTATTGGCTTAGTGATTAGCTTAGCGCTTAATCTCAAGCAAAAACCACAAGCCCCAAATGTGATGTTCAACACGATTGATGCCAAACAATTCTCAATGCAGTCTTTGCAAGGAAAAATGGTTTTAGTGAATTTTTGGGCAACCGATTGCCCGGGCTGTATTGAAGAAATGCCTGCACTCATTGAAACGTACAAAACATATCGTGATAAAAATTTTGAGTTAGTTGCGGTTGCAATGCCACACGACACACTCAGCCAAGTGATCAACTACTCAAAATTAAATGCTTTACCCTTTCCCGTCATTCACGATGCATCGGGCACTATCGCAGAACAATTTAATGATGTTCGTTTAACACCGACAGCCTTTATCATCGATAAAAAAGGCCACATTATTGGCAAATCAATTGGAACGTTAAATTTCGCTGCATTGCATCAAATACTAGATGCTAATCAATAAAAGAGAATAAATAATGGAAATGATCAAAGCGTGGCATATTATTTTTATGGTGACTTGGTTCGCCGCACTGTTTTACTTGCCAAGACTATTTGTTTATCACGCGATGTCAGATGACAAAATCAGCCAGGAGCGATTCAAGGTCATGGAGCGCAAACTGTTCTACGGCATCATGACCCCAGGTGGCATTATTACGATTGCATTAGGCATGTGGCTTTGGCTTGGCTATGGCTTTAGCGGAGGATGGCTGCACGCAAAAGTCACCTTGGTAGGCGCCTTAGTGATTTATCATATTTACTGCGGAAAACTACTCTTAGATTTTAAGCATGATCGCAATAAACACAGCCACGTTTTTTACCGCTGGTTTAATGAAGCTCCGGTATTTGCACTCATCGGAATTATCATTCTGGTTGAACTTAAACCATTCTAATTAGTGCCTGCCATGAATATCCTCAACTCAGAATGGCTCATCAATATGCTGAAGAAATCTGGCAATACGCCAGAAGCTCGCATTTTGAATGCTTTCAACATTTTGTCTGACTGGATATCAGCACCATCAATCGCACAGAACCTTGAACCCAGCCAATTTGAGAGTTCGCTTCCTAATAGACTTCTTGAATACATTTCGAATGAAGCAAAAACAGCCGGTATAGAAACGCCAGAATTGCTAGCCCAACAAATCGTATTCTTAATCCTAAGTGGCTTACGTGATGAATTAAACAACGCTGACAGCAATGCCTTGCATCATGCAAAGCAAGCAGCTCAAGCACTCATCACCGTGCAATCGACAAAAGAAAAAGTTGCTGAAAAATATAAGCGCCCTGCTGCCTACATCGCGCTAGGTGCATTTGTTGGCATTGCTGCAATTGCGGGACTCATTGCGTTTGAGAACAAAACCACAATGAATGTGATTGAAAATATACAAGCCAACTCAACTGAAACCCCAGCAATGCAAGAAGATATGCCTGCAAACCCCAAAGCAACAGCTGATCTGTATGCGTCTTACGAGACCATGCGCGGTGGAGAATGCCAATATATTGAAGCGCTACAAATTCCAGATGCTGATAAGAAAATCTATCTAGAAAATGTGGTTGGCGGAGAAGTGCCGAGCAACGCACACGACCAACTGATTGCCCAAAAATATTTACAAAAAATTCGCTGTAATTACACACCGATGCTGATGAAAAATTCCACAAACTAATTTATACAACTCAGTATAAATAAAAGCCCTACGAACTAAACAAGTATTTCATCTTCCCTTTAATTTAATTAGATTATTTTACAAAAGTCATTTTTATACTTTTAGAAAAAAGACAGAATAGTCGATATAGCAACTCTGCTTTTTTAATGTTAAAGTGGCATTTATGTCAGCATTACGTGAAAAAATTCTAACTGTCGCTACTGATCTATTTCAGACGCGCGGTATCAATTCGACTGGTGTTGACACCATTGTTGCCGTTGCAGGCACAACCAAAATGACGCTTTACAAATATTTCAAATCCAAAGAAATATTAATTCTAGAAGTACTCCAACAAGGGCATCAAGAATTCCAATCTTGGTTAAATGCGAAATTAGATCAATCTAGCAAAAAACCAGCTGAAAAATTACAAAAGCTTTTTGATTTTGTTGAAGAGTGGGTGACGTCGCCGGATTTCCGCGGCATGGCTTTTATGAAAGCTTCTGCAGAATTCCCAAATGAAGAAAACATCATCCACAAACTTTCAGCAGAACACGCAAAAGAGTTTAGAAGTTATATTGCCGATATCGCATCACAAGCTGGCGTAATCGAAGCAGAAGCGCTTGCTCTACAGTTATCAATGTTAATTGAAGGCGCAATTCAAGCCGAACAAATGAAACGCGGCTCAGGTGCTATCAAATACGCAAAAAAAGCAGCTAAAGTTCTTATCGACGCTGCGCCAAAAAAACCTCAATAACACAGCTAGATTCCCCATCTATTGCTTGCTCATGGCGATGCCTAAGCTGATAATACAGCTTTCAAAATAACGAAGTTTTATTCATGCAAATTCTGATCTGTGGCTCTATGGCTTTCGACACCATCATGGTGTTTCCCGATAAATTTAAACATCACATTCTTCCTGAGAAAACACACATGCTTAATGTGGCGTTTTTAGTGCCAGAAATGCGCAAAGAGTTTGGTGGAACAGCTGGCAATATTGCTTACAACCTAAATTTATTGGAAGACAAGCCTGTCATTATGGCAACCGTCGGCGATGACTTTGGTCCTTACGATACATGGTTAGCACATAACAAGATCAGCACCACTCATATCAAGAAAATTCAAGGCAGCTTTACTGCTCAAGCCTTTATTACAACCGACATGGACGACAACCAGATTACTGCGTTTCATCCAGGCGCAATGAATGAGTCTTATCAGAACAGCGTTAATGATGCTAAAGGCGCGACACTTGCCATCATTGCCCCAGATGGACGCGACGGCATGTTCAAGCATGCACAAGAATGTTTTGACGCAGGCATTCCTTTCTTATTTGACCCAGGCCAAGGCCTACCAATGTTTAATGGCGAGGAATTGCTACAGTTCATTGAAATGGCTGAGTACATGGCAGTCAATGATTATGAAGCGCAAATGCTACAAGAAAAAACCGGCTTAACTTTAGAAACACTCGCAACTAAAGTTAAATCACTCATCGTGACACTAGGTGGCGATGGCTCACATATTTATGCAGATGGTCAACGCTATGAAATTCCATGCGTTAAAGCTTTTGAGTTAGTAGACCCAACTGGATGTGGCGATGCTTACCGCGCTGGCTTACTTTACGGCATTTCACGCGGTTGGGATTGGCCAACTTGTGGAAGATTAGCTTCAGTTATGGGCTCAATTAAAATAGGTAGCAGAGGCGGCCAAAATCACACGCCAAGCAAAGCTGAGATTGAACAAATTTATAGCCAAGCTTTGGTTGATGAAACAATGGCCAATCAATCATTAGATATTTAACCCAAGAGGAATTTATCATGAGATTCACAAAATTAATTTTAGTCAGTGCAATGGCAGCGACACTTGGTGCTTGTGCCACCTCTAACTCAGGTGACGTTTATTCAAGAGAAGATGCACGCAAGGTTCAAACTGTTCGCATGGGCGTGGTTGAAGGCGTGAGACAAGTAAAACTAGAAGGCACTAAATCCCCTGTTGGAACGATTGCAGGTGCTGCAGTAGGCGGTATTGCAGGAAGCACAGTGGGCGGCAATGATAAAGTATCAGCCATTGCAACCGTGATTGGTGCTGTTGCAGGTGCTGTCGCAGGCGCGGCAATTGAAGAAGGCGTTACCCGAGAAGATGGCATTGAAATCACAGTAAAACTTGATAACGGAACATTGATCGCGATTGTTCAAGAAGCAACTGACAAATTCACCCCTGGTGAACGTGTACGCTTAATTGAAAGTAACGGCAATACCCGCGTTAGCCACTAAATAAGATTAATGTCGAAGGCATCACACCCGATAGTCCGCACCTATCGCATCTCACGTATTGTGATGCATATTCTGTACGGGCTATCAGTGAGCGCCCTCATATTAAAACGCCTCAATCAACATCAGCGCCATTTAATCATCAAGCGCTGGTCAGAAAAACTACTCAACATCCTCAACGTCAAGCTGACCGTCGAGGGTTCCCCTCCTGGTCAAAAACTAAGCAATGCCATGTTTGTTGGCAACCATATTTCTTGGCTGGATATATATGCGCTCAATAGCGTTCATCCAGTTAGATTCATTGCAAAATCTGAAGTTGCCCGCTGGCCTATATTGGGTTGGCTAGCCAGACAAGCTAATACGATGTTTATTGAACGTGCACAAAAGAAAGATGCAAAGCGAGTTGCGATTGAAGCAACAGAAAGTCTTAGTAAGGGAGATTGTTTATGTTATTTCCCAGAAGGCACGACTAGCGATGGCACTGAGTTACTGCCTTTTAAATCCAGCCTCATGCAAGCATCTATCAACGCTAACGCCGAAGTTTGGCCGCTAGCAATTCATTATCCAAATCAAGATGGCAGTGCAAATACTCGCATGGCTTTTGCTGGAGAAACAACATTCATAGACTCAATGTGGCAGATTATTTCTTTACATCAATCAGAAGTTAAACTGCATTTTTTACCAAGCATTAAGCCGGATGGGTACGAACGCAGAGAATTAACACAGCATATTAAAAGCGCCATTGCAGCGCATCTTAAATTTAATCTTTAATCAGTAAAATCAAGCTTTAGTGGCGCGTCATCAGGATGACATGGCACCTGAAAAATTTGCCTATCTTCCAATCGCATCGCACTTAAGTGTCCGCCCCATAAGCAGCCTGTATCTAGAGAATAAACATTATTCTTATGTTGCAACCCTAGTGCTGACCAATGCCCAAAGACAATCGGCGTATTAACTGAAGCTCTGTGGCTCAACTCGAACCACGGCTGATATCCATCAGGGATATTTTGAAGTTCACCTTTAAACTTAAACTCCATTTCTCCATCCGCAGAACAAATACGCAAACGCGTCATCGCATTCGTAATCACCCGCAAACGGTCCCAGCCAGTCAAACCATCATCCCAACGCTTAGGGTCGTTGCCATACATATGCTGTAAAAATTCACGATAATTAGGTGCCTGCAAAGCCAATTGCACTTCGGCCCCTAATGCCAAAGCCTGATCAACAGTCCACGCTGGCAACAAACCAGCGTGCACCATCAAATAACCATGCTCAAAATGTACCAAGGGTTGCTGTCGCAACCAGCCAAGTAATTCTGGCGCATCTGGCGCATCCAAGAGAGCCTGAATAGTGTCACTGCGATGTGCTGAAACGAATCCTTCAGCGACCACCAAAGTATGAAGGTCATGGTTACCTAAAACAGTCACCACAGAAGATTGATGCTCCAACATCCAACGCATCACATCTAATGAACCAGCACCACGATTAATCAAATCCCCCACTAACCATAGCCGATCATGCGCAGGATTAAATTGAATTTTTTTGAGTAAGGCTTGAAAAGAAAAGAAGCAACCTTGAAGGTCGCCGATGGCGTAGGTAGCCATTAGCTAAAAAAAATGGCGATACAGCGTTGTTCGCTAATAATCGCCATTTCCATGGATATCAAATGATACGACAAAAAATTAAGGAGCTTTAAAGTTTGCACCCGCTTGATTCGCCATGTAAGCAACTGCATTAGCCACTTCACCATCTGTTAAATCTGCGTTACCACCACGTGCAGGCATAGAACGAATACCAGCAATCGCATGTTTTACTAAAGTTTCATAACCTTGAGAAATACGTGGTGCCCATGAAGCTTTATCACCAATTTTTGGTGATCCCAATGCACCCACTGCGTGACATGCTGAACAAACAGCTTTCACAACTTCTTCACCGCTTTTATTAACATGAGGACCTGTTTCAACAGTCGCCAAGTCAACTTTTGCAACTGGAGCGATACGCTCTTCAACTTTAGCTGCAGCAGCTTTAGGATCAGTATCAGGAATATGTGAAGCTTCAATACCAATCAACAATCTAACAATCATAACAATCACCAATAAAGGTGCAAACAAGCCGCCTAAAACAGCAAGCACCACTTGGCGAACTGTAGTTTTTGGGAAATCGAATTTGTGGTCACTCATGACAATCCATTCTCTAAATAATGAAAAACAAATAGTAAAAAAAATGTATCGCTAATTATACTGACAACACCCAACTCTTAAAAGGATATTGTCTTAGCAATCGGACAAGGCAAAGCCCATTTGCTATAATCCACCGGCTTTTTATCACTCATACGCGCCCGTAGCTCATTTGGATAGAGTATCGGTTTCCGAAGCCGAGGGTAGTGGGTTCGAATCCCGCCGGGCGCGCCAAATAAAAAAGCCAGTAAAACTGGCTTCATTCAAAACTCATCAACGCATAAAAAACTTAAGAACGATCTTTCTTGAGAAACTCTGGGATATAAACATCCGTTTTATCGACAACTGAAGATGAAAGCAAAGAACGCTCATCCATCCGTTTACGATTACCTGACACAATATCAAGCACCCAAACAGCATCCTCGCAAACGGCAACTAAATTAGTACCTTCTATTGAGGCTTCTTTCAGCTTAGAGACAAAAAACGATTTGCTTTGATTCGAGCTAAGGTTAGAAACCTTAACGAGCGATTTCACGCAATCAATCAAATCGATTTTCCAAGCAGAACTCAAAAAAACCTCCAAAATTAGTTATATTTTTAACAAAACTATTAAATCCTAGATTTGCCTTAAAAAATATACCCAAAAAGGGAGGTTTTTTAAAAAATTACAAAATATTACATGGAAAAATTAATGATGATTAGAGTCAGCTAATTTATCCATCAAGGCAAATAACACACCTGAAAGAATTAAGGTGAAGTGAATGCCAACCATCCATGCCATCTGACTATTAGTCAAATGTTCGATGTTGGGAGTCGATTGATGCATAAACGCTTTCAACAAATCAATTGCAGAAATCGCAACGATAGAACCAATCAATTTCAGCTTCAATCCTGAGTAATCAACTTTACCCATCCAATCAGGCCTGTCCTCATGATTTGCAACATCAATTTTTGAAACGAAGTTTTCATAGCCACTAAAAATCACCATGATTAATAAGTTAGCCACCAGCGTAATATCAACCAAACCTAAGATTGATAAAACGACTTCCTTCTCTTCGGAAATCAAAATATGGCTAAAGATATGAACAAACTCTTGAACAAACTTAATCATCATCATGACCAAGCCGCCCACCAGCCCCAAATACATCGGCGCCAAAATCCAACGACTACGGAACATCAAGGTTTCTAAGATTTTTTCCATCATTTAAATTCTTTTCTGTCTTTGTTAAATATCATTTGAAATTAAAAAAACGAACTGCGCTTAATGATTATAACGGCACAAAAATTTTAATGCTAAGTATGAATAAAAAAGAGCGCACTAGGCGCTCTAAAAGGGAGATAAAAAGCAATGGAGAGTAGCTCCTTATCGACAAAAAGAACAAAGCATTTAACCGATACCTAACCAGCTTTGCTCTTCATGTGTTCTGCGCGTATCGAATGTTTTTCTACTGATTGAAACCTTTGTTTCGATACTAAAAAATTTAGTGATGTATTGCTTCCAAGCGTAAATCTTTTCCCAAGTTTTCATATTCTTAACCCTTAAGTCACATCCTTAGAAAACATCATACGGGCAGCTAATTAATTAATCCAATTGTATGTTTTAATGTTTTTAATAAGCTTTGCTTATCACCACCAGGCTAAAAAAAGGGGGGGGGAATCCACCCCTTTTTATTATTGAGAATAATTAATCTCTATCTATACTATCTTCAACGATTTCAGCCGTATTAACATCACACTCAATATCCCAAGTTTTACCATCTTTAGCTTGGATATCAATATCAAAAACCCAACGGCCATCCTCTTTCTCAAGCTCCACTTCCATTAAAGCACCAGGATGCTTTTCAAAAGCCTTGGCAACGCATGCATTCATATTTTTGTTATGTGCTTCAGCATCTAATACTTGAAGCCTTTGCTCGCGACCTTCGTAGCCGCTCTTGTAATGAAGCGCCAAACCGCCTAAGACAAACGAAACAACTGCAATAAGCAAAACGATTGATTTTTTCATTCTCAATATCCTTTCAGAATCTCAAAATAAAAAAGGGGAGTTTAGTACTCCCCTTTTTCGGAATAATCACGAATGATTATTTGTTCATTACGTACATTGTTACTTCGAAACCGAAACGCATTTCAGTAGCAGCTGGTTTTGTCCACATAATATTTCTCCTAAATTTGGTTTAACTAAAACAAGCAAAATTGCTTGTTTGTTAAATACAGATACTACGCTCAGATTTAAAAGTCACCCTATTGATGTTCATGAATGACGACTAAGTGTTTTCATTAACTTTAAAGAGAAGTTCAATAATAAAAGCGACAACTGAATGGCCCCAGTTGTCGCTTCGATTTAGATTCTATCAATATTCATATATTGAGTAATACATCAGACTGATCTTGACCGTATTAATGGTAAAGATTTCAAACAGCTTAATAAATAAGCTTATAGGTAAAGTAGCAATCTTAATCAAAGACATGACTCCCTCCCTGAATATGCAATAATTTGAACTAGGCAATTGCGTGTTGAAGAAGCGTATAAGCAATCCACATAAAGCCAACTGAAGATACAGTGAAACTTAATGCAGTAAATATCTTCCACTTTTTCTTGCTCCAGAAATTAGTATCAAAAGCTGCAATCGTGAAAATCGTTGGATTAGTAAATCCGCCAACCGCAACGCACCAACAAGCAACCACTGGAAGCTCTACGCCAGAACCATAAAAACCTAAGCCAAAAAGCGCCATCAAAGCATAATCAACGTGCGCCCTAATCATGGTTTTATAATCAATCACAAACTCATCTACACCAGGAATCGGAAACCATTTAGCAAAGGTCATTAACCAAGCTGATGAAATCAAAGCTGTAATACATGCTGCTGAACCAATTAATAAAATCTCCATTACAAATCTCCCTTAATTGTTAAAATAAAAAACGCACTTTTATTGTAAAGACAGGTCTGTCTTATTTCAATCTATTTTTTAAAAAATTAATAATCTTTGGAAAGCCATCCATAGAAACCTCATTCCAAACATGACCTCCCATGAGAGATTTTTTTCCATCTTGGACGAATTGAACATTAGGCCCATGCTCACAGAGCAGCAGACATTTAGTCGCAATAACATCAACATCTAAATGATGTACCAAAACTTCAGTTTTAAGTTGTTCAAGCAATTCCATACTTCCACTATTTCCACAACTTACAGGGTTAGGTCCTTGGCGTATTTGTGTACAAACATGAAGCTGATCGCCGCAAAGAGTATTTTCAGAAGACATATATGCTCACTTTTATTGATTAATCATCGAAAAGCTACTTACCTAAGATTGCTTATAAGCTGTTAAAAGAATAACATATCAGACAGATCTGTACGTTTGATTCTCCAATCCTTTTTCAAACACACAGCAATACGATGAAGAACTCAGCAATAAAACTATAGGAATTATTTTTTGGATTTAGAGTATTTAAAAAATCAGATTAATAAATCTGGAAAAACACCTGAAGCTAGATTAAAAGGCTTATCTTTAGCCCTTAAAAAATGGAATCAAGAGCGAATAGAAAATTCCTTAAATAGTTCAAGAAGTGATTTGTCTGAAGCTCAGATAGACGCACTAAAACAACTGGTCCAAGTAGAAACATCAAAGCTTAGTAAGAAGGAAGCTGATGTCGTAGCAGAGCAAATTTTGTTTCTGCTAATTGGTGCAATCAAACTTCAATCCCAGAATGACTCTAGTAACATGTGGGAAATGGTAGATAAGGGAATTGCTACTTTTATTCAACCTCAAAGATCTCTAGGCAACGTTATAAACTTAATATCAATCACCGTATTAGGGATTGCGCTTGTAGCAATTTCTGCAAATCTAGCATTGCGTAAAGAAATTAAAAGCAAAGCATATACAGAAGAAATGTATGCGGATGAAAGTAAAAATGCAACCGTTAACAATTTGGTTAGTCTTTATAACGAAATGAAAAAAGGTAGCTGCCAACTTCCTCAAGCGGCCATGTTACAAGAAAAAGAAAGAGAAACATTTATCACTTTTATTAATGACGGCGTAGTCAATATTGACTCTGCTGAAGATTTGAAAAATGCATTAGCACATGTGAATTGCTTATACCCTCAAAAACTTATGAATAAGCCATTAAACTAGCGAAATATCGAAGGATTACGAATGAAAAATGTAAGAGAAAAAATATTAGAAGCCGCGACAGATTTATTTGATACCCGAGGAATTAATGCTTCAGGAATCGATTTAATCATCGCTCAATCAGGAATTGCTAAATCAAGCTTGTATAAGTACTTCCCAAGTAAAAATCAGTTGATAGTTGAATACCTAAAAGAAAAATCTGCACGTTTCTACAGCTGGTTAAATACGAAACTAGAAACTCAAAAAGCCACCTCAGCCGAAATACTTTTTGAATTATGTGAATTACTGGAACAGTGGATTTCAACCCCAGAGTTTCAGGGCTTACCTTTTCATATAGCTTCTGTTGAGTTCCCAGATCCTACGCATCCCGTAAACAACTGTTCAGTTGAGTTATCGAAAGAGCTACAAAATTACTTGGCAGATATAGCTAAAGAAGCTGGAGTTAAAGAAGCATATACTCTCGCTCAGCAACTTGCGATTATTTTTGAGGGTGGCGCCATGTTGGAAAGATTAAGCCCTGGCTCAGGTGCTGCTAAAAAGGCCAAGAGTGCAGCAATAACCCTAATAAAATCTTACTTATAGCCAACAAACGTCAATTCTTTAAGCAATTCCCCACGAAGATAATCAGGTAAAATGCCCCACTTGGTGCTGAGTGATGTGCCACAAGAATTTTTAGACGTAAAAAAAACCTACCATTTGGTAAGCTCTTAATTTACTTGGTGCCGGGGGGGGGAATCGAACCCCCATGAAGTTGCCCTCGCTGGATTTTGAGTCCAGTGCGTCTACCAATTCCGCCACCCCGGCAGCGAAGAACGAGATTATAACAAACACTGGCGATTATGCGAACTACTGATTTTGATTTTTATTTACCTGATGAACTGATTGCACAATTCCCTGCCACGGAAAGAACGGCAAGCAAATTATTAAAATTAGACGGTAAAACAGGTCAATTACGTGATGAGAAATTCATCGATTTACCGCAGTTTATTGCCCCTGGTGATTTGTTAGTTTTCAATAATACTAAAGTGATTAAAGCGCGTTTGGCTGGCGCCAAAGCAACTGGCGGTCAGATTGAAGCTTTAATTGAGCGAGTGCTTGATACTCACCACGCTTTAGCGCACATTAAATCATCTCGCTCACCCAAGCCTGGTAGTACGCTTTTATTTGCCGATGCCTTTGAAGCAGAGGTAATCGAACGACAAGATGATTTGTTCTTACTCAAAATCCACAGCGAAACCGATTTATTAGATCTGCTAGATCAATACGGTAGCTTGCCATTGCCGCCTTATATTACCCACGCAGCAGATGCGCATGATGACGAACGTTATCAAACCGTATTCGCAAAACAACCCGGTGCAGTTGCCGCGCCAACTGCTGGCTTACATTTTGACGATGCAATGTTAGAACGCTTAAAAGCACACGGCGTTAATTTTGCTTACGTTACGCTTCACGTGGGTGCTGGCACATTCCAACCTGTGCGGGTGGATGACATTCGTGAACACAAAATGCACACCGAGCTTTACTCAGTGCCCGCAGAAACCGTAGCACTTATTCAAGCCACGAAAGCGCAAGGTAAAAAAGTAACTGCAATTGGCACCACAGCGCTACGCGCCTTAGAAAGTGCAGCACGCTCAGGCGAGCTAATAGCAGGCGCAGGTGAAACTGATATCTTCATTACACCGGGCTATCAATTTAAAGTGGTAGAAAGACTACTCACTAATTTTCATTTACCAAAAAGTACCTTGCTCATGCTGGTTTCAGCTTTTGCTGGCCTAACGCATATTCAACAAGCTTATCAACATGCGATTGCTCAAAAGTATCGTTTCTTTAGCTACGGTGATGCCATGCTGATAGAACGTGACCAATAGTACGGAACTCATTCCCAATTAAAATGCCTATCGTTTAGAATGTATTTATAAGTCAGTCCAGCGAGATCAACACCATGAAATTTCAATCCACTATTTTATTTACAGCCATCGGCTTTAGCTTGGCGCTTAATGCCAATGCCGCAGTTCTTCCAGAAGCGAGCACTGCAATTAAAATTGCAATGGCAAAAAAACCAACTTCTAAACCGATGTCGATTGCTTATGTACCGATCTATGAACGTTATTACGTTGCAGATGGTGGCTTAGCGCCAACCCCTGGCGATGCAGAAGCGGCTGTGTCGAAATCTGAAATCCATGTTTACGATGCCGAAGGTAAATATGTGCATTCAGCAAAACCTGGTTATGACAATCGCTCTATCTACTTTAACCAAGATACCAAACAACTAGAGACTGTGACTTACAACATCTCTAGCAATGCTGGCTTCTCACCAAACACTGGTGTATTTGCTTTAGATTTAGATGACAAAGGCAATTTAAAAGAAACATCTAAAGATGTATTTGGATTTAATGCCGCATTTGGTGATGCTTCTACCATCCCAACTTACGACCACGAAAAAAAGCGCTATTTTGCAAAACAAGGCCGTAGCAATTTGGTTTGGGTGATTGATTTAAATAAAGATGAAAAAATCGAAGAAATCAAACTAGATTTAACAGCCGCCAATGTGCAATTTGATGACATTGCTGACTACCATGTTGCTTATACCGGAATTAAAGGTGAAGAATTAGCGATTCTAGATGTCGACCACAAAGCAGTATTGGTATTTGATATTAAAGGGAAGTTTGTTGCTAAAAGCGCTTTGCCTAGCCACTTAAAACTACGCGCACAAAACCATATCGCTGGCTTAGGTTACTCTGATGGCTTGTTCTTTGTATATAACGAAACTGAAGGTGATTTTGGCACATTCTACGGTTTTAAAATTTCAGATATCGCTCAATAATCACAATGGCTTTAAAACAAAAAACCGCCCGAAGGCGGTTTTTTTATGAGTAAAAGTCTTGAAGACTTATTTACCTAACATGCCTGCTAATTTGCCAGAAAGCATGCCGAACACTGCGCCAACTGCTGATGACACTGCGATCAACAATACTGGGTTAGTTAAATCCGTTGCTGTTACTGCAACATTGTTTGTTGAAAGTGCATAACCTGCAGTTGCTGCATAGCCATAAACATTGGCTGGAACAGATGATAACAAGTTAGTACCTGCAACGATCACTAAGAAAAATACTGTGACGCCGATATAAACTGCGGCAGCAACAGCGCCTTCTAATCCCAAAGGATTAGCGCCAACTAAATGTAAAGCAATGCCGGCCAAAACTGCACCGTAAATCATCCCTGCAATGGTTTTTTGTAATGCGGCATTGTCGCCTCCATTGTTGAAGTAAGCACCCCAAGCAATGAAACCTACCCACACCAAAACAGAACCGGCTAACGGACCTAAGGCTAGATACGCCCACAGACCACCGAGTAAAGCGATACTTACAGATAATGCAGTTACTTTTGACATACTTATCTCCTCTAGTTGTACTTCTATTTCTTCTAAGTTTTATAACAAAGTTTTTAATAGAACAGCTATAGCGATTTGTACAAGGCCATGTAAGACCTGAAGTGACCCTGCAATTACAAAACCGCTGAACGAGATACTAGTACGAAAAAGTACAAGATGTAAACTTTTTGTAAGCCTAAATTATTAAGTGATTGAAAGTATTAAATTTAATATTTTCAATTATGCTGATTTTTTGAAAAATTCCAGTTTTTATGCCAAGCATTGAGCACAGATTTAGGATATTGCGGTTGACCAAGACTACCGTTATATCGTCCTAGCGCACGATATAAATCACCATGTTCTACATCTAAATAATGTCTCAAAATGGTACAGCCATAACGTAAATTTAAACGCAGATGGAATAAATCATGTTCAGGTACGCCAATGCTTTTAGTCCAAAATGGCATAAACAGGAATGCGCCAAAGCGTCATGTTTTGAATCTTAAGGCCTAAATCTTAAGCAAGCGCTTTCAAGATAAAACTAGCAATCTCGTTCAAAGCAACAGATTGTGCTTCTGTTGAAGTACGCGCCTGATATTCCACTTGGTTTTCTTTCAAACCACGGTCACCAATGACAATGCGATGTGGAATACCAATCAACTCCATCTCTGCAAACATGACGCCTGGACGCTCGCCACGGTCATCCAACAACACATCAACGCCAGCAGCTAATAAGTCCTCATAAAGTTTAGTTGCAGCCTCTTTAACCGCATCACTCTTATCCATGCCAATTGGCGCAATTGCTACTTGGAAAGGTGCAAGACTGGTTGGGAAGACAATGCCGCGTTCATCATTACCTTGTTCAATCGCAGCACCCACAATGCGTGACACGCCAATGCCGTAACAACCCATTTCCATCACTTGAGTTTGGCCTTGCTCATCAAGATAAGTCGCGCTCATCGCTTGTGCATATTTAGTACGCAATTGGAAAATGTGACCTACTTCAATACCGCGACATAAAGCCAACACGCCTTTACCATCTGGGCTTGCATCGCCATCAATCACGTTACGAATATCTGCTACCAAACTTAGCTCTGGTAAATCACGGCCAAAGTTCACACCTGACAAATGCAGTTTTGGTTGATTTGCACCACAAATAAAATCACTCATCGCCGCTACTGTGCGGTCAGCAATCACCGTTACATTCGCACCCACTTTTACAGGGCCGATAAAGCCTGGTGGGCAGTCATTTAAGTTTGCACGCACTTCTTCAGGCGTTGCAAAACGGAACTCAGCCAAGCCATCTAACTTACCGACTTTAATTTCATTCAAGCTGTGGTCACCACGGAGCAAGAGCAAGTAAAACTTGTCGTTTGCTATCAAAGCAATCGACTTCACTGTGCGTTGCAAGCTCACACCTAGCAACTCTGCCACGGCTTCACAAGTCGTTTGCTTAGGCGTTTCGACCAACTTCATTTCTTCACTAGCTGCAGCACGTGGCGTACTTGGTGCTAAAGCCTCAGCCAACTCAACGTTCGCTGCATAATCTGAATTTGGGCAATAAGCCAAACCATCTTCACCTGAATCTGCAAGCACATGGAACTCATGCGAACCATCACCGCCGATTGCGCCAGTGTCAGCACGTACCGCACGGAACTCTAAACCCAAGCGAGTGAAAACATTTGAATACGCTTGATACATACGATCATAAGTTTGCTCAAGCGAAGCTAAATTAGTGTGGAAAGAATAAGCATCTTTCATCATAAATTCGCGTGCGCGCATCACCCCAAAACGTGGGCGAATTTCATCACGGAATTTAGTTTGTACTTGGTAAAAATTAAGCGGTAATTGTTTATAACTTTTAATTTCACGACGTGCGATGTCAGTAATCACTTCCTCGTGCGTCGGGCCAAAACAGAACTCTCGTTCATGGCGGTCTTCAATCTTCAACATTTGCGGACCAAATACAGCCCAACGGCCTGTTTCTTCCCAAAGCTCTTTTGGCTGTACTGCTGGCATCAATAATTCAAGCGCACCAGCCTTATTCATTTCTTCTCGCACTACCGCTTCCACTTTACGCAACACACGTAAACCAAGTGGCATCCAAGTGTAAAGGCCAGAACCTAAACGCTTGATAAACCCAGCCCTTAACATTAAGCGATGGCTAGCCAACTCCGCTTCTTGTGGAGCTTCTTTTTGAGTGGCGATAAAAAATTGTGAGGCGCGCATAAAGACTTTTTTCAGATAACTAACGAAGGGATAGGATTTTATAGGGAAATAATGGCTAAGTCAGCCTATAGTTTTAGCTGACGACAAGGTTCTGCAAGGTGGCTTTTGCCAAACACAAATCTGCCCAAGCTTTGGCTTTATCTTGGGTGTGTATCATTAAATGTGCAGGTGAATAACTTACTACTAAAGCCACACCTTGATAATCATGCACTTTGCCACGTAATTCATCGAGTGACACTTTTGATTGCGTGAGTGTTTGGGCGGCAATTTCACCAAATGCAAAAATCAGCTTTGGTTGTATGAGTTGAATTTGGCGATTTAAATATTCAGCTTGTGAAAGGTAAGTCAGAAATACATTCTTGCTTCGTTGCAACTGAATTGCGATGAGCATTTTATCGAGCAGCTGACCTGCTTGGCCAGCAAATGGATGACCAGCTTGCAAGTCATCAGGACTCGGCGCATCTGCAATAAATAACCAGTCCGCTTTTGCATCGCCTGAACCCATTACGTATTGATTGAGCGTTGCCAAATCCATATTAGCGACGTCAGGTGTTTTTTCTACTTGGGATTGCTCTGTCTGAGGCTCTTGAATAATTGGTTCTGGTACTGTTTCAATTGAAGTAGCAGTTTCTGGCATTGGAGCTGCTTGAGTCAGTTCAGCCTTTGGCAACGGGGCATTTAAGCGCCAAGCAGGGAGCAACTCTAATTCACGCAACATATCTTCACGCGTCAAACTCATAGTGCTACTCCCATTAATAAAGCATCTTCACGGCCATTGTGTGCAGGGTAATATCCTGGACGTAAACCCATTTCATTAAAGCCTATGCTTTCATACAATGTAATGGCAGAAGTATTAGAAGTCCGCACTTCTAAAAACATATTCAGACCACCTTTATCTTGCCCAACTTGCATCATGTGATTAAGCAAATGACGTCCCCAACCTTTGCCTTTACAGCTAGGTGCAACACTAATGTTCAGCAAATGCGCTTCATCGAGCACCATCATCAAAATGGCGTAACCAATAACGGTCTCATCCATTTTCAAGACAACACAGTAGTGCCCGGATGTAATGGAGTCTTTAAAATTACCCACTGTCCAAGGAAAAGGGAAATTCACTTTCTCAATCTGAATGATGGCATCTAAATCATCCAATTGCATTTCTCGAAAGCTGATATTCGGCTGCTTCAATTGCGCATTCATGCTAACGATTTTCTCGCTCACTCATTTTGAGAGCGACTTTATTACGAATATAAATCGGTGCGACTTCATGCGCTGCTTTAGCTTGGCCTGACTTAAATACTGGCAAAGCGATTTCCGCAATGGCAGTCGCTGTTGGATGTGAACTGTGATCTAGTTTAGGTAGCTCAAGTAAATGATCTTGATACACTTGATTCAACACTTCTGGATAAGCTAACCAACCAGTACCAACACCAACCCAGTCATTACCTTGTATTGTTGGCGCTTGTTCTGGTTTAAATAAAGCAGGCGCAATGACCTCAAGCCATGCATCATCTTTTTTCTCATAAGCAGCATAGTAAATCTCGCCCATGCGCGCATCTAAACAAGCAATCACTTTGTTAGCACCACTCTGTTGTGCCAGTGCTTGGAGAGTGCTCACTTCAACCACTGGCAAGCCCGCGCCAAACGCTAGACCTTGTGTTACGCCGCAAGCAATACGCAAACCTGTAAACGAACCTGGGCCTGCACCAAAAGCGATGCCATGCAGGGCTTCTAAATCCAACTTAGCTTCATTAAGTAACTCACGCAAGGTCGGTAAGATTTGTTGGGAGTGGCTTTGGCCCGCATGAATATCACGCGTCAATACACGGCCATCCAGCCATAAAGCGAGTGACAAATATTCAGTGGAGGTGTCAATAGCGAGGATTTGCATAAAACAAGGAATTCCGTAAGGCCTAGATCAATTATCAGCGCCCATTTTGCCATAAGCCAGCTTGCCTCGGTTCGCTTTGATTTCACTGCGCTGTGTTTTTGTTTCTAAGCGACGTTTTTTGGAGCCTAAGGTTGGACGTGTTGCACGACGAATTAAGGGTGGTGCCGCTACACTATTCACCAGCGCATGCAAACGTGCAATGGCATCTTGCTTATTTAATTCTTGGCTACGAAATTGCTGCGCCCTGATAATGATGATGCCTTCTGCCGTCACACGAGAATCACGCAATGCAAGCAAGCGCGCTTTGTGTCCGTCATTTAAAGAAGACGCCCGAATATCAAAACGCAAATGAATCGCGCTCGATACTTTATTCACATTTTGCCCACCAGCGCCTTGGGCACGCATGGCTGTTAATGTGTATTCATATTCAGGAATGGTAATTTCGGTCATAAAGTCGCTTTATTCGGCACGTTCAATTTTAGCAACAAATGCCATCTAGCAATCAAACAAAAGACTGATAAACTTGAGACCATTCCAGTTAAGCCTTAAGCCATGCAGCCAGAAGATCTTAAAAAATTAGTGAGTCTTGAAATGCCTTTTGGTAAACACAAAGGTAGATTGATTGCCGATTTACCTGGTAACTATCTGAATTGGTTTGCGCGTGAAGGTTTTCCACCAGGAGAAATCGGTCGATTGTTACAACTGATGCAGGAAATCGACCATAACGGTTTATCAGATTTATTAAAACCGCTTAGAAAGTGATAATTAATTAAAAGTGCTTACTCAAAAAATGCGAGCACGTCGGCCAACACCCGCGTACGCTTAAAGGGCGGCAAGCTTTGCCAAATTCTGCGACCGTAAGGCTTAGTAATTAAACGTGGATCGCAAATCATGAGCACGCCTCTATCAGCCTCGTCACGAATCAATCGACCTGCACCCTGTTTGAGGGTAATCACAGCATAAGGTAATTGATATTCCATAAAAGCATTTTTGCCTTCGGCATTCAGCTTATCAATTCGCGCAGAAAGCACTGGGTCATCAGGCGGTGCGAATGGGAGCTTGTCGATAATCACACAAGATAAGGCTTCACCCCGCACATCGACACCTTCCCAAAAACTTTGACTGCCAACTAACACCGCATTACCACGCTTACGGAATCGTTCTAACAACTCAGTGCGCGAGCTTTCACCTTGCATAAGTAAAGGATACTCAATGCCATTTTGTTCAAAAGCCTCTTTAAGTAAGGCATGAATTTCTCGCATCGCACGTAATGAAGTACATAGCACAAAAGCGCGGCCTTGGCTGGCTTGAATCACAGGTAAAGCGGCAGCAGCAACTGAAGCTGAATAGCCCGGACTATTCGGATCGGGCATATCAGGTGGCGCATAAAATAAAGCTTGTTTATCGTAATCAAAGGGGCTGCTCCAATAGCCTGTATCTGCATTGGTCAAACCCATTTGGTTCACATAATGACTAAAGTCGCTCTTCACTGCCAAAGTTGCAGATGTAAAAATCCAAGCACGCGGCTGTGCGTTGAGTTGCTTGCCGAATCCTTCCGCCACAGAAAGCGGCGTTGCATGCAATTGAACACTTTGTGTGAACACTTCCACCCAACGGACTAAATTGGCATTCTCTGCCCCCAACCAACGTTGCAACTGCACCATTAAAGCCGCACCGCGTTGCCAACAATTTTCTAGAGCTGGGTCACGTGCCGCCTGGGTTTCTAATACGTCAGTGAGTGCTTTTAGCTTTTCTTGCATGTCGGCGTAAGCAGTATCAAAGTTTTTAAGTGCGAGTGCTTTTTGCACTGGCATGCGTGAGCCTTCGTAAGCAAACACTAATCTAAAATCACGCACTGATTTTTCTAACTTGTTAGCGGCTTCTTGCAAAGCCGGACAATCTTTTGCCGTGGTGATGTATTCGGCTTCAGCATCGCGTGCCAATTCTAATAATTGGCTCGTCGAGACATCCTCACCAAAGAACAAGCCAGCAACTTCTGGTAATTGATGGGCTTCATCAAAAATCACGGTATTAGCGGAAGGTAATAATTCAGCTACGCCTTCATCACGCAGCATCACATCTGCAAAAAACAGATGATGATTCACCACAACCACATCTGCCGCTAATGCACGTTTTCTAGCCTCCATCACGAAGCAGTCTTTGTAATAATTACATTCCTGGCCCATGCAGTTATCTCGCGTGGAGGTTACAGAAGGCCAAATCGTGGCATTTTCTGGCACTTCCGTTAATTCAGCTTTGTCGCCCGTGCTGCTGTTTTCCATAAAATTACGGATGATATGCACATAGCCCGCATCTTCACGCGAAACAAAACGGCCTTCATTAGCCGCCCGCTCTAAATGAAAATGACACACATAATTCGCACGACCTTTTAACATCGCAACCGTCACTGGCACTTTTAGTGCATCACGGACTGCTGGCAAATCGCGGGTATAAAGTTGATCTTGCAGGGTCTTAGTGCCTGTAGACACAATGACCTTGCCGCCAGAAAGTAAGGCAGGAATTAGATAGGCAAAGGTCTTCCCCGTCCCTGTTCCCGCCTCGGCCACTAACTGTTTATTACCTTTAATTGCCGCTTCAATTGCCAATGCCATTTCCAGCTGCTGCTGACGCATGCGATAACCCGAAATCGTTTCTGCCAAGGGACCTTGGTCAGAAAAAACTTGGATGAGTTTAGAGTGGCTTTTTGGAACAGATTCGGACAAAACTGACTTTCGAATGGGCAAATCAAGAAAGGCATCATTGTAATGCTTTTATATTACGTCGGCCTGTACACCAGCTTAATTTTTAACAGGTACAATTAAAGCCATCTTATTTATTTTATTTGTAGGCCGTCATCATGGAATACCGCAAGCTCGCCCATACCGATTTAAATGTTTCTGCTGTGTGTTTAGGTACCATGACTTATGGTGACCAAAACACTCAAGCCGAAGCTTTTGATCAGCTCGACTATGCCGTGGCGAACGGAATTAATTTTATCGATACGGCTGAAATGTATCCTGTACCGCCTAAAGCAGAAACTTACACCCGTACAGAAATCATCATCGGCAATTGGCTTAAAAATCAACAGCGCGACAAAATTATATTAGGTGGCAAAGTGGCAGGGCCAAGACGCGGCATGGATTGGATACGTGGCGGCCCACCATGTTTAGATCGTGCCAACATCCGTGAAGCGATTGAGGGTTCGCTCAAACGTATGCAAACCGATTATATCGATGTCTATCAACTGCACTGGCCTGAACGCAATGTGCCAATGTTTGGGCAATATCTATTCGACCCTGCCAATGAATATGTTTCTGGCAAATATCAAGAAGGCGAACGCAAAGCTTGGGTATCGATTCACAACCAACTTGAAACATTGGCCATACTGATCAAAGAAGGCAAAGTGCGTTATGTAGGGCTATCTAATGAACAGCCTTGGGGCTTGATGGAGTTTTTGCGGATTGCAAAAGAATATGATTTACCTCGTGTCGCAACGGTTCAGAACTGCTACAACCTGCTCAATCGCGGCATGGAATTTGGGATGTCAGAAGTGTTATACCGAGAAAATGTAAGTTTACTTGCCTACTCCCCTCTCGCATTCGGCCACCTAACGGGTAAATATATTGATGACCCCGCAGCATCTGGACGAGTGACTATGTTTCTGGGTTATGCACAGCGCTATAAAAAACCTAACGTTACGCCGGCAAGCAAGGCTTATGCAGAACTTGCACGAGCGCATGGACTAACCCCAACACAACTGGCACTCGCTTTTGTGTATCACCGCTGGTTTGTGACAAGCACCATTATTGGCGCAACCAATATGACGCAACTAAAAGAAAACATCGATGCTTGGAATACGCAATTATCTCCAGACGTCATGCTTGAAATTGAAGACCTGCATTTGCGGATGATGAATCCAGCACCTTAAATATAATGTAAGTGGCTTTTAGTTGATAATGATTCTCATTTACTATAAGATGAGAATCATTATCATTTACACCCAAAAGTCACACAATGAAAAACCTTCCATTAAGCCCTGTTGGATACTTAACATTTGCAATATTCGGCGCATCAGCAGTTCAAGTGCATGCCGAAGAATTACAAGTGGCCGCACTCAACATTAACAAGGTTGAAGTTGCGTCTAAAAGGATAAGCGATACAAAACCAGTCAAAGGTTACCAAGCAAAAAAATCTTCATCCGCTACAAAAACAGACACCCCGCTGATTGATATTCCTCAATCTTTATCTGTTATTACTCAAGAACAAATTAACGATCAATCAGTACAAAGCATGTCTGATGCCGTTCGTTACGTGCCTGGCGTCACCGCATCACAAGGTGAAGGAAACCGAGATGCACTTAACTTCCGCGGAAGCGGTGTGACAACAGGTGACTTCTATTTAGATGGCATGCGTGATGACATTCAGACCTATCGAGATTTTTACAATACAGATCGTATAGAGGTACTTAAAGGGCCTAATGGCATGATTTTTGGCCGTGGCGCATCGGGCGGTGCGATTAATCGCGTATCAAAAGAAGCTGGCTGGGACCCTGTTAGAGAAATCAAGCTAACTTATGGGGCTTACAACCAAAAACGAAGCAGCATTGATATTGGCAATGCGATTAATGATTTCGCTGCTTTTAGACTGAATGCCGTTTATGAAGAGTCTGACAGTTATCGGAATGGCGTTAGCCTAAATCGTTACGGTGTTAATCCAACGTTCACTATTACGCCAACTGACAACACCAAAATTACCATTGGCGCTGAGTACTTTAAAGATGAACATATTGGTGACCGTGGCATTCCATCAATTGGTAGCGGATTAAACAATCGTCCATATCGTTTGCAGGACTACCAAACGTTTTATGGCAACGCCAAATTAAGTCCAAACGAGACTGAAACAAAAGCATTCAACGTAATGATTGAGCATGCTTTTAACGATAAGCTAAGCATCCGAAATCACACACGCTACGCAAGTTACGATAAGTTTTATCAGAATGTATATGCCAATAGCGCTGTTACAAATAATGCCTTTAATGTCGGCGCTTACCGTGACACAACAGATAGGGAAAATTTCATCAATCAAACAGATGTTATTTACAAAATCACTACTGGTGGTTTGGAGCATCAACTCTTAGCGGGGATGGAAATTGGCACGCAAAAAACCAATAACTCAAGATTCATTGCTGGCACATCCGAGAATATTCCGAATGGATTTTCTGCGCTAAACCCAACTTACAGACTCCCGATTAATCTAAACAACCAATCACGCAACCAAACCAGCGACATCGATATTTTCGCAGTTTATTTGCAGGATCAAATTAAAATTAACGAGCAATGGCAAGCGATTATTGGGATCCGTCATGATCAATTCAAAACACATTACGACAATATAAAAACCAATCAAATAATCGAGGTTTCAGACAATCTTATTTCACCACGCGCCGGATTGATTTTTAAACCAGTCGAGAATCTCTCCATTTATGGCTCATATAGTCTTTCTTATGTGCCTCGCGCAGGCGACCAATTGATTAGTATCACGGCAACTACTAGCAGCTTGGAGCCTGAAAAATTTGTGAACCAAGAAATTGGAGCGAAATACGACGTCACACCCAACCTATCTCTAACCGCTGCAGCCTACAAACTTGAACGCAAAAACGTAGCCATTACCGATCCAGCAAACACGTCTCAAAATATGATTGTTGATAGCCAAGAAACAAAAGGTGCTGAATTAGGTATTGCGGGGAAAATCACTGACCATTGGAGTATGTTTGGTGGTTATAGCTATCAAGATGCGGTATTCACTAAATCGATGATAATAAGCGGCTCAAGCTATTTGGCAGGTACAACACTGGGACAAACGCCAACCCATACATTTTCATTATGGAACCGCTACGAATTCAATGAAAAATGGGGCGCTGCAATAGGTGTGATCAGTAGATCTAATATGTATGCGCTCACGCCGACCACCACAGCTAGCACGCTGCTTCCTGGTTACACACGTTTGGATGCGGCCATTTTTTGGAAAGCTTCACCAAAAATAAAAGTGCAACTGAATATAGAAAATCTAACAGATAAAGACTATGTGGCTAGCGCGCATACTAATAACAATATTACGCCTGGCGCACCAATTAATGGGCGCGCAACATTGATATACAACTTTTAAGATTTAACTCTGGGAATAAACTGCAAAGGCTGTGGTGGCAGCATTTGCAGTACAGGCTTACGAATCTTACCCATCACGTGCATTTCACAAGGTTTGCAATCAAACTTAAGTGTAAATTTATCGTTGCCGTTGATTAAGGTCATCGGCTCAGCCGTGACAGTGCCTTGCACACCAATCACGCCCTTTGCTTCTTTAGGGCACATGCCATGACTAAAGCGTAAGCAATGCTTGGTAATCATCAATGGCACCTCGCCTAACTCTTGATTAGCCTCATAAGCTGCGGCAATCATTCTAACGCCGTGCTTTTCGTAAAAAGCGCGTGCTTTTTTATTGTAAACATTCGCGAGATAGCTCAACGTATCTTCAGGATAGATTGCAGGGGGGACTAAGGGTGCTTTTTGGGCAGGACGCTGATAACTAACAAGACGCACTTGAATTAATTGCTCAATCGCATCACGACGCAGTGCATTCACAGCAGATGCTGGCACAAACCAAGCTTGAGAAATAGATAGGCTCAAGTCACGTACTGAAAAATCTGTGCCGCCCAATTTTGTAAGATTCTCGCGTAAATTAGTTTCTGCCTTTTCTAAATTTTGCGCCGGCTGTTTTTCTTGCTGTATGAGGGCTGTCGCGCTACAACCATCTTCATCAGTTACGCTTAAAGCAAATCCATCTGGCGTTTCATAAAAATTTAAATCAACATCAATTTTTCGAGCAGCAGAATCTTTTTCCAATAAACGCATAAAAGCATGATCACGATTACGAAATAGCGTCATGCCACGACGCATATCTTCGGGCATTTCGTTTGGTGTTAATCGATTACCGTCAACGGTATTAATGCGCATCCCAACTAATTCTTTATGTACATCAAAGAAACATAAACCATCGCCGTTATGTAACTCAACTGTGCTAGTCATTTCAAAGAAGTCTTTACCAACTTTAGTAACTTTACCTACTTCTTCACCAGCAAATTTAGGAGTATCGAACGCACCGATATCGGCTTTTCTACCATTCACAAAATAATCTGTGGCACTACGGTTAAAAGTCTTTTCTGGCTGCGGAGTGAAAGTGTAACTACATGAGCCCGATGATGATTTCGCGAACTCAGGCATGTCATTCAAAATCTCATCAATTAATTGACGATAATGTGCTGTCGCATTTTTAAGATAAGGCAAATCTTTATATCTGCCTTCAATTTTGAAAGAACTAATCCCAGCATCAATCAAGGCTCTGAGGTTTGCGCTTTGATCATTATCTTTCATCGACAAATAATGTTTGTCGTTACCGATTACTCGACCTTGTGCATCTTCTAAACGGTAAGGCAATCGACACTCTTGTGAACATTCACCGCGATTGGCACTTCGACCTGTATGGGCGTGGCTAATAAAACATTGCCCGCTAAAAGCTACACACAAAGCGCCATGCACAAAGAATTCTAAATTGCAGCTAGTCGCATCTGCGATTTGCTGTGTGGTTTTTAAATCTAATTCACGCGCCAACACAATTTGTGAAAAACCCACCTGATCTAAAAACTGTGCTTTTTCTACGGTACGAATATCAGTCTGCGTACTTGCGTGCAGCTGAATAGGTGGCAAATCCATTTCTAATAAACCCATATCCTGCAAAATTAAAGCATCAGTACCAATTTCATAAAGTTGCTGAACAATTTCTCTCGCACCTTCAAGCTCATTGTCATGAAAGATTGTATTTAAGGTCACAAAAACTTCAGCATGATAACGATGGGCGTGCTTCAGTAAGCGTTCAATATCAGCAACTGTATTAGGCGCTTTGGCACGTGCTCCATAAGCTGGTCCGCCAATGTAAATCGCATCAGCACCATGATTAATGGCTTCAATGCCATAGTCGGCATTTTTTGCTGGCGAGAGTAATTCAAGGTGACGGCGGGAAGGTTTCATTCGGTGTAAAAGCTTTGACAGAGCCGAAACTATAGCAGTTTTCAAGCTTTTATTCAGCCTACGACACATAAAATCTCAATTGAAAAATCATCTTCCAATAAACAATTCAAGTACTTACGACTTGCAATCAAAGTAAAAGTCTTTTAGAATGCAACGATGTTAAAAATTAAAAACCTATTTTTGGTGCTTGTTTTAAGCCTAAGCCAAGCTGCCTTTGCAGCTGACTTTAGCTTGTTCGGCTTAAATGATGATGCTGAAAACAACGCGCCTGAAGCACCAGCTGAAGCTGCACCTTCACGTAGCGCTAACTCATGGTCAGCAACGGTACAAGAAATTATCTTAAGTGCTCTTAGCCAAACTGGGGTTAAGTACTCTTATGGTGGCAATAGTCCTGAAGGTGGCTTTGATTGCAGCGGTTTCGTCCGTTATGTATTTCAACAAGCAGCTAATTTAACCCTACCGCACGGTGCTCGTGCTATTAGTCAATTGGGTCAAACAGTCAGTCAGCGCGAACTAAAACCTGGTGATTTGGTATTTTTCAATACCGTGAGATCAACTTTCTCACACGTTGGCATTTACATTGGCAACAACCGATTCATTCATTCCCCAAGTGCTGGCAGCGCAATTAGCGTGACAGACATGGGCGATTCATATTGGGCAAAACGCTTTACTGGTGCCCGCCGCTTAGATGCAAAAGAATTAGCTTCTCTAGAAGCTAACGGCGGAAAATCAATCAAGTAGTTCTGTCGCTGTGACCTAAATCGCGATCTGGATCAATCCGGTCGCGTACCAACTGTTTTAATTCCTTAGATTCTGGAAACCGTGATTGCTCTTTTCGAGAAAAAATCACTTCTCCATTCAATCTCACTTCAAAAATACCAGCCGTCCCAGGAACTAGACTCAAACTCGTGATGTCTGATTCGAACGTTGTCAGTAGCTCCTGTGCTAGCCAAGCTGCACGAAGCAACCAGCGACACTGGGTACAATATTCAATTTCAAGCCGGGTATTTTGCATATTTTCCTTATAATTTTGCTGTTTTTACTATTTAAACCATTGTGAATTAACTAAAACTAACACGAAAATAGTCAGCTACAAATTAATAAACGAATCTATAATATCGCAAGATATTTTTATACATCAGAGTAACGTCGATTAAGGAATTATTATTACATGCGCTCAAAATTTGAAAAAATCAGCCTCATCACCATTGGCGCTGTATTGGGTATTACCTTAAGTCTCAATTACCCTGCAATTGCAGAAAAAAATACTAAACCTCAACTCCCTCTGGACGAATTACGTACATTTGCTGAGGTCTACGGAAAAATCAAAAGTGATTACGTAGAAACAGTTGAAGATAAAAAACTAATTAACGAAGCCATCAACGGCATGCTGACTGGATTAGATCCACATTCATCATTTTTAGACGTTGAAGGATTCAAGGACTTACAAGCTGGTACTCAAGGTGAGTTTGGTGGCCTGGGCATTGAAGTTGGCATGGAAGACGGCTTAGTGAAAGTAATTTCACCTATCGAAGATTCACCAGCATTTAAAGCAGGTATCAAATCAGGCGATTTGATTATGCAATTAGACGAGAAGCTAGTAAAAGGCATGTCACTCAATGATGCCGTTAAAATCATGCGTGGCAAGCCAAACACGCCGATCAAATTAACTGTCTTACGCAAAGGTGAGAACAAGCCACTTTACATCACGCTAACGCGCGCAATCATTAAAACACAAAGCGTGAAATACAAATTAAGTGAGCCTAACTACCCTTACTTGAGAATTACTCAATTCCAAGAACACACAGGTGAAGATTTAGCTAAAGCGATTAAAACTTTAAGGGAACAAAACAAAGGCCCATTTAAAGGCTTAGTTTTAGACTTGCGCAACAACCCAGGTGGCCTATTAAACGCGGCTGTTGGTGTGAGTGGTGCATTCATTCCTAAAGATGCTTTAGTTGTGTATACAGAAGGCCGCACGCCAGATGCAAAAATGCAACTCACTGCTAATCCAGCTAATTACTCACGTGGTGGTGAAAGCGCAGATTACTTAAAAGACTTACCAGCAGATATGAAAAATGTACCTATGGTCGTTATTGTTAACGGTGGTTCGGCTTCAGCTTCTGAAATTGTTGCAGGCGCATTACAAGATCATAAACGTGCAGTGATTATGGGTACACAAAGCTTTGGTAAAGGCTCTGTACAAACGATCTTGCCAATGAATAATGGCACAGCGATCAAATTAACGACGGCACGTTATTTCACGCCTAATGGCCGCTCAATTCAAGCCAAAGGCATCGTGCCAGACATCATTGTTGAAGATCCATCAAATCCTTCTGACGCAGGCCTAAATCTTCGTGAAGCTGATTTGAGCCGTCATCTTTCAAATCCTAAAGAAGCGGAAGCTCCAGCAAAAACTGAAGCTGCCAAACCTGCATCAACTAAAGAAGAAAGCAAAGAAAAACCTGTAGATTTCAAACCAATCGAAGCAGGCACTAAATCTGACTTCCAATTCATGCAGGCGATTAACTTACTCAAAGGCATGGATATCATTCAATCAGGTAAGAAATAAGACTCCAAGATGCTTGATCGATTAATTGTTGAATTTGATAAAGGCCTTAAAACGCTGACCGCAAATGCGCACAGCGTTAGGCCTCACCCAGATCAGAACATCAATCAAACAGCAGATGATTTGACTAGCGTAGAGAAACGTCACGCCGCTTCTTTGATGCGAATTAATCATTGTGGAGAAGTCTGTGCTCAAGCCCTATACAACGGACAGGCACTCACCGCAAAAAATCCAGAAACGGTCAAAGCCTTAGAACAAGCTTCAAAAGAAGAAACAGAGCATCTAGCTTGGTGTGAAAAACGCATACAAGAATTAGGTGGTCACACCAGCTTTTTAAATCCAATCTGGTACGCCAGTTCATTTACTTTAGGTGCGATTGCTGGCGCATTAGGTGATAAATGGAATTTAGGTTTTCTGGCAGAAACTGAGCGTCAAGTAGGCAAGCATCTCAACCATCACTTAGAAACGCTTCCAACTAATGACGCAAAAAGTCGAGCAATTCTAGAACAGATGAAAATTGACGAGGCAGAGCATGCAAAAACTGCTGTTCATCTTGGCGCAGCTGAATTACCTGCACCTATTAAAGCAGCAATGCAAAGCATGTCTAAAGTCATGACAAAAACTACTTATCATTTATAGACATAGAAAACCCATGAAAAAATTTAGTGATTTTTTAGCAGAACTTGAAACAACAGATCAAATTCAAAAAATTGAATTAATGAACCCTGCTGGCGAAATCGTTGGTTTGATAGAAAACAAACCAGGCAGCCAAGGCTCTATAAGAGTGTTTAATCATTTATTTAAAAAATGGGGCAGCATCACTAAAGATGCAGCAAAAGATGGCTTAAAAATCTACGCCGAACACGCCGCTGACGCTGAAGAGAACCCTGGCAAACACCCTAATATTGACAGGCTATTGAATGTGATTGAAACAGCTGAAGTCCTCACTGTCTCAATCACTAATTCTTAACTAGACCTCTGACTCCACGATTTCAAAATCGTGGCTCATCTGCGCAGCTTTTCCTAACATAATAGAAGCTGAACAATATTTCTCAGCAGATAAATTCACTGCACGTTCAACCTGCACAGGATTCAATCCCTTACCAGTCACCACGAAATGTACGTGAATTTTCGTAAATACTTTAGGGATTTCGTCTGCACGTTCAGCAGTAATTTCTGCAACACAATCAGTAATAGGTTGACGTGATTTTTTAAGAATCGTCACCACATCAATTGAAGAACAGCCGCCCATTCCAACAAGCAACATTTCCATTGGACGCATGCCTAAATTACGACCGCCTACTTCCGGTGAGGCATCCATAATAACTGCATGGCCGCTTTCGGTTTCACCCATAAAACAGACATCTTCAACCCATTTCACTCTTGCTTTCATTACATTGCCTTTATCGTCTAACAGAGTTTAAATTATTTAATGCCTAATAACTCAACATCAAAAATCAAAGTGGCATTTGGAGGAATTACACCGCCCGCACCATAAGCTCCGTAACCCATGTGTGGCGGAATAATCAAAGTACGTTTACCACCAACCTTCATCCCTTCAAAACCTTGATCCCAACCTTGAATAACTTGGCCAGCTCCCAAGAAAAAAACAAATGGCTCATGACGATCAACCGAACTATCAAATTTAGTACCTTTACCGTCAGATTTGCTTGGATCATATAACCAACCTGTGTAATGAACCGTCACGTTAAAACCAGGCTCAGCTTCACGCCCTTCGCCAACTAAAGTATCTTTTTTAATCAGATCAGTTACATTTTGTGTCATAGCATTTTCCTTCGTTGATGATTTTGAATCGGCTTTACAACCGCTGATTGCAAGCATTGCGACTAGCAATGCACTTGCGAATATCGTTATTTTTTTCATATTGCATCCTTCATTCAATAAGCTGTCGATGATACCCGAGAATTTAATTTTACCAATTATTTTTGCTGGTCAATCCAACTCAATAAAGCATCTTGCGCTGGTTTAGTTGCGCCGGCATTTTCACCATTCACCAGAACCACCATGACCCAACGGCGACCTTTTGCATCGAGCACATAACCAGCAATTGTGCGTACACCATCTAATGAACCCGTCTTTAAATGTGCTCGCCCATAAAGCGGACTATCTTTTCTGGATTTTAATGTTCCATCCACGCCATAGATGGGTAAAGATGCCATCAACTCCGGCATCACAGGGCTGTGATAAGCACTCACCAATAAAGCACCTAAATGTTCAGCACTAATGCGCTCAACTCTAGATAAACCTGCGCCATTTTCTAAAACCAATTCAGGGAAAATTAAACCTTTATTTTTTAACCAGGCTTTAAGCACTTGTTCACTTTTAGCTTTCGTAGCGATTTGAGTTTCGTCACCTGCTCGACTTAAACTTAAGTACATAGAGCGAGCAATCACATTATTGCTACTTTTATTCATTTCACGCATTGCTTCGGCTAAAGTTTCTGAAGCGTGCTCAGTCAACAAAACTGCGTTCTGCGGAACACTTGCAGTTTTAATGGTAAATGCCGATTTTTTAAGCCAACGACCGCCAACGTCTTCCCAAATACTGGCTAAAACATTGCCAAAATAATCACCACCATCTAACCAATTAATATCGATATATTTATCGCCGCAACTTTTAGGAAAGCTACCCTGCACAGTTAAGGTCTGACCTTCACGTTTAATCTTGAGTGCATTTTTCCAATCACTACAATCAGCATCAGTGAGTTTCACATCGATATTTTTAATCAATGTTTTCCATTGCGGATAAACCACTGCTACTAGTCCGTTGGCACTCGGTGAAAACTGGAGACGGACAGCCTGCTGATTCAACATAACAGCTTCGGCAGGAGCGTTATAAGCACGATAAGGCTTAGCATCAAAGGCAGCCGCATCAAAACTTTGTTTTGCATAAGCTGTTTGGTCTAACACGACATCACAACAAATTTCATTTAGGTTGTACTTTTGCTTAAGCTCACTTGCTACTTCATTCAAAGCAGCAGTATTCATTGTTGGATCACCAGAACCTTTAACCCACAAACCGCCGTCCAACACACCTTGTTTTGGATAGTTCAAACCATAGAACTGAGTTTTCCAGCGATATGAGGGGCCAAGCAAATCTAATGCTGCATAACTCGTTAGCAATTTCATGACTGATGCAGGATTACGTGGGATCGCTGCTTGATGACTTAATAAAGGCTGAGTTTCATCGATACGCTGAACAAAAACACTGACATTTTCAGGTGCAACGTTTTCTGCTTTTAATGCCGTCAAAACAGTTTCGGGCAATTGCGCATGAGCTGCAAAAGAACACAGTAAGAAAAGAAATGGAGTTAAGCGCATGCTAGTACCAAAGATTTAGTAGTGCTCAACATAAAGTCAATTTCAGACTCATTAATTACATAAGGCGGCATGAAATAAACGGTATTTCCAATCGGCCTTAATAACAAACCTTGTGAAACTGCCTGCTGATAAAAGTCTTGCTGGAATTTAGACGAGCTTGTTATGACATCAAATGCCCAAATCATACCTTGATGACGTAAATGCTTAATTGGCATATCACCCCACGTAGCCAACTGGGCGTTGATATAAGCCTGCGTTTTTTGATTTTTCATCAAGACTTGGTCTTGCTCAAAAATCTCCAAGGTCGCTAGAGCCGCACTACAAGCTAGAGCATTACCAGTATAACTATGCGAATGTAAAAAGCCTCGCGCCACACTATCATCATAAAAAGCTTGGTAAATCTCATCTGTAGTTAGCGTGACAGAAAGCGGTAAATACCCACCGGTGATACCTTTAGAAAGACAAATAAAATCCGGCTTAATCTCGGCTTGCTCGCAAGCGAACATGCTGCCAGTCCGACCGAAGCCAACCGCAATTTCGTCTGCAATTAAATGTACCTGATATTTTGAGCAAATCTCACGAACCCGTTTTAAATAAACTGGCGAATACATACCCATGCCACCAGCACACTGTATAAGTGGCTCAACGATAAACGCAGCAATTTCCGCATGATGGTGAGATAAGTATTTTTCAACAAACTCTGCACAGCGCACGGCGTAGGCCTCAGCAGTTTCATCGGCATCAGCTAAGCGTGCATCGGGCGATGGCATTTGCATACTTTGCTGCAATAACGGCGCATAAGTATCTTTAAAAATAGCCACGTCAGTCACCGCAAGCGCACCTATGGTTTCACCGTGATAACTGTTTTGCAAACTCAGAAATTTAGTTTTATTAGGAAAGCCTGAATTTCGCCAATAATGAAAACTCATTTTCAAAGCAATCTCAGTCGCAGAGGCACCATCCGATGCATAAAAACAATGCCCTAAACCTGTCAACCGTCCTAATTTTTCAGAGAGCTGCACCACTGGCTCATGAGTAAAGCCTGCCAACATCACATGCTCTAATTGATCGAGTTGACGGCTAATAGCCGCTTTGATTCTAGGCTCATTGTGCCCAAATAAATTGACCCACCAAGAACTCACGCCATCAAGATATTTTCGGCCATCAAAATCTTCGAGCCAAACTCCTTTTGCACGCGCAATAGGCAGTAAAGGCAAATGCTCATGCGCTTTCATCTGTGTGCACGGATGCCAAACAGATTGAAGACTACGTTGTAATAAATCCTGATTTTTATTCAAAATATTTTTTCAAATTAATGGACGATATGCTGAGAATTCACTTGTGGCAACATGAAATGACGACTTTGTAAACTAATATCCCATCCAGCTTCTTTTGTCGCTAATTGCAACATATTAGCGAAAGCAATTTTTAACTCCATACTTAAAGCCACGCGAGCACGCTTCGCATCTCTAGAACTTAAATCCAAAACAAATTGTGTTTGCGTATCTTCAACAATCTCACAATTAACGGCCAACAAAGGAGCATCTAACATTGGCGTGCGATTTTCTTGATATTGATATTGAGATTTAAAATCGATATTAGGCGCAGCACTATTAATTAAAGTCTCAGCATTTACTTGCTGTGGCGTCATTAACTGCGGTGAAACATTATCAAGCCCACCTTGAGCATTCATCGTAAAAACTTGCAATGCCGGTTCTTCTGCTACATGTGTTCCATGTAGCCAAGTCCAAATCGATTTAGCAATTCGACGTGTCAGCCAAATCGCCAACTCGGAGTTATCTGTCAAACCGACTTTAAGTAACAATCTGTCTTGATCTGCATCATAAGCAAGATTAAGTTGCTGTATAGTAACAGCTGTCGCATTGTTTTTTTCTAGTGTTTCCGTCACGCCACAATCTCCGCACCACTAAGTCTTAAATTACATTATCGCTTAATGTGCCACTTTTATTCTCAAAATAATTGAGAAAAATTTTGAGTTAAGCACTTGAAAAGCTAAAACAAGACCCCCATAACTAGCAGTCTCGGGGTATGAGTGCTAAAATTCGCCCCACAGATTTTTTGTTTTTATTTAGATTTATTTTTAAGGAGCAATTCATGAAGATTCGTCCTTTACACGATCGCGTTATTGTTAAACGTTTAGAAGAAGTTCGCACTACGGCATCAGGCATTGTGATTCCTGATACAGCAACGGAAAAACCAGACCAAGGTGAAGTTGTTGCTGTTGGTCCTGGTAAAAAAGATGACAACGGCAAAGTGATTGCACTTGACGTTAAAGTTGGCGACAAAGTGTTGTTCGGCAAATACGCTGGTCAAACTGTAAAAATTGACGGCAACGAATTATTAGTAATGACTGAGTCAGACTTAATGGGCGTAATCGAGGCTTAATTAGCCCGCCTTTTTTAAGCGTAATTTTAAGCAATTAAATAAGTAATTTAGGAGATTTAAGATGGCTGCTAAAGACGTAAGATTTGGTGATGACGTTCGCCAAAAAATGGTAACTGGTGTAAATATTTTAGCTAACGCTGTGCGCGTTACTTTAGGCCCTAAAGGTCGCAACGTAGTTCTAGAGCGTTCTTATGGCTCTCCAACCATCACTAAAGACGGTGTGTCTGTTGCTAAAGAAATCGAATTGAAAGACAAATTCGAAAACATGGGCGCGCAATTAGTTAAAGAAGTTGCAAGCAAAACAAACGACATCGCTGGTGACGGCACAACAACTGCAACAGTATTGGCTCAAGCAATCATCCGTGAAGGCATGAAATCTGTTGCTGCAGGCATGAACCCAATGGACCTAAAACGTGGTATCGACAAAGCAGTTGAAGCTGCCGTTGCTGATTTGAAATCACAATCTAAACCATGTACAACTAGCAAAGAAATCGCTCAAGTTGGCTCTATCTCAGCTAACTCAGATACTTCAGTTGGCCAAATCATTGCAGACGCAATGGACAAAGTAGGTAAAGAAGGTGTGATTACTGTTGAAGACGGTTCAGGCTTACAAAATGAATTAGACGTAGTTGAAGGTATGCAATTCGACCGTGGTTACTTATCACCATACTTCATCAACAACCAAGAACGTCAAATCGCATTAATGGACAATCCATTAGTGCTTTTATACGACAAGAAAATCTCTAACATCCGTGATTTGCTTCCAGCGCTTGAACAAGTAGCTAAAGCTGGTCGTCCATTGTTAATTATCGCTGAAGATATCGACGGCGAAGCATTAGCAACATTGGTTGTGAATAACATCCGTGGCATCTTGAAAACTTGTGCTGTTAAAGCACCTGGTTTCGGTGACCGTCGTAAAGCAATGTTGGAAGACATTGCTATCTTGACTGGTGGTACTGTGATCGCTGAAGAATTAGGCTTGAAACTTGAGAACATCAAGTTAGAAGACCTAGGTCAAGCTAAACGTATCGAAGTAGGTAAAGAAAACACCATCATCATCGACGGTGCTGGCAATGAAGACAACATCAAAGCACGTATCGACCAAGTGAAGAAACAAGCTGAAGATGCAACAAGCGATTACGACCGTGAGAAATTGCAAGAACGTGTTGCAAAACTAGCTGGCGGCGTTGCTGTGATTAAAGTTGGCGCGACAACTGAAATCGAAATGAAAGAGAAAAAAGCACGTGTGGAAGATGCATTACACGCAACACGCGCAGCGGTTGAAGAAGGTATTGTTGCTGGTGGTGGCGTAGCGTTAATTCGTGCACGTGACGCAATTGCTAAAGTAAAAGGCGACAACCACGATCAAGACGCTGGCGTTAAAATTGTGTTGCGCGCAGTTGAAGAGCCATTACGTCAAATCGTTCAAAATGCTGGCTGTGAGCCATCAGTCGTAGTAAACAATGTAGCAGCTGGCAAAGGCAACTACGGTTATAACGCTGCTAACGAAACTTACGGCGACATGGTTGAAATGGGCGTGTTAGATCCAACCAAAGTAACGCGTTCTGCATTGCAAAACGCAGCTTCAGTGGCTGGCTTAATGCTAACAACAGACTGCATGATTGCTGAACTACCTAAAGAAGACGCTCCAGCAATGGGTGGTGGTGATATGGGTGGCATGGGTGGCATGGGTGGCATGGGCGGTATGATGTAATCCTTGCTTTTAAAGCATTGAAATAAAAACCCGCCTCGGCGGGTTTTTATTTCAATTGCCAATCTTGTGAAGCGTATTACATGAAATACTGATTGCTAGCCCAAGCCCGCAAGGGGCTTCCCCAATTTACTAAGCCAGTAAACTGGCAAGTAAAGTGTGAAAAAAACCCCGACCTAAGGGGATTAAGGTCGGGGCAAACTAGCCTATAAAGGCTCCACACTAAGGGAGGGAAGTGTGGGACTTGCATATGACAACTCTGAAAGCCACATGCAACTCATGTGAATATTGAGCCTAGCTAAATGTAATAAGTTCCCAATCATTATCCTTCAATAATTACTCACTTAATCTGTAGTAAGTGTTCTCGAAGTGCGCCTGACCTGCGATAATCTAAGGATGATAAATTCAAGCAATGCAGTTCAAGATTCTCTTCTGACGGGTCTTAACGAGAAGCAATTAGAAGCGGTGACTTTACCACATCAATCTGCCCTAATTTTGGCTGGCGCAGGCAGTGGTAAAACACGCGTACTGACCACACGAATTGCCTGGCTGATTCAAACAGGACAAGTCTCACCAACAGGTTTATTGGCTGTGACTTTTACCAATAAAGCAGCCAAAGAGATGCTGACGCGTCTCACAGCAATGTTGCCAATCAACACACGCGGCATGTGGGTAGGAACATTCCACGGTCTCTGCAATCGTTTATTGAGAGCACATCATCATGAAGCATTACTGCCTGCAACTTTCCAGATTCTAGATAGCGCCGATCAGCTTTCATCGATTAAAAGATTGATGAAAGTGATGAATGTGGATGATGAAAAATTTCCACCTAAGCAAGTCATGGGCTATATCAATAGCTGCAAAGAAGAAGGATTACGTGCTAATGCTGTCGATGCTTATGACCCTCACTCACAACGTATGCGTGAGATTTTTGAGGAATACGATAAACAATGTCAACGTGAAGGCGTGGTCGATTTTGCCGAGTTGCTGTTACGTTGCTATGAGTTATTAAGTCGCGATAAAAATATCCGCCAACATTATCAAGAACGTTTTAAATACATCTTGGTTGATGAGTTTCAAGATACCAACAAGCTTCAATACATGTGGCTCAAGCTTTTTGCTGGCATAGGTAAAGAAGAGCCCAACAACTGCATTTTTGCTGTGGGTGATGACGATCAGTCTATCTATGCTTTCCGTGGCGCACGTGTCGGCAACATGCGAGATTTTGAGGTGGATTTTAAAGTCCAAAATATCATCAAACTAGAACAGAACTATCGTTCACACAGCAATATTTTGGATGCGGCAAATGCCATTATTTCAAACAACAACAATCGGCTTGGTAAGAACTTGTGGACGGCCGCAGGTGCTGGCGAGCCAGTACGTGTTTACCAAGCTTATAACGATATTGATGAAGCAAGCTTTATCGTTGATGAAGTCAAAATGCTGCATAGTGATGGCTGGGCATTGAACGACATCGCTCTCTTATATCGATCTAACGCTCAGTCTCGTGTGATTGAGCATGCTTTATTCTCAAATAATATTCCGTATCGCGTTTATGGTGGGTTACGCTTCTTCGAGCGTGCTGAAATTAAACATACTATGGCTTATTTAAGGCTCGTCAGCAATCCTGAAGATGATGTAGCGCTGCTTCGTGTCATTAACTTCCCTGCACGTGGCATAGGTGCACGTAGCTTAGAGCAGCTGCAAGAATCAGCCAGAGCGCAAGATTGCAGTCTATGGCAAACGGCAGTCAATAAAGTCGGCAATGGTCGCCCTGGTAAAGGCATAGAAGGCTTTGTCGCACTCATTAAGCAAATGCAAGAAGATGCAAAAGGTTTAACACTGCCTGAGATGACCGAAATTGCCAGCACCATGTCTGGCCTTAAAAATTTCTATCAAGGTGAAAAAGAAGGCGAAGACCGCATTGCCAACTTGGATGAGTTGATTAACGCTGCCGTCAGCTTTATGAATAATAATGGTGATGCACTCGAAGATAACAGCAATGGACTGACTGAGTTCTTAACCCATGCCAGCTTGGAAGCCGGTGAACATCAAGCAGATGTTGGTGCGGATGCCTTACAGCTCATGACAGTACATGCAGCAAAAGGATTGGAATTTAAAGCCGTGTTTATTAGCGGCCTGGAAGAAGGTTTATGTCCACACGAAAACAGCTTGTACGAGAATAATGGTTTAGAAGAAGAACGCCGTCTAATGTATGTTGCTGTTACGCGGGCAAGACACCGATTATATTTAAGCCATGCACAAAGCCGCATGTTGCATGGGCAAATCCGCTATGGAATTGCATCACGTTTCTTAGATGAAATTCCTGAAGGTTTGCTCAAACGTCTCAACAGTCGCCAAGTTCAAAAACCAAGCATGAGTACTTACGGCAATCAGAATTATAAAACAACCCTCACTTCTAATAGCAGTGAACAAAAATCGGCGATGCCATGGAAGATCGGCCAATCGGTTTCACATGCTAAGTTCGGTCAAGGTGTGGTAGTAAGCTACGAAGGCAACGCAAGTGATATGCGCATTCAAATTAATTTTGGACGCGAAGGTTTAAAATGGCTTGCAATTGAATATGCAAAATTAGAAAAGGTATAAGTTTCAAAATCAATCAACTATTTTTATTACGTCGAATCTTGGCAATCACCACGCTTTTTTCCGTAAAAAAACAAAATGCTAGATGAAAATAATTTAGCAGTAACTAGTCAGGTGAGAGGTGCAGAAAGTGGGCATCGTGTTTAGATTTATAACTACAACACCCTATCTTGATTGTGATGGCTAATATTAAGACTTAGCTTTAACTGGAATGTCTCTAAAAATATCACTGTAGCTTGTGTAAATTGATGCTGTCATGACTGGAATCATCATCAACAGGCCCAATCCCAACGGGATAATCGCAAGCATCAACAATACCATCGTAATAAAGCCGTACAACATAAATGGCAGGATGTTTTTAACACATGCCAAAAAGCTTTGGCGCATTGCCTGCACTGCAGTCAGCTCATTAAAAATGATAAGCGTTGGTGCGAACCAGTAAGACATCACCAACGGCACAATCAAAAGCAAACCAATTAATAGCGTCTTATAAAATCCATGACCCAAAATCGCTTCTGCTTGCTGTGAAGTAAGATCATCACCAGAAGTTAATGCATGCATTGCATCAGGACCAATGCTAAAAAACATCACACTCATAATAATCAGAATGCCTGTCATATAAATACCGCCGACAGTAATCAAATGTGCAGTATGTTGTTTGAACCCAGCAAACAAATGATTCAGCTCTAATTGCTCACCATTATCTAAAGCACGGCAACCAAACATGAAGCCACCCACAAACACAGGTGCCAACAAATTTAACACAAGTGGTCCAACCACATTGATATAAGAAAGTGCCATCGCAATCAATAAATAAATCGCAAACATCAAAATCCACATCACGGGATTAAGTCTAAATAAAGCAAAGCCTTTTGCAATCCAAGACCAGCCATGGCTAGCTTTGACTTGATGTACGTGTAATTGGTCGTTATTCATTTTAATCTCTGTAATTTTTAATTCTAATTATTAAACTGGAATACACATCTGCGTAATTTCTGCTTGATGTGCAATACTCCATTTTAAAATTCTCTCAAAGTGCATAGGATCTTTTGCATGCGTTAAATCACCTGATTGCGGAAAGTGATAATCATTCAAACGTGATAACCAAAAACGCAGCGCAGCAATTTGTAGCATATCACTCCAAGCCTTAGCTTCAGCTTGAATTAGCGGTCTTATTTTCTGGTAAGCGCTTAGCATTGCTTTAACTCGCTCAGCATCTAAAACACCAGACTCATCTACGCACCAATCATTAACCGCAATAGCGATGTCGTAAAGTAAAACGCCTTTGCATGCATAATAAAAGTCGATGACACCACCAACTTTTTCACCATCGAATAAAACGTTATCCCTAAACAAATCCGCGTGAATCACGCCTTGAGGTAAGGAGAAAATATCCAATTGCGCTTGCTTTAACATGGTTTGTTGAAGCACTGCTTGATCGGCCGCATGTAAAAACGGAAGCACTTTATTCGCTGTCGCTGTTCGCCAAACTACATCGCGCGAGTCATGATTCTTTCCAGAAAAATTCAATCCTGCCAAATGCATCTCAGCCAATACACGACCAACCTCGGCGCAATGAGATGCGGTTGATTCACCAATGTCTTTGCCACGCAAGCAACTCACAAGCGCTGCAGGCTTGCCATTTAAGCTATCTAACTGTCGACCATCTAAACGACGCACTGGATGTGGGCAAGGAACACCCCGCTCTGCCAAATGCGTCATTAAATCCAAGAAATACGGCAGCTCTTCTGCACTATGCTCTTCAAACAAAGTAAGCACATAGCGCCCAGCAGTGGTGGTTACAAAATAATTGGTATTAGAAATGCCTGACGCAATACCTTGCAACTCAAGCAATTCCCCTAGAGGATAAGCTTGCAACCAAGGTTTTAATTCATCAACAGAGACAGTTGTAAATACAGACATAACAGCGCTTAAATATATAGCGCACGTTAACTAACGTACGCTAAGCCAAAAAATTTATTCGATTTTAAAATCTAAAAATCACCCATTTAGGAATTGCTAGCGGACGAGAAACGCCATCAAAACGAGACCAATCACCGCCTTGATCTTCCTTCATTAAATAATAAGGAACACCATGTGCAGGTGTGATTTTTTGCATATAAAGCTCGCCATGAACACGGTACTCTTCAACCGTATCTTCACCTTTTTTAACAATCGTCACTTGCGGCTCTTCAGCCACGTCACCTTCAATTGCACCAGGCGGTGGTAAAGCTTCAGGCAAAGGCTCTAAATTCTCTGGAGTTGATGGTTTTGCAGCAGCATGTGCAGTAAGCGCCAATGGCATCGTTAAAGAAACACATACAACTAAAAACGAAAATAATTTATTAAAACGCATACGACCCCCCGTGTAATACACAGCAATGATTCCGACATTTCAATTCTATCAAAAACCCATCCAAGACGGTGAAACGATTGAGCAAAAGCCTTATAAATAAAGTTGGATTTTTCGCTCAGAAGCTGAAAGCTCAAATCCTCGTGTTTCATAATGCTTAAAGATTGCCGCCACAACGTCTTTAGGCTGATCAATCAATTGAATTAAGTCCAAGTCTTCTTCTTCAATCATGCCTTGATTGACCAATGTTGTTTTAAACCATTCAATCATGCCAGCCCAAAATTCAGTCCCTACTAAAATAATTGGAATCTTTCTAGTTTTACCTGTTTGAATCAAAGTCAGCGCCTCTAACAATTCATCCAAAGTACCGAAACCTCCAGGCATCACCACATAAGCTGAAGCATATTTAACAAACATCACTTTACGCATAAAGAAATGTCGAAAATTCTGACTGATGTCTTGATATGGATTTTTAGTTTGCTCGTGTGGTAGTTCGATATTCAAACCAATACTTGGTGATTTGCCAGGGAACGCACCCTTATTTGCTGCTTCCATAATGCCAGGGCCACCGCCAGAAATGACACTAAAGCCAGCATCTGATAGTTGCCGCGCAATTTCTTCAGTAAGCTCATAATAAGGCTTGTTTGGCTTGGTGCGCGCACTACCAAAAATAGATACTGCAGGAGTAATTTCTTTAAGTCTTTCGGTAGCTTCGACGAATTCTGCCATAATCTCGAATGCGTGCCATGACTCGTGCGCTGTATGATTGCTACCCTGAAAATCAGGATCGGCGATTTTTGGAACTTTTTTTGCAACAGACATAACGTAGACCCAAATATGAAAACATTGTTGTTAGTGGATGGTTCATCCTACCTGTATCGCGCTTTTCACGCCATGCCCGACTTAAGAAATCGGCAAAACGAACCAACAGGTGCGATTCAGGGTGTGCTCAATATGTTAAGACGATTACATAAAGAATACCCTGCTGATTATAGCGCGTGTATTTTTGATGCAAAAGGTAAAACGTTCCGCGATGACATTTATCCAGAATACAAAGCTAATCGTGCATCAATGCCAGATGATTTACGTGCGCAAGTTGAGCCTTTGCATGAAACAATCAAAGCAATGGGCTGGCCTCTGATTGTTGAAAATGGCGTAGAGGCTGATGACGTGATTGGCGCATTAGCAAAACAAGCCGAGCGCGAAGGAATGCGCGTCATCATCTCAACTGGCGACAAAGATATCGCTCAATTAGTGAATGAAAACGTCACCATTGTGAACACCATGAGCAATGAAGTGCTCGATATTGCAGGCGTAACCAACAAATTTGGATTGCCTCCTGAACGCATCGTCGATTATTTAATTTTAATTGGCGACACTTCAGACAATGTGCCAGGTGTAGAAAAAGTTGGTCCAAAAACTGCCGTTAAATGGCTCACGCAATATGGAACACTTGAAAACATTGTTGCTAATGCCGACAACATCACGGGTGTCGTCGGTGAGAATTTACGCAAAGCCTTGCCTTGGTTACCAACAGCACGTGAACTCATCACAATTCGCTGTGATGTTGGCATACAAGAAAGACTCAGCGACCTTGCACCACGTCCTATGGACAAAGCAAAACTTGCGGAATTATTTGAGCACTTTGATTTTAAATCTTGGCGCCGCGAACTAGATAATATGGGCGGAGAAGCAAACACCAGTGCACCACTAACCATGCCTACATCCGGCTTAAGCAGCCCGCAAAACAATCCGTCTCAAGAGACAGCTGATATGTTTGCGACCATCACGCACCAAGCAGTGACTACGCGCAACTACAGCACCATTCTCAGTGAAGCAGATTTAGACGTTTGGTTAACAAAAATACTTAATACTGAAATCGTCTGCTTTGATACGGAAACAACTTCACTTGATCCGCTCACAGCAAAAATTGTTGGCATGTCATTTAGTGTGGAAGCCGGCTCAGGCGCTTATCTTCCTCTGACGCACGATTATTTTGATGCGCCAACACAACTTAATTTTTCAGAAACTTTATCTAAAGTAAAACCAATTCTGGAGAATCCGGAGATTAAAAAAGTCGGCCAAAATCTAAAATATGACCAACATGTTTTGGCTAATCACGGCATTGCGCTTAAAGGCATTGCACATGACACGCTATTAGAATCCTACGTGTTTGAATCACACAAAACACATAATATGGATGACCTTGCCATGCGCCACCTTGGCATCAAAACGATTAGCTTTGAGGAAGTCGCAGGCAAAGGTGCAAAACAAGTTGGGTTTAATCAAGTCACGGTAGAAGTCGCCGCTGAATATGCAGCTGAAGATGCAGACATTACTTTGCAGTTACATCAAGTAATGTACCCAGCGATTAAAGATGATCCGAAACTGGACTTTATTTACAGTCAAATTGAAATGCCATCCAGAGATGTTTTATTCACCATTGAACGAAATGGTGTGCTCATTGACCAAGCCATGCTCAACAAACAAAGTAATGAGATTGGCATGAAGTTAATGGATTTAGAGAAGCAAGCTTTTGAGCTTGCAGGGCAACCTTTTAATTTAGGTTCGCCAAAACAATTACAAGAAATTTTATTCGGTAAGTTAGGTATCAAGCCCACTAAAAAAACACCTTCTGGCGCACCATCAACTGATGAAGATGTACTGCAAGAATTGGCACTTGATTATCCATTGCCAAAAGTGCTGCTTGAATATCGTGGACTAGCAAAACTCAAATCGACGTATACGGACAAATTGCCGAAAATGATTAACGCGCAAACCGGTCGTGTGCACACCAACTACAATCAAGCAGTGGCGATTACGGGACGTTTGGCAAGCTCTGACCCTAACTTACAAAACATTCCTGTGCGTACCGCAGAAGGTAGACGCATACGCGAAGCTTTTATCGCACCAACGGGAAGCGTGATTGTCTCTGCTGACTATTCACAAATTGAATTACGCATTATGGCGCATTTATCTCAAGATGAAGGCATGCTGAGCGCCTTTGCAAACAACGAAGATATTCACCGCGCAACGGCTGCTGAAATCTTTGGTTGTGAACGAGATGAAGTCACCAGCGAACAACGTCGTTACGCCAAAGTCATCAACTTTGGTTTAATTTACGGCATGAGTGCTTTTGGTTTAGCACAAAATTTAAACATCGAACGTAGCGCTGCACAAAGTTATATCGAACGCTACTTTGCTCGCTATCCAGGTGTGCGAGCTTACATGCAAGACACACGAGAAGTTGCAAAACAAAAAGGCTATGTAGAGACCTATTTTGGCCGTCGTTTATGGGTGCCAGAAATTAATAGCAGTAATGGCATGCGACGGGCAGGCGCAGAACGCGCCGCGATTAACGCACCTATGCAAGGCACTGCGGCTGACTTAATCAAACTCGCTATGATTGCTCTACAAAAATGGCTAGAGACAGAACAACTACAAACCAAATTAATTATGCAAGTACATGATGAATTGGTATTAGAAGTTCCAGAGAACGAACTAGAATTAGTTAAAACCATGCTCCCACAACTCATGCAAAACGTGGCAAAACTTGATGTGCCATTACTCGCAGAAGTTGGGGTTGGCAAAAACTGGGAAGCGGCGCACTAGATGACTCAATTCGGCATCTTCATCATTGGTGATGAAATTCTTTCTGGCAAACGACAAGACGCGCACTTAAGCAAAGCCATCGAAATACTCAAAGCACGAGGCTTGCAACTCACTTGGGCCGAATATTTAGCAGATGATCCCGCACGCCTCACAGCAAGTTTTAAACGTAGCCTGGCGACCGATGACATTGTATTTTCATTTGGTGGCATTGGTGCAACACCAGACGATTTCACTCGCCAAGCAGCAGCTAAAGCATTGAATGTTGAAATAGAACGTCATGCTGGCGCAGTGGCAGAAATTGAAGCGCAATTTGGTGAAGCCGCCTATCCTAAACGAGTACTGATGGCAGACTTTCCAAAGGGCGCCGAATTAATTCCTAATCCAGTGAATCGTGTTGCTGGCTTCAGTATTGGCCAACATTACTTTATGCCTGGTTTTCCACAAATGTCACACCCCATGATGGAGTGGGTGCTTGATACTCACTACGCACATCTGTTTCATCAAATCGTCATCACTGAAGCTTCGATTTTAGTAATGGATGCTGGCGAAAGTAACTTGCTTGATTTAATGAATGCCATCACAGCCAAATATCCAACACTCAAACTTTTCAGCCTGCCGCGTTTAGATGAACGCCGCACGATTGAGCTAGGGATGAAGGGCGATAAAAGTCTAGTGGATGAAGCGATTACGGCGATTAAAGCATCCATCGGCGACCTAGGTTTCGAGTGGCAAGAATTTAAGGCTTAAACATCACATTAATATCCTGTATTACATAGGCTTTGAACCATTGAATTTGTTCAAGAAATAAGCAAATTTCAGTTTTATCAAACGTCATTTGCATATAAAATAAGCAACTTTCCCGCAATTAAGTGAAGCACCTTGCAAATCGGCCCATACAAACTGCGTAATAATCTTGTTGTCGCTCCTATGGCAGGCGTGACTGACAGACCTTTCCGCATGCTTTGCAAAAAGCTAGGCGCTGGATTGGCGGTATCAGAGATGGTGACTTCAAACTCATTACTTTACGGCAGTGCTAAGACATTACGTCGCGCTAACCACGAAGGTGAAGTTGATCCTATATCAGTTCAAATTGCAGGCGCCGATCCTAAAATGATGGCGGAAGCAGCTAAATACAACGTGGATCATGGCGCACAAATCATTGATATCAACATGGGCTGTCCTGCCAAAAAGATCTGCAATGTTATGGCTGGGTCTGCTTTACTTAAAGATGAACCTTTAGTTTCACAAATTCTTAAAGCAGTAGTCGCTGCTGTTGACGTTCCTGTCACACTTAAAATTCGTACCGGCTGGGATAAAGACAATCGAAACGCTGTGAGCGTCGCAAAGATGGCTGAAGATATCGGCGTTCAGGCCCTCGCTATGCACGGTCGCACGCGCGCTTGTGCATACACTGGCGATGCAGAATACGACACCATCGCTGCAGTGAAACAAGCAATTAGAATTCCATTGATTGCTAACGGTGACATTACAACCCCAGAAAAAGCTAAATTTGTTTTAGATTACACTGGTGCCGATGCAGTCATGATTGGACGCGCAGCACAAGGACGCCCTTGGATTTTCCGTGAAATAGAACATTACCTAGCAACAGGTGAGCACATGCCTGCGCCTGAAGTTGCAGAAATTCAAAGTGTGATGCTCGGACATTTGCACGACCTATACGAATTTTATGGTGACCTTACAGGTATGCGTGTAGCACGCAAGCATATCTCTTGGTACACCAAGGGCTTGAAAGATTCGGCTAACTTCCGCCATGCCATGAATCAGTTGCAATCGATTGATGAGCAATTGGCAGCGATTAATGATTTCTTCAACCATCTGCAAACACAAGATAGTCGTATTCAGTACGCTAGTGATATTCCAGAAACGAATAGTGATGTTGCAGAAACTAGCAACGAGGCAATTGCAGCATGAGCACTGAATGTGAACTCGCAAATAGTGTTGAGCGTGCGCTCAACGAATATTTTAAAGACTTAGATGGCCAACCACCTCATGCCGTATACGACATGGTGTTGGGGTGTATTGAAAAGCCAATGCTACAGCATGTCATGAAACGTGCGGCAGGCAATCAAAGCAAAGCCGCGGAAATCTTGGGTTTGAATCGCAACACCCTCAGAAAAAAATTACAGCAACACAAACTTGATTAAGCTTTTGCTTAATTACCCCACCCTTTTCCTATTTAACTTTTATCGAAATTTTTCATTATGGCAGTCATCAAAAGAGCACTCATCAGCGTTTCAGACAAACAAGGCATTCTTGAATTTGCAAAAAGTTTACAAAGCTTTGGCGTAGAAATTTTATCTACCGGGGGCACCGCTAAACTTTTCCGAGAAAACAATATTCCAGTGGTTGAAGTTGGTGATTACACCGGCTTCCCAGAAATGTTAGATGGCCGTGTTAAAACACTACATCCAAAAGTACATGGCGGCATTTTAGGTCGTCGCGATTTACCTGAACATGTAGCTGCAATGAAAGAAGCAGGTATTCCAAATATCGACATGGTGATTGTGAATCTTTATCCATTCCGCGAAACCATTGCAAAACCAAATTGCAGCTTAGAAGATGCGATTGAGAATATCGATATTGGTGGCCCAACCATGGTACGCGCTGCGGCAAAAAATTATCATCACGTGGCGATTGTGACTGACCCAGACGACTACGCTGTCATCTCACGCGAGATGGCTTCTAGCAAAGGCGCTGTTGGTGCTGAAACACGTTTGATGTTAGCTAAAAAAGCGTTTTCACATACAGCTGAATATGATGGTGCGATTAGCAACTATCTCACCAGCCTCAATGAAACTGGTGAAAAACTAGAGTTCCCAAATAAATACTCAACACAACTCACCAAAGTGATGGATCTACGTTACGGTGAAAATCCGCATCAAAATGCTGCGTTTTACCGTGACGCTAATGTTCCTGCTGGCGCATTAGCAAGCTTCAATCAACTTCAAGGCAAAGAGCTTTCATACAACAACATTGGCGATGCAGATGCTGCTTGGGAATGTGTAAAAACATTTGATGTGCCAGCTTGCGTGATTGTTAAACATGCGAATCCATGTGGCGTGGCAGTTGCCCCAACCCTACTTGAGACTTATCAAAAAGCGTTTAGTACAGACCCAACCTCAGCCTTTGGTGGAATTATCGCGTTTAACCGTGAAATTGATGCTGCAACAGCTGAAGCTGTTGTTAAGCAATTTGTTGAAGTGGTTATTGCTCCTGCAGTATCGGATGCAGCCAAACAAATTTTCGCTGCAAAAACGAATGTACGCGTACTAACCGTTGCGCTAGGTGTTGAACTTAACGCCCTTGAGTACAAACGTGTAGGCGGTGGTTTATTGGTACAAACGCCTGACGCCCTTAACGTCACACCAGCACAATTTAAAATTGTGACTAAAAAACAACCAACCCCGCAACAACTTGAAGACTTACTCTTTGCGTGGCGCGTTGCAAAATTTGTTAAATCGAATGCGATTGTATTCTGCGCAAACGGCATGACTTTGGGTGTTGGCGCAGGCCAAATGAGTCGTGTGGACAGTACAAAAATCGCAGCGATTAAAGCACAAAATGCAAACCTTTCATTGAAAGGTGCTGCAGTTGCTTCTGACGCATTCTTCCCATTCCGTGATGGCGTTGATGTGCTGGCTGAAGCAGGTGCTGCTTGTGTGATTCAACCAGGCGGTAGCATCCGAGATGAGGATGTAATTGCCGCTGCAGATGAGCATGGCCTGGCTATGGTACTGACCGGTTTCCGTCATTTCCGTCACTAATTAATTACTGGGAATAAATAATGAAAGTCATGATTATTGGTGGTGGCGGACGTGAACATGCTTTGGCATGGAAGGTCACTCAAAACAAATCGGTAAGTCGCGTATACGTAGCTCCAGGTAATGCTGGTACTGCACTTAATCCAGACATGGTGAACGTACCTATCACAAGCGTATCTGAGCTTGTTGAGTTCGCAAAAACCGAACAGATCGGCCTCACGATTGTTGGCCCAGAAGCTACGCTTTCACAAGGTGTTGTTGATGCATTTCGTGCCAATGGTTTAAAGATTTTTGGCCCAACAAAAGCAGCAGCGCAATTAGAGTCTTCTAAGGATTACGCTAAAGCTTTTATGATGCGCCATAAAATTCCAACGGCGGCTTATGCAACTTTTACTGATGCCAAAGAAGCCCATGATTATGTGAACGTACAAGGCGCACCAATCGTGATTAAGGCAGATGGATTAGCCGCTGGCAAAGGCGTTGTCGTTGCCATGTCATTGGACGAAGCACACGAAGCCATTGATTCCATGCTTTCAGACAACAAACTCGGCAGTGCTGGCGCACGCGTAGTGATTGAAGAGTTTTTAACTGGTGAAGAAGCTAGCTTTATTGTGATGGTGGATGGCAAGAATATTCTCGCCCTCGCTACCAGCCAAGACCACAAACGTCTACTCGATGGCGATCAAGGGCCTAATACTGGCGGAATGGGCGCTTATTCTCCAGCCCCTGTTGTCACCCCAACTATTCATGCAAAAGTCATGCGTGAAATTATTAAACCCACTGTTGAAGGCATGGCTGCCGATGGCATTCCATATACTGGTTTCTTGTATGCCGGTTTAATGATTAGCCCGAACGGCGATGTGAAGACTTTGGAATTTAACTGCCGCATGGGTGATCCAGAAACTCAGCCGATTATGCTACGTTTAAAAAGCGATTTGGTTAAATTAGCTGAACATGCTGTGAATGGCACATTAGATCAAACTGAAGCTGAATGGGACAGACGCACTGCGCTTGGCGTGGTGATGGCCTCATCTAATTATCCTGATACACCACGCACTGGTGACGTCATTACTGGTCTACCTAAAGGGTCTGATGACATGCAAGTTTTTCATGCAGGCACTGCAATGAAAAATGATCAAGTCGTCACTAGCGGCGGTCGTGTTTTATGTGTCACAGCACTTGGCGAAACTGTTAAATATGCACAAGCACAAGCTTATCAAGCATTGGCTGAGATTGAATTTGATGGTGCTCAATATCGTCAAGACATTGGTTATCGTGCCGTCAAAGGTTAAGCTCGATTGAATGTGCGCGGCCTTCGGCATTTTTTAAATACTGGCGGGGTTGTCGCCTACCCTACTGAAGCTGTATTCGGTTTAGGTTGTGATCCCAACAATCGTAAAGCTGTTCAACGTATTTTAAAAATTAAAGGCCGTCCGCAACACAAAGGATTGATTTTAGTCGCTGACAATTTCGATCGTTTAAAACCATTTATTGCTCCACTCACCAGCGCACAAATTCAAAAAATGCAACAGTCATGGGGCAACGCTCAAAAACCTCATACATGGATAGTGCCTGCTGCCAAACATTGTCCAAAATGGATTACTGGCCAGCATCGTAGTATTGCCGTACGTGTAAGTAGCCATCCTTATACCGCTAAACTATGTAAAAATTCCAACATGGCTTTAGTTTCAACAAGTGCAAATCGCAGCGGTCATCAAGCAGCTAAAACTGACAAAATGTGTCAGCAGTTATTTGGGAATGAAGTGCGTATTTTACATGGCAAAACTGCAGGCGCTAAAAAGCCATCAACAATTCAAGATTTAATCTCTGGGAAAGTCATCAGAAAGTAATTTATGTCTATCAATCCTAATGCCGTATATGAATATTTACAGGGTTTACAAAACCGTATCGTTGAAGCCGTTGAATTAATAGACGGGAAAAATTTTCTAAACGATTCTTGGCAGCGACCAGAAGGCGGTGGTGGAACATCTTGCATGCTAGAGGAAGGCAATGTATTTGAACGTGCAGGGGTTGGTTTCTCGCATGTCAAAGGCAATAAACTACCGCCAGCAGCCACAGCGGCTCATCCAGAAGCAGCCGGCAGGTCATGGGAAGCCATGGGTGTTTCTTTAGTATTCCATCCACGTAACCCTTTCATTCCAACTGTGCATATGAATGTTCGATTCTTTGTCGCAAAAGCTTCAAACAATCCAGATAATCCTAACGCTAAAAATGAACAAGATATTTGGTGGTTTGGTGGCGGTATGGATCTCACACCTTATTACGGATTTGAAGAAGATGCGGAGCATTTTCATCGCACTTGCCGTGATGCGCTCGACTCCTTTAGCAAAGATTTATACCCAAAATTCAAACATGAATGCGATGAGTACTTTCATCTAAAACACCGCAATGAACCTCGTGGCATTGGTGGTATTTTCTTTGATGATTTTAATCAATTGGGATTCGACAACAGCTTTGCTATGTTGAAAGCTGTAGGTGATGCTTTCACTAATGCTTACTTACCGATTGTGCAACGTCGCAAAGACTTGGCTTATGGTGAACGTGAGCGCGATTTCCAAGCTTATCGTCGTGGTCGTTACGTCGAGTTCAACTTAGTATTTGATCGCGGCACTTTATTTGGCCTGCAATCTAATGGTCGCACCGAATCTATCTTGTTATCAATGCCTCCAATTGTGAAATGGCGTTATGACTGGAAGCCAGAAGCCGGTAGTCCAGAAGCTAAGCTTTATACTGACTTTTTAATTAATAAAAATTGGTTAAATCTATGAGTACCGTTGCTCACCAAGAAGTCAAAAAACATGCGCAAGATTTGCTAGATTTTATCGATGCAAGTCCGAGTCCTTGGCATGCTGTAGCGACTGCAGAAATACTACTTAAACAAAATCGATTTACCCCACTGAACGAAAGCGACCATTGGCAATTAAGTTCGGGTGGTCGGCATTACGTTATTCGCGGTGGCGGTTCTATTATTGCCTTTATTGTTGGTAGCAAATCAGTTGTTGAAGGCTTCAACATGGTGGGCGCGCATACCGATTCTCCAGGATTGAGACTTAAACCTCACGCTGCTTTTAGTAGCGATGGCTTAATTCGCATAGGCGTAGAAGTTTATGGCGGACCGATTTTAGCAACATTCACTGACCGTGATTTAAGTATTGCAGGCCGAGTCAACGTCCGCGCGCAATCTGGATTTGAAACTAGGTTAATTAAATTCGACCAAGCCTTAATCCGTTTACCTAATCTAGCCATTCATATGAATCGTGAAGTGAATGACAAAGGCCTTAAATTAAACAAGCAAACTGAGTTGCCACTTATTTTTGGTGAAAGCGAAGATGGTGTTGCTGCAGAACAACAATTTTTAAATCATATCGCTCAAGCATTAGAAGTTACTGTGGCAGATATCATTAATTTTGAACTCAATGTTTTCGATACCCAAAAAGGTGCGATTTGGGGGCAGCATCAAGAATTCATTGCAGATAGCCAACTGGATAATTTAGCTTCATGTCACGCTGCAATCACTGCACTAACAAATACAAAACACCCAACCAGCACAGCGATTTGTGCTTTATTCGATCATGAAGAAGTCGGTAGTGAGAGTGCTACGGGAGCAAGTGGAAGTTTCTTAGCTGACATCATTCATCGCATCGGCTTAAGCCAAAATCTCAGCCAAGAAGACGCCTTACGTGGACTAGCCAAGAGCTTTTTCATTAGTGCTGATATGGCACATGCTTATCATCCTAACCATGCTGGCAGTTACGAACCTTGCCACCATGCTCTAGTGAATAAAGGACCCGTCATTAAAACCAATGCTAATCAGCGTTATGCCACCAGCGCAGACTCAGCAGCAAAGTTTATCGGCTTATGTGAACAAGCAGGTGTGCCTTATCAACAATATGCACATCGTACTGATTTAGGTTGCGGAAGCACTATAGGGCCTATCGTTGCATCCCGCCTTGGGGTCAATAGTGTAGATGTCGGCTCACCGATGTGGGCAATGCACAGCTTGCGCGAAAGTGCTGGTGTACTCGACCATACCTACATGATTACGGTACTATCAAAGCATTATAATTAACCACCGGATAGTTAACAGATCAACCTTCCATTAGGAGATTTCCGTGCTAGCAAACATGTTTAAACAGATTTTCCGCACCAAACCAATCTCATCAAAAAGTGAAGGGGAGCTTAAACGATGCTTGAGTGCATTTGACCTCACTTTACTAGGCATCGGCGCGATTATCGGCACAGGTATTTTTGTTTTAACTGGAATTGCTGCCGCACATCAATCTGGACCAGCAGTCGTATTGTCATTTGTAGTATCCGGGACTGCTTGTGCCTTTGCTGCATTGGCTTATGCAGAATTAGCGGCAGCTGTTGGTGGCTGTGGCAGCGCGTACGGCTATAGCTATGTCGCTTTTGGTGAAATCGTCGCTTGGATTATCGGCTGGATTTTATTACTTGAATACAGCGTATCGGTAGCAGCCGTTGCTAACGGTTGGTCTGGCTACTTTAATAATGCCTTACATGTGATTGGAATGGGGTTGCCCGAGTCGCTCACAAAATCACCAGAACTTGGCGGCATCATCAATCTTCCTGCCAGCCTGATTATTTTAATATTGATGGGCATGTTAATGAAAGGCGCTAAACAAAGCGCCCAACTAAATACCGCCATGGTGTTTGTTAAACTTCTCGCCATTACTGTTTTTATTGGCGTTGCAGTATTTAATGTTCACCCTGAGAACTGGCATCCTTTTATGCCTTATGGCTGGTTCAATACATTAGCTGATGGCAAAACTGTCGGCGTACTCGCTGGAGCCTCTTTAGTCTTCTTTGCTTATGTTGGATTTGATGCTGTTTCCACAGCAGTTGAAGAAGCAAAGAATCCACAGCGTGACGTGCCGATTGGTATTATTGCGTCACTCACTTTTTGTACCATTATTTATGTGATTGTTGCTGGATTACTTACAGGCATCGTACCTTACACCAGCTTAGGCGTTGATCACCCAGTCGCTTTTGCGCTTGAATCGATTGGCTACAATTGGGCATCAGCTTTAGTTTCAACGGGTGTCATTGCAGGTTTAACCACTGTGATGCTCGTGCTTTACTATGGCCTCACTCGCATCATTCTAGCCATGAGCCGTGACGGCCTACTCACGCCTTACCTAGCAAAGGTCAATCCAAGCACCCAAACACCTGTTCGAGTGATCGCGATTACCGGTGTCATTATGTCGGTTGCCGCAGGCCTAATTCCACTAGGTGCACTTGCAGAACTAGTAAATATCGGAACCTTAGCTGCATTTGTTTTAGTATGTTTAGGCGTCATTGTTTTAAGAAGAACGC
>JAHEEA010000002.1 GCA_024640945.1 Candidatus Methylopumilus sp.
CTCACCGCAGCAATCTCTTGCGCCTGAACCAAATCAAAACGCGCTTGCGCTTCATTAAAATCGGTAATTGTTGCTGTACCTACATCAAAATTGGCTTTTGCCTGCTCCAACTGTTGCTTAATCGCCAGTTGCTGAGCATGAATTAACTCGACCTTATCTTGTGCCATTAAAACATCAAAATAAACTTTGGAAGAACGCAAAATGAGATTTTGTTGCGCCAGCACAAGTTGTTTATCGGCCTGATCGACTAGGCTTCTAGCTTGTGCTAATTGGACACGAATTTGTTGACGATAAAGTGGCTGACTAACACTCAATCCGTAGTTGTAACCCTCAAAATTTTGGCGACCCTCAGTTTTGTAAATAGATCCCGAGCCCACATATTTAACATCTGTTTGAGAAGCGCTAGCACCAGCATTAAAAGTGACTGTTGGCAGATACTGCGCCTTACTCTGCACAAGCTTTTCTTGCATGCCGCGATTCGCACTTTGAGCAGAAGCCCAAACTGGATCATGCTGAAGTGCCTGCTGATAGATTTGTAGTAAATTTTGGGTGTCAGCCGCCTGAGCTTGGCCTAAGCCAAAAAAAGCTAAACTAAAAATCCACAAAACTGAACGCATATTTAAAGGCTTTTAAGATTCGTTAAAAAGAAAAACGTGAAGGCTGGGGAGCATTAGTTAAAGCTGGCAAGCATGTTTCAAATAAATTATCACGTCTAACAGCGTCAGCACTGACACGCGTGACCAAAACTGCTTCCATTGCTGGGGCGTCACCTACGACCACAAACATACGACCACCGATGGCTAATTGACGTTCAATTTCAAGTGGATAAACAGGTAAGGAACCTGTCAGCACAATCACATCATAAGAAACATTGCTTATAGATAAACCATCAGCCACTTTTAAACTAACGTTTTTAATCTTCTGTGCTGCAATCCGTTTACCAGCAGCAGCACTTAATTTATTGTTTAATTCCAAGCTATCAACATGCTTGGCTTGCAGCGCCATTAATGCTGTTAAATAACCTGCGCCAGTACCAATCTCAAGCACTTTATCCGTTTTTTTAATTGCCAAAGCTTGTAAAATGCGGCCTTCAATTTTTGGCGAAAGCATTAATTGGCCTTCGCCAAGCGGGATCTCTAAATCAGCAAATGCCAAGCCTTCATACTGAGACGGCACAAAATCTTCACGCGGTAATTTTTTCAATAAATCCAACACAACAGGATCCAACACTTCCCAAGTGCGGATTTGTTGTTCAATCATGTTGAAACGTGATTGTTCGCGATGTAATGTTTGTTGTTCACTCATGGTCATGCCTTATTAATTAATCTTTATTGCATCATTATAACTGAAGCCAAATCATTTTATCGCTTGCCTTTAAAGGCTTTTTCGCGTAATTTTGAGGTCATTGCTAGGGGTCTCCAATCAGCAAGAAGTTTGGAGTGAGATACACCCTTTGAACCTGATGCGGGTAATGCCGCCGTAGGGAAGCGAATTACAAGCTTCCCTACTCCTTGACATCATTTTGGAGTAAATATTGAACGCCACCGATAAAAATCTAACTCACTTCGTGGGTGAAACTGCTGAAATTGATCCAGCAACCAAACAACCATTTACTAATTCGCGTAAGGTTTATGTTCAAGGCTCACGCCCAGACATTCAAGTGCCTTTCCGTGAAATTAGTTTAAGTGATACGCCATCTGCTTTTGGTGCAGAAAAAAATCCGCCTGTAATGGTGTACGACACATCAGGCCCCTATACAGACCCTAAGGTTAAAATCGACATCCGTAACGGCTTGCCTGCACTACGTGCAAAATGGATTGAAGAACGTAATGACACAGAACAATTAAACGGCCCCTCATCTTCTTTTGGTGTTGAACGTCAAAATGATCCTGAGCTTGCAGAAATGCGTTTTAATTTATCTCGCAAACCGCGCCGCGCTAAAGCTGGCATGAATGTGAGTCAAATGCACTACGCACGCAAGGGAATCATCACCCCAGAAATGGAATACATCGCAATCCGCGAAAATCAACGCCGTGAAAACATGAGTGATTTGTTGCAAACACAACATAAAGGTCATGATTTTGGTGCGAGCATTCCTAAAGTAATTACGCCAGAATTTGTCCGTGATGAAGTTGCACGCGGCCGCGCAATTATCCCAATGAACATTAACCACCCTGAAATTGAGCCTATGATTATTGGCCGTAATTTCTTGGTAAAAATTAATGCCAACATCGGTAACTCAGCACTTGGTTCTTCAATTTCAGAAGAAGTTGAAAAAATGGTGTGGGGTACACGTTGGGGTGGCGACACTGTGATGGATTTATCAACAGGTAAAAACATTCACGAAACTCGCGAATGGATTATTCGGAACAGCCCTGTGCCTATCGGTACCGTGCCTATCTACCAAGCACTTGAAAAAGTGAACGGTAAAGCAGAAGACCTCACTTGGGAAATTTTCCGCGACACATTGATTGAGCAGGCCGAACAGGGCGTGGACTATTTCACCATCCATGCAGGCGTTCGCTTAGCTTACATTCCAATGACAGCAAAACGCATGACAGGCATTGTGTCTCGCGGCGGCTCTATCATGGCCAAGTGGTGTTTAGCGCATCATAAAGAGTCATTCCTTTATGAGCACTTTGAAGACATCTGCGAAATAATGAAAGCTTATGACGTGAGCTTCTCATTAGGCGATGGCTTACGCCCAGGTTCTATCTATGACGCAAATGACGAAGCACAATTTGCTGAACTTAAAACCCTAGGTGAGTTGACACAAATCGCTTGGAAACATGATGTTCAGTGCATGATTGAAGGACCAGGCCACGTACCTATGCACCTCATTAAAGAGAATATGGACTTGCAGCTTGAGCACTGCGGCGAAGCGCCTTTCTACACATTAGGCCCTTTAACCACAGACATTGCGCCTGGTTATGATCACATCACATCAGGCATCGGCGCTGCTATGATTGGCTGGTATGGATGTGCAATGCTTTGTTATGTGACGCCAAAAGAGCATCTTGGCTTACCAGACAAAGAAGATGTTCGCGTCGGCATTATCACTTACAAGATTGCAGCACATGCAGCTGACTTAGCAAAAGGCCATCCAGGCGCGCAAATTCGTGACAATGCATTATCTAAAGCCCGTTTCGAATTCCGTTGGGACGACCAATTCAACCTTGGTCTAGATCCAGAAAAAGCTAAAGAATTCCATGATGAAACATTGCCACAAGAAGGTGCAAAACAAGCACACTTCTGTTCAATGTGCGGCCCACATTTCTGTTCAATGAAAATCACACAAGACGTGCGTGATTACGCCGACAAATTAGGCGTGAATGAACAAGAAGCCCTTAATAAAGGCATGCAAGAAAAAGCGATTGAGTTTGTGAAAAAAGGTAGCGAGGTTTATCACAAGGTTTAATTACTCTTGTTTTAAGCATGATAAAAAGGCCTGCTTTTAAGTAGGCCTTTTTTATTAAAGCTCGTCTCGTTAGACCCAATCATTGTTAACCACAAGCAGGGTATAATCACTTCATTCATTTAACCAGCGCATTAATTGCCGGACGCTATTTTGACCACTATAAAATTATCAAAGAAATCTGCTGATCAAGCGGCAGCAAAAACTGGGAAAGCACCTGTTCGCCGGGCCGACCCAAGCAAACGTGATCGCACTGTGGCGCCTAAGCCTTTTCTGAAACCGCCAGAAACTTCCACAAATGAGCAGAGCGAGGAAACCAACAGAACGCCTTCATCGAATACGGAACAAGTGAGTTCAAAGGCCTCTCAACGCAACCATCGCTACGATGGAAGATTGCGTGACGAAGCACCTCGCCAACCAGCCAGACCTACTTTAGATGACACTGGTCGGGATACACCAAGACGTGGTGGCAAAATGCGCGATGGTTTTGAAGTTGGTGATTTTAATAATGACCGTGCAAGCAATCCAATGTTTACTCCCAAGCCTATGCCTAGCAATCCTGATCATCCACGTCTTTCAAAAAGAATGGCGGAGTTGGGTTTGTGTTCACGACGTGAAGCTGATGAATGGATTGTAAATGGCTGGGTAAAAGTAAATGGCAAAGTGATGTCAGAGCTTGGCACCCGTGTTTCAAAAACAGCCGAGATCACAGTCAGCAAAGAAGCCGAACAACATCAATCCGAAGTTGTGACTATCTTGCTTCACAAGCCCATTGGTTACGTTTCCGGTCAAGCTGAAGATGGCTACCAACCTGCGATTGTACTGATACATCCAGACAATCAATGGCAAGATGATCCACTACTTCACCATGCTCAACCAAGAGAGTTTCAACGTGGATTTTTAAAAGGACTAGCGCCAGCAGGCCGCTTGGATATTGACTCTACAGGTTTGCTAGTACTTACCCAAGATGGGCGCGTAGCACGTCATTTAATTGGTGAGGACTCAACGGTTGAAAAAGAATACTTGGTCCGTGTTGAAGGCGATTTATCCTACAACAATCTGGATTTACTCAATCATGGCCTGTCTTTGGACGGTGTAAAACTTAAGCCAGCAAAAGTGTCTTGGCAAAACGAGCATCAATTGCGTTTTGTGTTACGCGAGGGTCGCAAACGCCAAATTCGACGCATGTGTGAATTGGTCGGGTTAAAAGTATTGGGCCTTAAACGCATTAGAATTGGTAGCGTCACTTTAGGTAAATTACCCATCGGCGAATGGCGTTACTTACGTCCTGAAGAGCGCTTTTAATATTGCTAACCAATCATTAATGGAAACAACATGGATTTAGTTTTGATTTTAAAAGCTTTGCTTCTAGGATTGGTTGAAGGGGCGACAGAGTTTTTACCTGTAAGTAGCACAGGGCATTTAATTATTGTCAGCGATTTACTCGATTTCATGAGTGTAGAAAAACGTGAGATTTTCGAAATCGTGATTCAATTGGGCTCTATATTAGCGGTTGTTTGGCTCTACCATAGACGACTCTATAAAGTTCTTCGTACAGTTAAAAGTGATATCAACGCGCAACGCTTTGTATTGCAATTGCTCATTGCATTTTTACCGCTAGCATTGATAGGTCTAGTATTTCACAAACAAATAAAAAATCTATTATTTCACCCAGCCCCCGTTGCAATTGCTTTAATTGCTGGCGGATTTTTGATTTTACTTATTGAAAAATTAGCGCTTAAAGCACGGACTCATAGCATAGAAGAGATGAATAGCTGGCAAGCGCTTAAAATTGGATTCGCGCAATCACTTGCTTTAATTCCTGGAGTTTCTCGGTCTGGTGCAACTATTCTTGGCGGCATGTCTTTTGGTTTATCTCGACAAGTCGCTACAGAGTTCTCTTTCTTTTTAGCGATTCCTGTCATGTTCGCCGCCACTGGCTACGATTTACTCAAGCATCGTGACTTATTGTCAGTGGAAGATGCCGGATTATTCTCAATTGGGTTTATAGCCGCTTTCTTTTCAGCATTAGTTGCAATTAAAACTTTGATTCGCTATGTGGCTGGACATGACTTCAAAATTTTCGCATGGTATCGAATCGCACTAGGCATCTTAGTACTTATTTACTTTTGCTAATTAACAATTAATCCTATGCGCGACACTCAATTTTCATCCCGCGTAATCACCTGGCAAAAAGCACATGGTCGCCATGACTTACCTTGGCAAAATACACGAGACCCTTATGCAATTTGGGTTTCAGAAATCATGTTGCAGCAAACGCAAGTAACAGCGGTAATAGGCTATTACGCAAACTTCATGCGAAGCTTTCCAACAATAGAGGCACTTGCAAATGCAACACAAGAACAAGTGCTACAACATTGGAGTGGCCTAGGCTACTACTCGCGCGCCCGAAACTTACACAATGCGGCACAAACTATTGTGGATGAGCATGACGGTGTTTTTCCGCAAGATTTTGAAGTTGTTCAAACATTATCAGGTATCGGTAGATCAACAGCTGCAGCCATTGTTTCATTTGCATTCAATCAAATACAAACCATTTTAGATGGCAACGTAAAACGCGTCTTAGCACGTCATTTTTTAATTGAAGGATGGACTGGGTCGCCTAAAATCGAAAAGCATTTATGGCAGTTAGCTGAATCGCTCTTACCCGAAAAAGACATGGTGGCTTACACTCAAGGCTTGATGGATCTAGGTGCAACGATTTGCACGCGCAGCAAACCTAAATGCGACCAATGCCCACTCAATAACACTTGTTTGGCTTATGCACAAAATCGCACTAAAGATTTGCCAACTCCAAAACCTCGAAAAGCCATTCCGCAAAAATATACGACCATGTTGGTGATTCTCCAAGGCAATGAAGTCTTGTTAGAGAAACGTCCGCCAAGTGGCATCTGGGGTGGTTTATGGAGCTTGCCTGAAATCGATATGCAAGCTATTGCAACCGAGGTGGTTGCAACAAGATTCGGATTACATGCAGAAGCGGAAGAACCACTCGCATTGGTACAACATGTATTTACACACTTTAAATTAGAAATTCTGCCGCAGCCGCTAAGGCTAATCAGCAAGCCATCTCAACTCAATGATCCCAATATGGTTTGGTTGCCAGTAGAGGATGCAATTGGTGCAGCACTTCCCACACCAGTTCGAAATATTTTGCTAAACTTAAATCAATAAAATTTATTTAACTGTCTCCAAAAATGGCTACGCTTTATAAATCCAGAGATGAACGCATACAAGATGTGATGCTGGCTTATACCAAACTAGAAAACTCGGTAAGGTATTCGCTCACACATGGCGGCAGATACTTACCCTATGAAGCAACTGAACTCGAAATGATGCGCGAGGATAAAGCTTGGGCAATGGCGAGGCTGGCAATTGATAAAATCATGCGTTTACCTCATATTCCACTGAACAAATTCGGACAATAAAAAAGCAGCCCTTAGGCTGCTTTTCACTAATCGCTTAAGCAAAAAGAATTAAATCTCGCCCCAGCTTTCGTCCCACATACAATGTTTAATTGTTCTGCGGTTTTTAATGAGCTCATCAATACTTGGCTCGTCATTTAGTGCACGTTTAATTGCCAATTTTGTTGCATCGTAGTTATTTTTATACATATCAGCTTTGTCTAATTTACCTTCTTTAGCCAAAGCAGCACAACCTGGATCAATCCATACTAAGCTAACGATACACAAATCGTTTACTTGATCTTTAGGGATAATGCCTTCAATCACGCAATCCAAAATAGCATCAGCAGTTGCTGCTTGCACAACACCACCGAATAATTCGATATTAATGCCATCTTTCAGAGTCACTTTTGGCACCATCATCGTTGCTGGGCGAACCAATTGGTTAATATCACGCACTGCAAACATTGCTGTATGACCTTTGCTTTGCGCCATCATGTTAGCGAAAGCTGTACCTACTGGACCATCAACAGCGCCGATTAAGATTTCTGGCATTGCAGCTGTAACGTCTTTACCTTCGGTAAAAACAGTTGCTTCACCTGCTTTAAAAATGATTTTTGACATGGAATAAGTTCCTAAACGTTAACAAAAGGGTACATCTAAAAAAACTGAATAATCTGAGGCGCTTATTCTACCGAAGGGCCGCTTCATCAGCAAATGAAGCAGGTATATTGAAGACAGTTATTCTCTTGGCACTAGTGCTGGGTTATACTTTGCCCACAAATCTACTTTAAGGTTAAATTCATGAACAAAATTTTAAGCGTTTTAGGCCGTGTGTTTTTGGCACAACTGTTTTTATTACAAGTTATTGCCTTAATCTACAGCTTCTTCAATAACCCAAATGGTTATTTAGATTACCAAATGGCATTAGGTCAAAATGGCTTGCCTGGCATTTTCGCACCACTCATCATCTTAGTTCAACTAGTTGGTGGTTTAGCATTGTTATTAGGCTATAAGACTAAAAATGCTGCTATTTTAATGGCTGCTTATTCTGTATTTATTGCTTTGGCGCTTGGACTATCACCATTCCAGTACTTAGCAATTGTTGGTGGTTTGCTTACTCTAGCTGCCAACCCAGTGACAGCGTATAGCTTAGATAGCAGAAAAAAATAAGATCTTTGATCTGATCAAAAAAAGGGCGCATTAAGCGCCCTTTTTTATTGATTAATTTCAATTAAGCTTGTTTCAAATTTTTAGGTAACTGAAAAACAACATTTTCAATCACACCTTGCAATTCGGTCACTTCAGCCTGGGTTAGCGCTTGTAACTTTGCAATCACTTCTTTCACCAAAACTTCAGGTGCAGAAGCACCTGCCGACACACCAATTCTTTTCTTACCTACCACCCAAGAAGCTTCCAAGAAACTAGCGTTATCCACCATATAGGCTTCCACACCTTGATTTTGCGCGACTTCACGTAAGCGATTAGAGTTTGAGCTATTAGGTGACCCAACAACAATCACTAAATCACAATCCTTTGCCAAGACCTTAACAGCATCTTGTCTGTTTTGGGTGGCATAACAAATAGAATCACTTTTCGGTGCAGTGATTTCAGGGAATTTTTTCTTCAATGCTGTAACAATGCTCTCTGCATCATCGATAGACAGGGTGGTTTGAGTAACATAAGCCAATTTAGCAGGATCTTTTACATGAAGTGTTGCAACATCTTCAGGGGTTTCTACCAAATACATACCACCATCTGACTGCCCCATAGTGCCCTCAACCTCAGGATGTCCTTTATGGCCTATCATCACAATTTCTTTACCTGCAGCACGCATTTTCTCAACTTCAATATGCACCTTAGTCACTAAAGGACACGTTGCATCAAACACGCGAAGACCCATTTTTTCAGCTTCAGCTCGGACTTCCTTAGAAACACCATGCGCACTAAATATCACAGTATTGCCTGCAGGCACATCACTGAGCTCATCAATAAAAACTGCACCTTTATTTTTAAGCTCATCCACAACAAATTTATTATGCACAACTTCATGTCGCACATAAATTGGCGCACCAAACTTTTCTAAAGCCTGCTCCACAATAATAATTGCACGATCTACACCGGCACAAAAGCCTCGTGGATTCGCAAGTAAGATATCCATATATAAGCCTTAGCGATTAAAGTGCTGAATCTGACTCTAGCGGCATTTCAACACGAAGTACGCTATGTTCAACAATTTCAACGGTAGGCAGTTTTAGCTTCATATCATGTGCTTTGCAATAATCGAGAATCGCTGAATACGTTTTACCGTATGCGAATAGAGGATGTGCTTTAACACTGGCAACCAACACTTTTTGCTTTGGCAATTTAGCGACTTGTAGCGGCGGAAGCACTTGATCGCGCTGATCAATGATAAAACCAGTTCGTGCCATCAATTCTTTATAAGAGGTATTGCGCGGATCGCTCATTACTAGAGTAATTGCTGCACCTGACTCAAGACCTTGCTTCTTAAGCTCAAAATGTACTTCAGCTTGCTTGCTGCTTAGTTTTGAGTAAGGTCCTTGCGCCTCTAAGTATGCATATGTGTAATCTGTGGACTGCTCCACTCCAACGCTAGCGCCAGAGAACAAGCCCCACCACCACATTACAACTAAAACAGGCACAACAAAAAAAGCGACAAAATAAGGTAATTGTTTTTTCAACTGATGACTTTCTGCAGAATGAGAAATTATAAAATTGCTTGCGTTAAAAGATACCACAACCTTTGCACGCTTGCACTTATTCAGTCGACGCTTATATTGCTATAATGTCACTTTACTTAAATCAGGCATTCTAAAAAATGCCCTCATTTTTATGACAACGAATAAAAATACAGCCACATTGCTAGTAACGTGCCCTGACCAAAAAGGGATTGTTGCGGCTATTGCTGATTTTTTGCTTCAACATGATGCAAACATTCTTCATGCTGACCAACATCAAGATTCTGAAAACAATCTATTCCTGATGCGCGTTGAATGGGACCTCAATGGCTCAAAAATCAACGCTGAGAATTTTTCTGAGCACTTCGCGCCGATTGCGACGCGTTTCAAAATGAAATACCAACTTAAGCTTGCTCAGAAACGTCAACGCTTGGCAATTATGGTTTCTCAATATGATCATTGCTTAGCAGATTTATTACATCGCCACCAAAGTGGTGAGTTGGCTTGCGACATCGCCATGATTATCAGCAACCATTTAGATACTGCTCGCTTAGCTGAATTTTATGGCATTCCGTTCCATCACATTGCTGTCACTAAAGAAAACAAGGCTGAAGCTGAAGCAAAACAATTTGCTCTGTTTGATGCGCATGAAGTTGATTTGATTGTGCTGGCTCGTTACATGCAAATACTGTCGCCGGAATTTGTAAAACGCTACCCACAACGTATTATCAATATTCATCACTCGTTCTTGCCAGCTTTCATTGGCGCAAGACCCTATCACCGCGCTTTTGAACGTGGCGTTAAATTAATTGGTGCAACAAGTCATTACGTCACTGAAGTGTTAGACGAAGGCCCGATTATTGAACAAGATATTGATCGGATTTCACACCGCGATCAGGTTGAGGATTTAATTCAAAAAGGCCGTGATTTAGAACGTATCGTTTTATCACGTGCAGTCCGTTGGCATGTTGAAAATCGTATTCTGTTATACGCAAACAAAACAGTCATCTTTGATTAAGTTCTAATAATAAAAAAGCCGCTTAATTAAGCGGCTTTTTTATTATGCTTTGAATCCTATTTCGGAAGAACACTTTCTAAAGCGAATAAGTCGGCTATTTTTTCACGCTGGCGAATTTCAGAGTATTGGTCACCATCTACCATCACTTCTGCAGCACGTGGACGCGTGTTGTAATTAGAACTCATGCTCATGCCATAAGCACCCGCAGATAATATGGCTAGCAGGTCATCTTGTTGTAAAGATAATTGACGGTCATGTCCTAAAAAATCACCACTTTCACAGACTGGTCCAACAACTTCATAAACGTGAGCAGCATTCTGCGATGGTTTTACTGCAACAATATCGTGATAAGCATCGTACAAAGCTGGCCGCATTAAGTCATTCATCGCAGCATCAACAATCGCAAAGTTTTTAGCTTCTGTATGTTTAAGATATTCAACCTTAGTCAGCAAAGCACCAGCATTTCCTACCAAAGCACGGCCAGGCTCGAATACCAGTTTCACTTTACGACCGGCTAATTTCTTGAGCATCGCCGCTGCATAATCGACAAAATCAGGTGGGGTTTCATCTGAATAACAAATGCCGATACCGCCACCAGCATCAATGTGCTGAATAGGTATACCAGCTGCTTCTAATTGATCCACCAAAACAAGTACACGATCCAAAGCATCTAAAAAAGGTGAAAGTTCTGTTAGCTGTGATCCAATATGACAATCCACACCATGAATTTCAATATTTGGCATTTTTGCCGCACCTTGATACAAGCTCAAAGCGTCTTCGTAAGCCACGCCAAATTTATTATTTTTCAATCCTGTTGAAATATAAGGATGTGTTTTTGCATCCACATTTGGATTAACACGCAATGAAACTGGAGCAATTTTACCCATGCTCCCAGCAACATTATTTAAGCGTTCCAGCTCAGCCGCAGACTCAACATTGAAACAAAAAATGCCAGCTTCAAGTGCTGCCCGCATTTCGGCTTCTGTTTTGCCTACTCCAGAAAAAACCACTTTAGATGGATCACCGCCAGCGGCAATCACGCGCGCTAACTCACCACCAGAAACAATGTCAAAACCAGCGCCCAATTTAGCAAACAAATTGAGAATCGCTAAACTTGGATTAGATTTAACCGCAAAACAGACTAAGTGGTCTGTTCCAGAGAATCCAGCATCAAAGCGCTTAAAAGCAGAAGTGAGCGCTTCTTTAGAATATACATAAGTCGGCGTGCCAAATTCAGCAGCAATTTTACTTAATGGAACATTTTCAGCGTGTAATTCGCCATTTTTAATTTGGAATGATTGCATTGAATAGGCTTAAGCAGCGTTAATAGTTAATAGATATGAAGCAACTTTGGGTTGTTGCAAACTGACATCTTGCGGATATTTTTTCTCAGGAATGTAAAGTGGTCCTTTAACGCCACATGCGGATAGCATTGTCGCTAAAAACACACTTAAACTTAAAAATTTTGTGATTCTGCGCATCTTTATTTCCTGATATAGCTCATCAATATTGGGTTTATTTTAGCATAAAGCGAGAATCGCAAAGCTTAGTCAGCTGGCTTCGGGTAAGCCGCAAGTAGATGGCTCGTTACAATTCCATTAATTAGGCCAAACAATAAAGCAGCGGCCATGAACAAAGGCACAAGATAGGCAAGTCCAGCATGCGGAATTAACCACAATCTAACCAACATCAACTGACCAATCATATGGGCAAAAGCCGCCAAAATACTTAAGCTCACTGGGCCAAAATATGGCCTTGGTAAATATTGCGCAAGTCCCAACACACCTAAACTCATGATTGCACCACCCAAACTTAAAGCAAAAGTTGGGGACAAGAAATTTCCTAACAGTAAGCTAGTTGCGAAAACTCTTAATAAACTCACCCAAGCGGCAGTGGCAAAATCAAAACGATAAAGCACAAACAAAGTCACAATATTCGCAATACCTGGTTTAACCCCCGGCAGTGGCGAAGGCATAATGGACTCCAACAAATGCAAGCCAATCGCTAGCGCAGCAAGTTTTGCAACGCGATGATCATCTAATGTAGTGTTAATTTGCATAAGCCAGATTAATAATTAAGTGAATCAAACGGTTTATCCGCGCCTAACAACTCAAGACTGATTTGATTGGGTAAACATATTGCTACTTGACCGCTATGTCTCAACCATCCTTGATGGACGCAATATTGATTGCGACAGGGAGAACTTACAAATCTCACTTGGCCGTTTTGAATTGAAATCTTAGTATCTCCAAGCGGTCCATGAATTAACAATGTACGCGATTGGTTAAGACTTAAGGTTGAATAAATTTTATCGCCTTGGCGTATTTGCAATTTAGTTGCAGACTCAACATGCCAATACGTTTTAAATAAAAAAATGACTAGCAATAATGCGGCAAAAAATAGAATCCAATCGCCGATTAAAATACGAGAAAATTTAAGATGATTGAATAAGGCCTTCATCGATATTAGTCCGGCAAAACCTTAACGTCTGGATTCTTAATCAACCAATTTAAACGCTTACTCATTCCCTCACTTGCCGTTAATTTTCCTTGTGCACTCACGATCAAATAGAACGCGACATTCATTTTCTTAGCTGCCTCGGCCTTAGCATTTTCGCCCGAGATAAAAATAGGTTTTGATGCAACATCAGACATTACTCCCGCATTTTTACCTGGTGGAATCAGCACAGTCACCGCCTGTGTACCTTGTGCAGGATAGCCAGCGTGAGGATCTAATATGTGACAATAACGCCGACCATTTAACTCAAAATAGCGCTGATAATCCCCTGAAGTCCCTACTGCCCATCCATCTAACAACTCAAGCGTAGCCATTGGTTTAGCAAGCCGCGGATGATGAATACCAACGCGCCATGGTTTATCGCCATGCTTTCCTACAGCGATAATATTTCCGCCTATATTCACCAGCGCATTTTTAATATCTTGATCACGAAGTATTTTAGCGGCTTGATCTAATGCATACCCTTTTGCATATCCACCTAAATCTAATTTCACTGCAGGATTCCTGCTATAAACCATCTCATTTTTAATGACGATATCTGACATGACTGGCTGGGCTTTCACCCATTTTTGAATATCAGCATCATTGATTTCAACGGGCGTAAATTCATCCCTCTGAAAACCCCAAGCATTAATCAAATGTCCCAGTGCAGGATTAAATAATCCATCTGACTGACGCGATAGCTCACTGGCTTCTATCAGCATCTTGGATAATTCAGGAGTCACTTTTACTGGTGTATTCCCCACAGCAAAAGATTGATTAAGCTGACTCAGCTCACTGTCAGGTTTCCAAGCATGTAACTGATGATGTAATTGTTGAAAGTTTTCTAATACATGATTGATGGCTTGATGTGCTTTGGCGTCCGACTCACCATAAATACTGATATCTACTAGCGTGCCAAACACATAAGACTGGGTTTGGACTAAAGGCTCACGTCCACAACTCATTAACAAAATGGCAAGCATGCATGCAAAAATTCGCATCTATTTTGCTTCTAAGGCATCCATGAAAATAGCAGCAGGATTGCAAGATGTTTGCGCTGCAATTTCCACCATTCCAGTTGGGCTTGTCACATTAATCTCAGTCAAGTGATCGCCAATCACATCTAGTCCAACCAAAAACAAACCTTTTTGCTTAAGCACTTTACCAACCGTGGTTGCGATTTCCAAATCTCTTGGGGTGAGTGGCTGAGCAACGCCTGTGCCGCCAGCTGCTAAATTACCCCGCGTTTCACCCGCCATCGGAATGCGTGCCAAACTATAAGGCAGGGGCTCACCATCAATCACAATAATGCGTTTGTCACCTGCTGCAATCTCAGGCAAATAACGCTGTGCCATGATGGTACGTTTTCCGAAATCAGTAATGGTTTCTAAAATCACACTGATATTAGGATCTTGCTGAGTCAGTCTAAAAATACTACTGCCTCCCATACCGTCTAAAGGCTTCACAACGATATCGCCGTGCGCTCTCAGAAACTCACGGATTAAGGCATTGTCACGTGACACTAAAAACTCAGGCGCAAATTGAGGAAAATTCGCAACCGCTAGTTTCTCATTCCAATCACGTACTGAAGCAGGATGATTTAATACGCGAGCACCTTGCTTTTCTGCAAGATCTAACAAGTACGTGCTATATAAAAACTCGTTATCGAAAGGGGGATCTTTACGCATTAAAACGACATCAAAATCATTAGGCGACTGTTCTGAATATTCCCCTAGCGCGTACCAGTGATGCCCCCCTGTAAACTGGAAAGAAAGTGCATTCAATCTCACTTGATCATGTTTGAGAAATAAATCCCCTTGCATAGACACAAACAACTCATGTCCACGCTTAGCAGCCTCTCGCATGACAGCTAAACTAGTGTCTTTATAAGGCTTCAAACTAGCCAAAGGATCTAAGATAAGAGCAATACGCATTTTATAAATCCGGATCCGTTTCTTCCAATTCGATTGCTGCAGCTAATAAAGCCAATCTAGCCACAACACTGTAAGCATAAAAACGATTCTTCGCCGAATCAGGCGCATCAGCACAATCTGGTGTCGAACAGGGTGTATCAAAAGCTAATGGCACAAAATGCATTCCAGGCGCATTCAAATTTTCATCCACCGCACGGCCTGTATGTACGCGATAAAATCCACCCACTACAAAATGGTCCATCATATAAACCACTGGCTCAGCCACTGCATCATTGATATTCTCAAAGGTATACACACCTTCTTGAATAATGACTTCATTCACTTCCAAGCCTTCTTTTACCACTGACATCTTATTGCGTTGCTTACGATTCAAATCGCGTACGTCGTCAGCACTTTTTACGGTCATGATGCCCATACCATAAGTACCCGCATCCGCTTTTACAATCAAAAATGGTTCTTGGTCGACGCCGTATTCTTGATACTTTAATTTAATCTTTGCAAGCAAAGCTTCCACTTTGCTTGCCATTTCATCTTCACCAACACGGGCATGAAAATCAATACCACTAGCAGTTTCAAAATACGGATTAATAAGCCATTCATCGATGCCCAAGAATTCAGCAAATGATTTTGCAACTTGGTTGTATGCAGAAAAGTGATTAGATTTACGACGATTAAACCAGCCAGCATGCAATGGTGGAATAAGGTTCTGTTCTATGCCTTTAAGAATATCAGGAACGCCACCTGATAAATCATTATTAAGCAACACCGCGCAGCTATCAAAACCATCCAACACCAAACGGTTTTTAACGCGCTTCACTGGCTCTAATAAGATACTCTGACCACCATCAATTTCTATTGTAGTTGGCTCTGTAATTTCTGGATTAATACTGCCAATCCTGACATCCAAACCAGCTTGTCTTAAGATATTAGTCAGTGCTGCCACATTACGTAAATAAAAAGTATTGCGCGTATGATTTTCAGGAATTAATAGTAAGCGATGTGCTTCAGGGCATACCTTCTCAACGGCTACTGTTGCCGCTTGAACACATAGAGACATAAAACTAGGATTTAAATTATTAAATCCGCCAGGGAATAAATTTGTATCAACTGGTGCTAACTTAAATCCCGCATTTCGCAAATCCACTGATGCGTAGAATGGCGCTCCATGCTCCAACCATTGGCTACGAAACCAATGCTCAATCTTAGCCATGTTATCAAGTATGTTTTTCTCTAGCGCTAATAAAGGGCCATTTAACGCGGTGGTGAGATGTGGAACCATATTAATTATTTACTCTTACAATACTAGTTACTTTAATTTTAGCTTAGTTAGACTGCAAACGTAGATTTATAAGTTGTTTGGCTGATGATTTAGACGTAAAAAAAGCGGACATTGCTGTCCGCTTTTTAATCACTACAAATACCGAACTAATTAGATATGGTAAGCACGTTCGCCGTGTTCAGCAGTATCTAAACCTTCACGTTCAACCTCTTCACTTACACGTAGACCAACTAATACATCTACAATTTTGTAAGCAATGAAGGCAACAACTGATGACCAAACGATGGTTAATCCTACACCCCATGCTTGGCTAGTCACTTGAGCAGCCATATCGTAGCTTCCAACAGCATTAGCAACGTAATCGTAAACACCTGTACCACCTAAAGCTGGGTTTACTACTACACCTGTACCAATCGCACCGATAATGCCACCAACGCCGTGCACACCAAATACATCAAGTGAATCGTCATAACCAAACCAGCTTTTCACTTTTGATACAAAAATGAAGCACACTGGAGAAACGATTAAACCTAAAACGATGGCGCCCATAGGGCCAGCAAAACCACACGCTGGAGTAATTGCAACCAAACCTGCAACTGCACCTGACACTGCACCCAACATTGACGGTTTACCTTTAAAGAACCACTCAACCAATGTCCAAGAAAGCGTCGCTGCACAGGTTGCTAACAATGTATTTGCAAATACAAGTCCTGCAAAACCAGTTGCTTCTAGATTTGAACCTACGTTGAAACCAAACCAACCGATCCAAAGTAAAGATGCACCAATCATTGTCATCGTTAAGCTATGAGGAGTCATTGCTTCACGACCAAGACCAAGACGTTTGCCTAACATCAGCGCACCAATCAAACCAGCAATACCGGCATTGATATGAACAACTGTACCGCCTGCAAAATCAAGCGCACCTTTTTGGAACAAGAAGCCAGCACCTGCTGTTGCTGCCGCACCTGCATCTGCGGTTGTATAAGCATCAGGACCCGCCCAGAACCAAACCATGTGAGCGATTGGTAAGTATGAGAATGTGAACCATAAAATAACGAATAAAAGTACCGCTGAGAACTTCATACGTTCAGCAAAAGCACCCACGATCAATGCTGGTGTAATAGCAGCAAAAGTCATTTGGAATGCAATATAGATGTACTCAGGAATCACCACACCCTTACTAAAAGTACCAACGACTGAGTCTGGTGTAACGCCTTTTAGGAAAACTTTAGACAAGCCTCCAAAAAAAGCATTTCCATCTGTAAATGCAACGCTGTAACCATACAAAGCCCATAAAACACCAATGAGCGAGAAGATTACGAAAGTTTGCATTAACACTGAAAGCATGTTTTTGCTACGTACTAAACCACCGTAGAACAAACCCAAGCCTGGAATCACCATTAATGTTACTAAGATAGTCGCAACAATCATCCAAGCAATGTCACCTTTATTAGCTACAGGTGCTGGAGCTGCTGCTTCAGTTGCCGCGGCCGCTTCAGCAGGCGCAGCGGCGTCAGCTGCTGGTGTTGCATCTGCAACGACTGTTGCAACAACTGCTTTTGTATCATCCGCAAAACTAGGACTTGATAAACCAAAAACGCCTAATCCTAATGCACTGACTAAAGCCAGTGTAGAAAGTAATTTTTTCATGTTATATCTCCTTATTAGAGCGCTTCTGGACCGGTTTCACCGGTACGAATACGATAGACTTGTTCTAAATTGAAGACAAAAATCTTGCCATCACCGATTTTGCCAGTGGTTGCGGATTTCTCGATCACTTCAATCACTTGATCAAGCATCTCATCTGAAATCGCGACTTCTAATTTAACTTTTGGTAGAAAATCCACCACGTATTCAGCGCCACGATATAACTCTGTGTGGCCTTTTTGACGACCAAAGCCTTTGACTTCAGTCACAGTAATGCCTTGCACACCGATTGCTGAAAGTGCTTCACGCACTTCATCTAACTTAAATGGTTTAATAATTGCGGATACAAATTTCATCATTTTCTCCTGCTGATTTAAGTTATTTAGTTAACGAGGCTAGAAAATCCAGCCTCGTTAATAACTTTTCTGCTCGTTAAAGCAATATTAGAAAGTTTTTTGAACAAAAGCAGTTAGGTAATCTTTACCAATATTTAAGCCATCGTTACCAGCTTTATATAGAGCTGAGTCTGTGTTTGTGCCAGTGTAGTAACCACCAACACTTACGCCATTAGACCAAGCCTTTGTTAAACCAAGTTTATAGTCGGTATAGCTATAGTCATCATTCTTAACACCCATCGTTTTACCTGAAAACTCTTGACGACCGACATGACCCACTACTGTTAAACCAGTTTCACCAATTGGATAATTAGCATTCAATTCAGCATAGTATGTACCGTCTGCATTGTCATAACCCCAAGCACCGTTAGATGCAACTACAGAAACTTTCGCACTTAACCATTTGTAAGCCAAGCTACCGTAAACTTCTGTTGTTTCTGCGCGTTTATAACCATAAGCGTCTCTAGCAGCCTTGCTTTGTTTGCCTGGGTAGTAATACTGAAGTGCACCAACGTTATATGTGATATCACCAATAGTGTTGCTGTAACCACCATACAAATCTAATTCCAAGCTTGAGCGGTCATATGAACTAGCGTCCTCCAACCAACTAATATTAGAACCCCAAGCGCCTGCATAAAAACCGCTTGAGTGTGTAAAATCAACGCCACCTTGTAAAGCTGGGTCTTCGCGAGTTTGTGTCAAACCACGGAAAATGTATTGGCTGAATAAGCCAACGTTGTAAGCTACAGTATATGGAGCTGTTTCAGCTGCTTTAGCAGCTTCTTCAGCCATTACCACTTGTGAAGTAGCCAAAGTACCTAGTACCGCTACCAATAATAAAGATTTACGCATTGCTCTTCCTTTACAAAAATGAAAACAAAAAATAAAACTACGGGCAAACATAAGCAATACCCGTGCCAATCATTTATAAATTATTTATATCATAAAGTTAGCAACTATCATGCCGTCAATAAAATTGATTGCAGCAGCCTTCCGAAAAAGATGTATCCAATTGATTTTAAATATAATATTAAGAATTCCAAGATAATCACTAAACCTGATAGAATCAGAAAAAAGCGTGGAGAAATAATTTGAAAAACTTAGATTTCATTGAGAACCTGTCTTCAAGACTCAAAGAAGCGGTAGAAAAATCACCCGTTGGCGATTTAGAACGCAACATTAATGCACTATTACAGAGCACATTCACCAAAATGATGCTTGTTTCTAGAGAAGAGTTTGATGTGCAAACAGAAGTTTTAAGTAGGACACGACAGAAATTAGAAGCGCTAGAAAAAAAACTATCTGAGCTAGAAAGTAAAAAATAGTCCAAGTAAAAATATTTTGGTGCATAAATTTTTTAATTACGCACCAAAATAGCGTTTGTTTTTAATCAAAATGGTGGCATTCATGCACGCAAAAAATAGCTGGTTAGAAGAAAAACAATCTGCATATCTATATAGAGTAGTTGCTGATGCGGAGCCGGTAGAATCAAGAAAAAAACTATTCAACCAACTTGCCAATGAAGCTGAAAGTCAAGCTAAGCATTGGGCGAAAGAAGCTAAAAAAGCAGGCTGCCCAACCCGTAATGAATATGCCCCAACAAAACGCGTTAAATTAATTGTTTTTTTAATTCGCACGCTTGGGCCTCAAAGAATTAAACCTGTTTTAGCAGCAGTCAAAATTCGCGGCCTCTCCGTTTATAGTAAAGCGCGCGAGCCAGGCCATCCTATTCATACCAGTGTTGATGAAGTCGGATCTAGCCACCGTAATGCTGGCAATAATGGAGGGCTTCGTGCTGCCGTATTTGGAATTAATGACGGACTAGTATCAATTGCATGCCTGGTCCTTGGTGTTGCAGGTGCCGAAAGTTCCACAAGCACAATACTGCTAACAGGCATTGCCGGACTTCTCGCCGGCGCATTCTCAATGGCTTCTGGCGAATACATTTCAATGCGATCTCAAAGAGAGATGTTTGAATATCAAATTGGACTTGAACGAGATGAGCTTGCCGAATACCCAGAAGAAGAAGCGGGAGAACTGGCACTTATTTATATGGCGCGAGGCATGCCAGAAAAAGAAGCGCACGCCTTAGGAAAACGAATGATTGCAGACCTTGAGGTTGGCTTGGACACTCTGGCACGAGAAGAGCTAGGCCTAAATCCAGACGAACTTGGCTCCCCATGGATCGCTGCAATATCTTCTTTTATTGCTTTTATTTCAGGCGGCGCAATTCCGCTCATCCCGTATCTTTTAGAAATCAAAACAAACACGCTTGAAATCTCAATCGCAATCACGGCCCTTTCTTTATTTGCCGTTGGTGCATTATTGTCTTTATTTACGGGTCGCGGTGCTTTTTGGGGCGGTCTGCGCATGTTATTAATTGGTGGCGGCGCTGGATTGCTGACTTATGGGATTGGTCATTTAATGGGTGCAAATATTAGTTAAGCTTAAGACTTAGTGAATTGCCCAGCCTGCTTTATAATATGAGGCTTAATCAAGGTAGCGCTAAGCATTTAAGACTTTTTACATGACACTCATTTCGCCGACAGAACAAATTTTGCGTGATTTACTCACGCGCCGTATCTTAATTTTAGATGGCGCGATGGGCACAATGATTCAGCAATACAAACTCACGGAATCAGATTATCGCGGTGGCGAAAATGGGCGCTTTAAAGATTTCACTGGGCCTGCAGGTGTCAAATACTGTAATAAAGGCAATGCTTGTGCATGCGGTGCAATTCACGAACCAACCCCTGAAAATGCTTCAACACGTGAATTGTTCGTCAAAGGCAACAATGAATTACTCAGCCTGACTCAACCTAAAATCATTCAAGAAATTCACGAACAATATCTAGCGTCAGGTGCAGATATTATCGAAACGAATACATTTGGTGCGACCAGTGTTGCGCAAGATGATTACCACATGGCCCATTTGGTTTACGAAATGAATGTGGAGTCAGCAAAGCTAGCCCGTGCTGCTTGCGATAAATATTCCACGATAGATAAACCTCGCTTTGTCGCAGGCGCATTAGGGCCAACCCCAAAAACTGCATCTATTTCACCTGATGTTAACGACCCTGCTGCACGTAATGTCAATTTTGACCAATTAGTCACAGCATACCTCGAACAAACACGCGCACTCGTTGAAGGCGGCGTAGACATCTTAATGGTCGAAACAATTTTCGACACCCTAAATTGTAAAGCTGCGCTATTCGCTATTGATGCTTTCTTTGAAGAAAGCGGCAAGCGCTTACCACTAATGATTTCCGGCACAGTCACCGATGCCTCAGGACGGATTCTATCTGGACAAACCGTACCTGCATTTTGGCATTCTGTTCGTCATGCAAAACCACTTACGATTGGCCTTAACTGTGCACTTGGTGCAGCGCTTATGCGCCCTTATGCTGAAGAACTATCAAAGATTGCTGACACCTTTGTTTGTATTTATCCGAACGCTGGTTTACCAAATCCAATGTCTGACACAGGGTTTGATGAAAAACCTGCAGACACCTCAGCGCTTGTAAAAGAGTTTGCTGAAAGTGGTTTTATTAACATTGCTGGCGGTTGCTGTGGAACGACGCCTCCGCATATCAAAGCAATTGCGGACGCACTAAAAGATGTTAAACCCCGTCAAATTCCTAGCGTTGAAATAAGCACCAAACTCTCTGGACTTGAGCCATTCATCATTGATGACCAATCATTATTTGTAAACGTCGGCGAACGTACCAATGTGACGGGCTCAAAAGCTTTTGCGCGCATGATTTTAAATGAACAATATGAAGAAGCCTTACATGTTGCCCGTCAACAAGTAGAAAACGGTGCTCAAATTATTGATATCAACATGGATGAAGGCATGCTGGATGCCATCAAGGCCATGTCACATTTCTTGAATTTAGTTGCGTCAGAACCAGACATCGCCCGCGTGCCTATTATGATTGATTCATCCAAATGGGACGTCATTGAAGCAGGCTTAAAATGCGTACAAGGCAAAGCCATCGTCAACTCAATTTCGATGAAAGAAGGCGAAGCAGAATTCTTACGTCAGGCAAAACTGTGCATGCGCTATGGCGCTGCCATCATCGTGATGGCTTTCGATGAAAAAGGCCAAGCAGATACTTTCGAACGCAAGATTGAAATCTGTAAACGCGCTTACGATTTGCTGACTCAAAAAGTGGGATTCCCTGCGGAAGATATTATTTTTGATCCCAATATTTTTGCGATCGCCACAGGTATTGAAGAGCACAATAATTACGCAGTCGATTTCATTAATGCCACTCGCTGGATTAAAGAAAACTTACCGCACGCCAAAATTTCTGGCGGGGTATCTAATGTAAGCTTTAGTTTCCGTGGTAACGAGCCAGCACGCGAAGCGATTCATACCGTGTTTCTATACCATGCAATTAAAGCTGGTATGACAATGGGCATTGTGAACGCCGGCATGATTGGCATCTATGATGACCTATCATGTGAGCTTCGTGAATGTGTTGAAGATGTTGTCTTAAATCGTCGCCCCGACGCGACTGAACGCATGATTGAAATGGCTGGCACCTTAACAGCCAACGGTAAAAAAGAAGCGCCAACTTTAGAGTGGCGTGGCACAGCAGAGAATCCAGTGAGCGTTCAAAAGCGTTTGGCGCACGCACTTGTCCATGGCATCACAGAATTCATTAATGAAGACACCGAGGAAGCTCGCGTAGAGGCTTTAAAAAATGGTGGCCGCCCAATTCATGTGATTGAAGGTCCACTCATGGACGGCATGAATATCGTCGGTGATTTATTCGGTCAAGGCAAAATGTTTTTACCGCAAGTTGTTAAATCTGCCCGCGTTATGAAACAAGCTGTTGCACATTTAATTCCGTATATCGAAGAAGAGAAATTACTGGAAGAAAAACGTACTGGCATTGCAGCAAAACCTAAAGGGAAAATGGTCATCGCAACGGTTAAAGGCGATGTGCACGATATCGGCAAAAACATCGTTTCTGTTGTACTGCAATGTAACAATTTCGAAGTAGTCAACATGGGCGTAATGGTGCCTGCCGCTGAAATTCTCGCGATGGCCAAAGCTGAAAATGCAGACATTATTGGCTTGTCAGGTTTGATTACACCGTCTCTTGAAGAGATGGCGCATATCGCCCGTGAAATGCAACGCGATCCATATTTCAGAGACTTGAAAATGCCATTGCTCATTGGTGGTGCAACCACATCACGCGCGCATACCGCAGTCAAAATTGCACCTCATTATGATGGCCCAGTGATTTACGTTCCTGATGCATCTCGTTCTGTTGCTGTCATGCAATCACTGCTTACACCGGAGCAACGAGATACTTACTTAGCTGAACTTAATGCTGATTACGAACGTGCACGCACGCAACACGCCAACAAAAAAGGTGTGCCAATGCTAACCATCGCAGATGCCCGAAAGAATAAAGTTAAACTCAGCTTCACTGAAAAAAATGCACCTCTTAAACCAAAATTTATTGGCCGTCGTGTATTAGAAAATATCGATTTAGCGACGATTGCCCAATATATTGATTGGGGTCCTTTTTTCCAAACTTGGGATTTAGCTGGTACTTATCCAGCCATTTTAAAAGATCCTGTCGTTGGCGAAACCGCAACAAAATTATTCGCCGATGGCCAGGCTTTGTTGAAAAAAATCATTGAAGGCCGTTGGTTGACTGCGAACGGTGTTGTTTCATTACTACCAGCAAACAGTGTAAATGATGATGACATCGAAATTTATACAGATGACACCCGTCAAAAAGTTGCCTTCACTTATTACGGCATGCGTCAGCAAACAGAGAAACCTGTGATTGATGAGGTTGCAAGACCTAACCAATGCTTAGCTGATTTTATTGCCCCTAAAGATTCTGGCGTACCAGACTATATTGGCATGTTTGCTGTTACTGCAGGTTTAGGAATAGAAAAAAATCTCAAACGTTTTGAAGAAACGCATGATGACTTTAATAGCATCATGTTGAAATCTCTTGCAGACAGATTAGCAGAAGCCTTTGCTGAATATTTACACGAACGTGTACGTACAGATTTTTGGGCTTATGCAACTAACGAAAAACTAAGCAACGAAGAAATGATTGCAGAGAAATACCAAGGCATTCGTCCAGCTCCTGGCTACCCAGCATGCCCTGATCATACTGTTAAAGCAGATATGTTCAATATCATGCAGGCAACCGAAATTGGCATGGAGCTCACCGATTCTTTTGCCATGAATCCTGCTGCTGCGGTCTCTGGTTTTTACTTTGCTCATCCTGAAGCAAAATACTTCAGCGTTGATAAAATTGGTGAAGATCAACTCACGGAAATGTCTGCACGTCGCGGCATGAACAAAGAAGAATTAGCGCGTTGGTTAGCGCCTAATTTAGGATAAAAAATGCATATTCATATTCTTGGAATTTGCGGCACCTTTATGGGTGGTATAGCAGTTTTGGCAAAAGAAGCTGGCCATCGCGTAACAGGTTGTGACGCTAATGTTTATCCACCGATGAGCACACAACTTGAAGCCCAAGGCATAGAGTTGATTGAGGGATTTGACCCATCGCAAACCAAACTAAATCCTGACGTTTATGTGATTGGCAATGTGGTTTCACGTGGCAATCCGCTGATGGAAGAAATCTTAAACCAAGGATTGCCTTTCATTTCCGGCCCTCAATGGTTAGCAGAAAATATTCTTCACCCACAGGGCGAACAAGCTAAGTGGGTACTTGCAGTTGCAGGCACACATGGCAAAACAACGACCAGTTCAATGTTGGCGTGGATTTTAGAATATGCTGGATTAGCGCCAGGCTTCTTAATTGGTGGCGTTCCACAAAACTTTTCAGTTTCTGCGCGCTTACCTCAAACACCCAAACAAGATAGCAAAAGTACATCGCCTTTCTTTGTGATTGAGGCAGACGAATATGACACTGCATTTTTCGATAAGCGATCAAAATTTGTTCACTACGGTCCACGCACTGCAGTGCTCAATAACCTAGAGTTTGATCACGCAGATATATTTGCAGACTTACATGCCATCGAAACCCAATTTCATCATTTAGTACGCACAGTTCCTCAACAAGGTTTAGTTGTTGCCAATGGCAAGGAAGAAAGTTTACAGCGCGTTATTGACCGAGGATGTTGGACACCAGTAGAACATTTCGGCAGCGACAAAGATTGGCAAGCAGGTGAAGCCGATACTGATGGTGGTTTTGATGTACTATTTAAAGGCGAGAAACTAGGTCACGTTAATTGGCAATTATTAGGTGAACACAATCGCATGAATGCGCTTGCGGCATTAGCAGCTGCTCGTCATGTTGGCGTATCTTTAGACGTAGGAATTGCCGCTTTAGGTTTATTCCAAAATGTAAAACGTCGCATGGAATTGCGTGGCATCGTCAACGACATTAGTGTCTATGATGACTTTGCTCACCACCCAACAGCTATCACTACAACCGTCGCTGGCTTACGTGCAAAAGTAGGTAAAGCACGCATCTTGGCAGTATTGGAGCCGCGCTCCAATACAATGAAACTAGGTGTCATGAAACAAGCATTACTAGCAAGCTTGGTCGAAGCGGATTTAGTATTTTGCTATGGTGCAAATTTGGGATGGGATGCAAAAGAAGCGCTATCGCCAATTAGCGAGAAATCCAAGGTATATGACGACATCGATACTTTAGTGAATGATCTAGTAAAAATAGCAAAAGCTGGCGATCAAATATTGGTGATGAGCAATGGTGGTTTTGGTGGTATCCATCAAAAACTACTGACTCAACTTGCATCCTAGTTCTACTAAAAAAACATGGGTATTCCTTTGAAATTTTCAATTTTCAAACAGTCGCCATTTTTTTATTTTGCATTAATTTTTTCTGCGGTTTTGCATTTACTGCTCATCATCGGATTGCAGTTCGATATCCATCCATCCAAATTATTTGAAGACAATACGCCATCCTTAGATGTCGTTTTAGTTAACAGCAAAACAAAAACAGCACCCACTCAATCTGAAATATTGGCGCAAACCAACCTCGATCGAGGTGGCAATACCGAAGCAGACAAACAAATGGCATCGGCGCTACCAAATGAAAACAACAAACCGAATCAACAAACGGATATTGCACTTAAAAAACTATCAAGAGTTGCTGCAAAAATCCAAGCGGAAGCAGCGAATAAGCAACATCAAGTTAAAGCACTAGAAAAAGAAGCGCAGTCGCTTATGAAGCAAGTGCAATCAAACCACGCCATTGAATCAGGTCAAAATACTACTGCAAAGTCCCATACGGAAAACACACCGCCACCAAATCAGAAACCACATTTAAATCTAGCGGATCTGTTGGATAGCAGTGCAGAAATTGCAAAGTCAGAAGCTCAAATTGCTAAGCAGCAAGAAGACTATCAAAAGCGTCCAAAACGTAAATCGATTGGCATCCGAACACAAGAATATAAGTTCGCAACTTACATGGAAGCTTGGCGATTAAAAGTAGAGAAAATTGGCAATCTTAATTATCCAGAAGCAGCCAAAGAACAGAAACTATATGGTCAATTACAAATGGCTGTTTACATTAAAGCAGATGGCAGTTTAGAAAAGATAGAAATAAAACGCAGCTCCGGCTATCCAGTTTTAGATGCGGCAGCAAAGCGAATTGTTGAAATGGCAGCGCCTTATGCAGCTTTTCCAGAAGATATCCGCAAGGACGTAGATATTATCGACATTACAAGAACTTGGACTTTCACTAAAGATGATAGCCTCACCACAAAAGGCTCGGAGTAAACATGGAAAACAACTACTACCAACATCATGTATTTTTCTGCCTGAATCAACGTGAAGATGGAGCCCAGTGTTGCACTGACTTCGGTGCCGAAGCAGCGTTTGACCACATGAAATCATCTGTTAAAAAACTTAACTTGAATGGTAAAAATAAAGTACGGATTAATCGTGCTGGATGCTTAGATCGATGCGGTGAAGGTCCCTTAATGGTGGTTTATCCCGAAGCCATTTGGTATACGTTTGTCGACAACGACGATATCGATGAGATTATTAGTTCACACATACAGCAAGGAAAAGTGGTCGAACGCCTACAAATTAAATAAGCCTAATTTGTAGTAATCGCTTTAGCAACTTTTGTGATGAGCAACTCTTTCAGACTCTCAATTTTTGCAGGATTAGATGCTCTTTGAACTTCACTCCAAATCGTTTCCGGAAAGTGAACATCTGTTTTGAATCGCGGAATAACATGCCAATGGATGTGTGGTGTTTTATTGCCCAAGCTCGCCAAATTAATCTTTTCAGGCTGTAACACGTCACGTAAAACACGCTCAACGATGAACGTCACATCCATTAATCGTGCACGCGCTTCAGCGCTTAAATCCGTCATTTCTTTAACATGCTTATTAAGAATTACACGACAAAATCCAATGTAATTTTTATCGTCGACTAACACAACACGACAAAAATCATCTTCCCAAATAACTTCACCGCCGGGTGAATGACAAAAAACACAATCTTCCTGAGCCATTAGATTTTCACCGTTTTTCCTGTTGCTGCAGATTCAAGTGTAGCAACAATTGCTCTACAGTTTTTCTTAGCATCATCAAAACTAAGCAGTGGTAATTTGTCATTAAGCACACAATCACTAAAATGTTCAATTTCAAGATTGAAGTGATTGCTTGCAGGATAAGTCTCTTCTGCTTTACGGCCATCTTCTGACCACCAGCTAATCATTGGCACATCATTAGTCCCTGGCAACTGCCAGACTGTGTGACATTTCAAACCGCCCTTAGTCCCAATCAAAGTATATTCAGACTGACGGCTACATTCAAAACTGGTATCAAAATGGCCACGCTTGCCATCCCCAAAATCAATCACACCACTGGTAGTGATATCAGCGCCAGTGTCTGCATATTTTGCAATGGCAGTTACACTAATCGGATCAACATCAAAACAATGACGCAGGGTGTGAATCGCATAAGGACCAATATCCCACATTGCGCCACCACCCAAATCAGTGTCATTAGCCAAACGATACATACGCGCTGGCCGCATCATGAACGAATAACTCGCCTTAGCAAAACGCACCTCACCAATCACACCCGAGGCGATAATTTCTTTTACGCGTTGATGTTGCGGATGGAATCGATACATAAATCCTTCCATCACTTTGACCTGATGTTTCTTTGCAGCAATCTCAATTGCTTCAACATCAGAAACTGCAATCGCCATTGGCTTTTCTATCAATACATGTTTACCAGCAGCAATCGCTTTCAATGCCCACTTCGCATGCTCATGGTTAGCAAGCGGAATATAAACCGCCTGTACATCAGCATCCACCAGCAAATCTTCTAGCGCATCATAGGTTTTCACCCCTGAAATTTTTGGGGCATATTTGGCGAGTGTTTCAGCAGCGGCACCTGGACGACGGCTAGCAATCGCAACCAATTCAGAATTGGACGCCTCAACGATTGCTGGTAATAAACGCTCGTTGACACGTGCAGCACCTAAAATTCCCCAACGTAATTTACTCATGACCCCCCCATTTAAACACCAGCAGCATGTGCTTGAGTATCTGCATGATAAGAACTGCGCACCATAGGCCCACATGCTGCATGAGTAAAGCCTATTGCCAAAGCCTCTTGTTCAAACTGAACGAAACGTTCAGGTGTCACAAAGCGCATAACAGGCAAATGATGCTGACTCGGCTGTAAATACTGCCCCAAGGTCAGCATAGTCACTCCATGTGCACGCAAATCACGCATCACGTCTAAAATCTCTTCATCCGTTTCTCCTAGACCCAACATCAAACCTGATTTAGTTGGGACTTCAGGATGCAACTGACCGAATACTTTAAGTAAATCTAATGATTTTTGATAATCAGCGCCTGGACGTGCTTGCTTATATAAACGCGGCACGGTTTCCAAATTATGATTCATCACATCAGGTGGTGAAACTTTTAAAATCTCAACTGCTGTTTCTAAACGTCCACGAAAATCTGGCACTAAAACTTCAATTTTAATTTCAGGAGATAAAGCTCTTGTTTCACGAATGCAATCTACAAAATGCTGAGCGCCACCGTCCATCAAGTCATCACGATCAACGCTGGTAATGACGACGTAACGCAAGCGCATTTGCGCAATTGTAGAAGCTAGATTTTTTGGCTCGTCAACATCAGGCGGTAAAGGCTTACCATGTGAAACATCACAGAATGGGCAGCGACGCGTACAAATATCACCCAAAATCATAAAGGTTGCTGTGCCACCACTAAAACATTCCCCAATATTTGGACAAGAGGCTTCTTCGCAAACCGTATGCAATTTATTTTCGCGTAGCACTTGTTTAATTTCTTGGAAACGGGCGCTATCAGGGACCTTCATTCTTATCCACTCTGGCTTACGCATTGCTGGCTGAGGAATAATTTTAATAGGAATACGTGCCGTCTTTTCCTGGCTTGTTTCCTTCACGCCCGCCACTTTAGCTGGCCGTCTATTTTCAATTGGCTTAGTCACTTGTTCCGTCATCTGCTTAATAGTTTAACGATTTTGTCAGGTATTTTAGCAGCTTTGACTCGATTTCAGTTTGTGGCAATTTCATACCCAAATCTTTTAATTGTGTTACTTCCAATCCTTTATATCCGCAAGGATCAATGGCATTAAATGGACTTAAATCCATATTCATATTGAGCGAGAGGCCGTGATAACAACATTGATTTTTCAATCGCAAACCGACCGAGGCGATTTTTTTATCTTGCACATAAACCCCTGGTGCATCTGCGCGTGCAGATGAATGAATATTAAATTCGGCTAACAAACTCACCACAGAATTTTCAAGCGCACTCACCAGCTGCCTGACATTGATACCTTTACGCTGCAAATCAATCAATACGTAAATTACTATCTGACCTGGCCCGTGATAAGTAATCTTGCCACCCCTATCTGTATTCACAACAGGAATGTCTGCGCGCGATGGCATACGCACATCTTTACGATTTAAACCTAGCGTATAAACAGGAGGGTGTTCAGTAATCCAAAGCTGATCAGACGCTTGATGGTCACGAACACTGGTGAAATCTTGCATAGCGCGCCAAGTTATTTCAAACTCGCTGCACCCAAGATGCTTAATAACTATTGATTGCGTCAAATTACAACACGTATTTTGATAATGGATGGGAAGTTAGCGCACGATAGATATCGTCCAATTGCGCTCGTGAAGTGGCATGAACAGTACACGTTAAACTAATAAAACGACTGCCAGTGCTAGCACGCATATCAACTTTTGTGGCATCAAAAGTAGGGTCAATCGCTTTAATCACTTCAACCATTGTCGCAGCAAAAGCATCGCTCGTTTCGCCCATGACTTTGATTGGAAAGTCACATGGAAACTCTAATAAATTTTCTTCTGTAATGTTCTCTGCCATCTTCGTCTTATTATTTAGTTAAAGATTAATTTAATGCTATCAATTGCTCGACCGAAAACGCCAGCCAATGGCACTGCTTTTGCAGCGACTAATTTGCGCTCGTCAATCACTTTGCCATCTAAAGAAAATTGAATCGTGCCGAGTTCTTGGCCTGCAGCGACAGGAGCAATAACACGTTTAGCGCTAATAACTTTAGCTTTCACACGCGAATACTCACCTTTAGGCAACATCAGCGCAAGGTCGGTTAACACTGTAGCTTCCACTGTATTGTCAGTGCCTTTATAAACTTTCTGTTGGCTAATGACCTTACCTGCTTTATAAACTAAATGTGCTTCAAAAAACTGGAAGCCATAATTTAAAAGTTTTTGACTTTCCGTTGCACGAGCAGCATCTGAAGGTGCACCTAATACAACAGAAACTAAACGACCATCGCCTCGTTTTGCTGATGAGATCAAGCAATATCCAGCTGACTCAGTATGCCCAGTTTTCATGCCGTCCACTGTCGGATCTGACCACAATAAACGATTGCGATTTGGCTGTGTAATTTTGTTGTAGGTATATTCTTTTACAGAATACAAACGCTGATATTGGTCTGGAAAATCACGAATTAATGCAACCGCCAATAATGATAAATCAGCAGCTGTTGTGTAGTGCTCTGGATCAGGCAAGCCTGTCGCGTTCATGTAATGTGTATTCACCATGCCAAGACGGGCAGCTTCTTTATTCATTTGCGCAGCGAAAGCTTCTTCAGTCACCGCAATACCCTCTGCCAAAGCAATCGATGCATCATTACCTGATTGAATAATCATGCCATGTAATAATTCATCCACTGTCACATTCATCATGTCAGGTGAAACAAACATTTTTGAGCCTTCAACCTTCCAAGCTTTGACGCTGATTGGCAAAGTTTGCGTCAACTGCAAATGTCCATTTTTTAACGCTTTAAAACTTAAGTAAGCCGTCATTAATTTAGTCAATGAAGCAGGCTCAACACGGCCTTGGCTATTTTGCTCAGCCAACACACGACCACCACCTGCGTCTTTAAGTAAATAAGCTTTTACAGTCAACTCAGGTGGCGGAGGCGCTACTTCAGCACCGGCTTGAGTAGCAATAAATAAACTTAAGAAAATGGCAAAACAAGAAGATAAATAAGACATATGCACTTTTTAAAATTAAGGTTGAACGATAATGAAAGTATTAAGACCTAGCGAATCTTTAATTTTCATCGCAGCACGATCTGCATCCGCACGATTGGCATAAGGGCCAATGCGCACACGATACACCCCTTGATTGTACCAGCTATTGACGGGGGCATTTTCGACCAAGTTTTGATCAAGGATTTTTTTAGACAAGCCGCCCGCATTTTCTGGGGATTTAAATGCACCGACTTGAACGAAAATACCCGATTCACTTGCTGCTGCTTTTTCTACAGCGGCATTTGCCGTCACACGATCTTGAACCAAAGGCTTAATTTCAACATCACCCGTATCTTTTGCAGCAGCCACTTTTACCTCGGCTTTATTCGCAACAAAATTTCTAGCATCTATCGCCTCAACTTCAACCAAGCCACTTCCCTTACCTACGATGGCTAATTTATAAGCAGCGGCGTAAGACAAATCAATCAAACGATCACTATGAAATGGACCTCGATCATTAATTCTCACAATCACTGATTTTTGATTAGCAGGATTAGTCACGCGCGCATAGCTAGGCAAAGGCAAAACGGTATGTGCACCGGTCATACCATACATATCATAAACTTCACCTGTAGATGTTTGTTGGCCGTGATAACGGCGGCCATACCAAGATGCAATCCCACTCTTTTTATACGGCGTAAATTGCGTCATAGGCGCATATCCGTTACCTAAGGCGATATAAGGCTTATTGGCACGCGCTAATAAAGGCTCAACACGAGGCACAGCATCTGGAATAGCATAAATGTCGGCTGGGGGATGATCGCCCGGACCATCATCTAAATAATAGCCACCTGGCTTTTTAGCATTCGATTTCCCAGAAGGGGCAACTGGTGCTGATGGGCGAGTACTATATTCAGCGCAGCCAATCAAAAAACTACTGAGAGAAAATAAAACAAATAAACGTATCAAGATCATGATGAAGCTATTAATGCCTTGTGTGTACTAATACTCATAAGAATACCCAAACCTAATAAAACCGTCACCAATGAAGTACCACCATAACTGATGAATGGAAGCGGCACTCCGACTACCGGCAGAATGCCACTTACCATACCAATATTGACAAAAACATAAGTAAAGAAAGTCAGTGTAATACTCCCTGCCAATAGTCGACAAAACGTATTATGTGCTCGAGAAGCAATCACAAAACCACGGAAAATAATCAGTGAAAATAATGCCAAGAGCAAGATGTTGCCGAGTAAACCAAACTCTTCTCCAAAAACGGCAAAAATAAAATCGGTCGTTCGTTCAGGCAAGAAATCTAATTGGGACTGGGTTCCATTCAACCACCCCTTACCAATAAAGCCGCCAGAACCAAGTGCGATACTAGCTTGTATGGTGTGATAGCCAGCACCTAACGGATCTTGTGAAGGGTCAAATAAAATCTCAATTCTTTTGCGCTGATAATCATGCAATAAAGACCAAAAAATGGGGGTCATTACAGCGATCAAGCCTGCCCCGCCAGCTAAAATTTTCCAGCTAAGTCCAGCCAAATAAATCACGTAAAAACCAGAAGCTAAAATAATTAATGAAGTACCTAGATCCGGCTGCTTCATTACCAAACCAACTGGCACAACCAACATTAATGCGGCGATTGCATAATCAGCTGAACGTAAATTTGCCTCACGTCTAGCAAAATACCAGGCCAACATCATCGGCATGCCAACCTTCATTAGTTCAGAAGGCTGAATACGTGCGAAACCAAGATTTAACCAGCGGCGCGCCCCATGACTAATTTCACCAAACAAAGCAACCCCTAACAGCAACAACAATCCAACAACAAACAATGGCAAGGCCATCCGTTCTAACCAATGTGGAGTGATATTCGCAACTGCCCACATTAAGGTTAAAGCGACCATCATATTAATAAATTGAGGCAGCACACGAGACCAATCTTGACCAGATGCGCTATAAATAACAAACAAACCAATAATGCAGGCAAAGAAGATGCAGCCCATTAGAAATGAATCAATACGCTTAGAAAGATTGGCAACGAAATCACTAATCATGTAATTCTTCCTCAACCAATGCTGCAGGTTTTTTAGTACTTGCCTCAACAATATCAGCCGGCAATTTTCCTAACAAATAATAATCCATCACCTTGCGAGCAATTGGACCAGCAGCGGAACCGCCATGGCCTCCATTTTCAACAATTACCGCAAGCGCAATCGTTGGGTTCTCTGCTGGTGCATAGGCAATAAATAATGCGTGATCTCGATGACGCTCATCTATCGCTCCTGCATTATATTTAGCACCTTGCTTAATCCCTACCACCTGAGCAGTTCCTGTTTTCGCAGCGATATCATATCCAGCGCCAGCACCTACGCTTGCAGCAGTGCCGCCCGGTCTAGTTACATCGACCATACCTGCTCTAACTAAGGCAACATTAGCAGGGTCCAAGCTAATCTCATCTTGTTTCATCGGCGGTATATTAAATGTTCCACCGTTACCATTGTTTTTCTGAATTGCAGAAACCAAATGGGGACGCATCGCCACGCCATTATTTGCAATCACCGCAGTCGCTTGCGCCAACTGCATAGGGGTCACTAAAGTATAGCCTTGACCAATACCGACAATCACGGTTTCGCCTGGATACCATTTCTGTTTCCAACGTCGATACTTCCACTCAGGTGTCGGTAACAAACCACCAATTTCGCCAGTTAAGTCGATGCCCGTTTTTTTACCAAAGCCAAAGTGACTGACAAAACCAGTCAATTTTTCAATGCCTAAATCTAAAGCTAAGCCATAGAAAAAAGTATCGCACGAAACTGTAATCGCCCGCTGAATGTCAACTTGACCATGACCATCTGGCTTCCAATCACGATAGCGGTGTGCACTACCTGAAAGGGTATAAAAACCAGGATCACTCAAACTAAATGGCGGATGACGCTTGCCATCTTCCAAGCCAGCCATTGCCACGAAAGGTTTAAACGTTGAACCTGGAGGATAAATACCTCGAATAGGGCGATTAATTAAAGGTCGATCCAAAGAACCATTTAGCGATTTCCAAGTTTCAGCATCAATGCCATCAACAAATAAATTAGGGTCAAAAGTAGGCATACTGACATAAGCCAAAACCTCGCCATTTTTAGGATTAATTGCTACCAGCGCGCCACGACGATTCCCGAAAGCTTTCTCAGCAATCTCTTGGATTTTTGAATCTACCGACAGAACTAAATTATCGCCAGGAATAGGTGCTGTACTCGACAAGACCCGAACAGCTTGACCGTCAGCATCTACTTCGACTTGCTGAAATCCAGTTTGTCCATGCAAAACTGGCTCATAAAATTGTTCGATACCGCCTTTACCAATATGATCAGAACCTTTGTAATTACCTAAATCACCAGACGCATCTAAATTTTTAATATCATTCTCATTGATGCGGCCAATGTAGCCAATCATGTGAGAGCCCAAATTATTTTGGGGGTAACTTCTAAACAAACGCGACCTAATTTCCACACCGGGGAATTGGTAACGATTTACCGCAAATTTAGCTGCTTCCTCTTCCGTTAAATGGGTGCGAATTGGAGCGCTTTCAAAATTATGCGTTTGTGCTCTGAGCTTTTTAAATTGCTTACGATCTTCATTGCTCACTTCCATCATTTGGCTGATACGATTAATCGTATCTTCAACATTACCTGCTTTTGACGGCGTGATTTCCAAGGTATATACAAAGAAATTATGTGCGAGGACAACACCATTACGATCTAGAATTAGCCCGCGATTTGGAACAGTTGGAACGAGAGAAATTCGATTGTTTTCCGCCAAAGTTTGGAAGTAATCGTATTTGCCAATCTGCAAAAAGAAAAATCGAAATAGCAGAACTGCAAAGCAAAATAAAACAATAGAACCAGCAACACTTAAGCGCAACTGGAAGTGATGATGTTCTAGGGAATGGTTTCTAAGTTCACGTTGCAATGACATAGTAAAAGTTAATGTCTACCACGAGGTGAAAATAATTTAACGATGACAAAATGCCAAAGCAAAATACTAATAATACATGATAGGAAGTAATAGTAGCCAGGACTCTCTGCACCAGCGAAAAGCTTCAATAAAAACAGTGTGAACTGATTAATAAGGAGCAATAAAAACACATAACTGGTTTGCTGCAAATCTGTAAATAAAATCAATCGGCGCTGATACACAACTGCAAAGAATGCAGTAATCGCGTAGGCCAATGCATTCTGCCCAAATAAACTTCCACTAGCCAAATCGATTGCCAAACCTGCGAACCATGCAAGCCCGATATTGCAATGCTGCGGCGCGCGCAACATCCAAAAAAGCAAGGCCAACAAAACAAAATCTGGACGCAAATACAAACCCCAGCCAGACCATGGAAAAAGCTGTAGAACTAAAGCCATCAATAAAGAGGCATAGATCATTCTGCGTTTAATGACCTGCATTTTTCTTCACGCTTTTATTATTGTTATTACCTTTAGAAATCTTACTTAGCTGCTCTTCTTCGCGAACTTTTGAGACCTCTTCATTCACTGCTGTTTTGTGATCTAAATCCAACAAAAGTACCTGACGGAAATTCTGTGCACCCGCAATCGGGAGTGCAACAATAGTCGCAAAAGGTGACCCCGCTGACACTTTAACGCTGGTGACTTTTGCAACACCTAAGCCCTTGGGATAAACACCATCAATACCAGAAGTCACTAAACGATCACCTACTTTAATATCAACGTTAGCCGGCAAGTACGGTAGGTTCACGCCATAATCTCGACCACTACCAAAGGCGATTGCACGCAAACCACTTCGTTCTACTTGCACTGGTATTGATAAATCATGATCCGTTAATAAAGTAACTTCACTAGTGTGGGGATAAACTCTTGTGACTTGTCCTAAAACACCAGCAGCATCAACCACAGCCTGACCTGCCTGCACATCCTTATCAGCACCAATATTCACAATCACCTTATGGGTGAAGGGATCTGATCCTAAATGCATAATTTCCGCCATCTTAGTTGGACGAATGGTAGTTTTTGAAGCATCGAATAAAGAACGTAAATGTTCATTCTCAGCCTGCAATGTTTTCAATTGCTGCAATGCAGCGCCATGAACTAAAGCTTGTGAACTTAAACGTTTTACTTCGGCGCGCAAATTAGCTTGTGAAGTAAAGAAATCAGAGAGATCGTTATACAAAACAACTGGGTAATTTGCCAGCCATTGGAAAGGAGAGAGAAGACTAACGGCACTTTGACGCACTTCACTTAGGTAACTAAAGCGCGCATCAGAAGCGATTAACAATAATGAGAGCGTAGCAAACATAATCAGCCTAGCAAAAGCACTAGGGCCGCGAACAAAAAACTTTGGCGACTGCTGATATTCCATTACGCCCTGTTCTGTTTACCTTATTAGAAACGAATTAATTAAAAAATTGCCGGCCTGAAATTTCAAAGGCCAGCAATCATGAGATACAAAAGCTGCTTTAAAAATTATTCTTCAGCAAAAATACTACCTAAACGATCAATCTCTTCTAAAGCACGACCGCAACCACGTGCCACACAAGTTAATGGATCTTCAGCTACTAAAACTGGCAGGCCAGTTTCTTCCATAATCAAACGATCTAAATTGTGTAACAAAGCACCACCACCAGTTAACACCATGCCTTTTTCAGCAATATCGGCACCCAACTCAGGTGGCGTTTGCTCAAGTGCAGATTTAACAGCACCAACAATTGCATTTAATGGCTCAGTTAACGCCTCTAAAATTTCATTGCTTGAGATTGTGAATTTACGTGGCAAGCCTTCTGCCAAATTACGGCCAGTGACTTCCATTTCTAAGACTTCACTGCCAGGGAACGCTGAACCGATTTTCTTTTTAATTAATTCAGCGGTTGGCTCAGAAATTTGCATGCCATAGTTACGGCGAATGTAATCAATAATTGCTTGGTCAAACTTATCACCACCAACACGTTCAGATTTAGCGTAAACAATACCGCCGAGAGAAATCACGCCAACCTCAGTTGTACCGCCACCAATATCCACCACCATAGAACCAGTTGCATCTGCTACGGGCATATTGGCACCAATTGCAGCAGCCATTGGCTCTTCAATTAGATACACTTTACGTGCGCCAGCGCCGAGTGCGGATTCACGAATCGCACGGCGCTCCACTTGAGTAGAACCCACAGGCACACAAATAATGATGCGTGGATTAGGAGAGAACATACGAGATTCATGAATTTTACGAATAAAATACTTAAGCATTTGCTCAGTAATCGTAAAGTCAGCAATCACGCCATCTTTCATTGGGCGAATTGCGCTAATATTTGCCGGCGCTCTTCCCAACATACCTTTAGCTTCTGCACCAACGGCTAATAAAGTCTTTTTGCCGTTAGGGCCGCCTTCTTGGCGAATCGCAACCACTGATGGCTCATCAAGAACAACGCCTTTGCCACGTACGTAAATCAGGGTATTTGCTGTACCTAAGTCGATAGCAATATCATTTGAGAAGTAACTATTGAAGAATCCAAACATGGTCTTTATATCCCGAGCAACGTAATAATTAATGTAAGAGTTAGCGACGAATTAGATGTCGCATAAAATCAAGTTATAATACCTGATATCCAAACAAATTTTAAGATTTGAGAAGAGAAATGTCACTTAACAGTGCAGATATTAAACGTATTGCCCATTTGGCACGCATTGAAGTCAGCGATGCCGAAGCGGATGCAACACTTACTAAGCTCACAGGTATTCTTGGCCTCATCGAACAAATGCAAGCGGTAGACACCACCGGCATTGTTCCCATGTCGCATTCACAAGACGTAACACAACGTCTGCGTGATGACGTCGTCACAGAAACCAACCAACGTGAACTGTTCCAATCAATCGCTCCAGCGGTTGAAGATGGTTTGTACCTCGTTCCTAAAGTCATCGAATAGTAATCAAATGATTAATAAAAGCTTAAAACAACTTGGTGCGATGCTCCAAGCCAAAGAAATTTCTAGCGTTGAACTCACGCAAGAGTACTTGAATCGTATTGACAGGCTTAATCCTGAAATTAATGCCTTCATTACGCTAGATAAAGACAAAACTCTTGCCCAAGCAAAAAATGCGGATGCCATGTTAGCGGCAGGCAAAGCCTCAGCAATGACCGGCCTACCAATTGCTCAAAAAGATATTTTTGTAGCGAAAGGCTGGCGCACGACTTGCGGCTCAAAAATGCTCGAGACTTTTATTGGACCTTACGATGCAGACATTATTGAACGCTTTGATAGCGTAGGCGCTGTCAATTTAGGAAAAACCAATATGGATGAATTCGCGATGGGTTCATCTAACGAGACCAGCTATTTTGGAAAAGTACAAAATCCATGGGATAGAAGTCGCGTCCCCGGCGGCAGTTCGGGTGGTAGCGCAGCTGCAGTTGCAGCGCGATTGTGTGCAGCAGCAACAGGCACTGACACTGGCGGCTCAATTCGCCAACCCGCTTCTTTATGCGGGCTTTCAGGTCTTAAGCCAACTTACGGTCTTGCTTCACGTTTTGGCATGATTGCCTTTGCATCATCACTAGACCAATCAGGTCCAATGGCTAAATCTTGCGAAGATATGGCGCTAATGATGAACGTCATTACCGGTTTTGATAAACGTGATTCCACTAGCTTGAACCGTGAAAAAGAAGATTACACAAGGGATTTGAATAAGCCACTAGCCGGATTAAAAGTGGGCTTACCAAAAGAATATTTCGCTGAAGGGTTAGGTGCAGACGTTGCCACAGTGGTACAAGAAGCGATTGCAGAGTATAAAAAATTAGGCGCTGAAATTGTTGATATCAGCTTACCAAATACGATGCTTTCTATTCCAGTTTATTACGTCCTTGCTCCAGCTGAAGCATCAAGTAACTTATCTCGCTTTGATGGTGTACGTTATGGTCATCGCGCTAAAGAGTATGGCGATTTAATGGATATGTACTGCAAGAGCCGTGCTGAGGGTTTTGGTGCAGAAGTTAAACGTCGGATTCTGATTGGGACTTATGTATTGAGTGCTGGTTACTATGATGCTTACTATTTAAAAGCACAACAGATCCGCCGCCTAATAGCCCAAGATTTCGAAAATGCATTTAAAAAATGTGACATCATCATGGGACCTACTGCACCATCGACTGCATTTAAAGCCGGTGAAAAAGCAGATGACCCCGTTTCAATGTATCTACAAGACATCTATACCATTGCGGTCAACTTAGCAGGCTTGCCAGGCATGAGCATTCCAGCTGGATTCGCGCAAAGTGCTGATGGCAAGAAACTACCCGTTGGTTTACAAATTATCGGTAATTATTTTGATGAAGCACGCATGCTTAATGCAGGACATGCTTATCAACAAGTCACAGATTGGCACATACAAATGCCAGAGGGAATTGAATAATGGAATGGGAAGTCGTCATTGGGCTGGAAACACATACCCAGCTACAAACCAAAACTAAAATTTTTAGCGGTGCTTCGACTGAATTCGGTTCAGAGCCTAATACACAAGCCTGTGTAGTGAGCTTGGCTTTGCCTGGCGTGCTCCCTGTTTTGAATAGAGAAGCAGTGAAATGTGCGATTAAATTCGGCTTAGCAGTAAACGCTGAGATTGCAGCACGCTCAGTATTCGCACGTAAGAATTACTTCTATCCTGACTTACCTAAAGGCTATCAAATCAGTCAATACGAACTACCAGTCGTCGGCAAAGGTAGCATGAAGATTCAAGTTGGCACTGGTGACAAGGCTTACGAAAAAGTCATCAACATTACCCGCGCTCACTTAGAAGAAGATGCGGGCAAGTCTGTACACGGCGCGCAAGAAGGCATGTCAGGCATCGACTTAAACCGTGCGGGCACACCACTTCTTGAAATCGTGACCGAACCAGATATGCGCTCAGCGGCTGAAGCTGTCGCTTACGCTAAAAAATTACATGATTTAGTTCAATGGATAGGCATTTGCGATGGCAACATGCAAGAAGGTAGCTTCCGCTGTGACGTGAACGTTTCAGTCCGCCCAAAAGGCTCTGACAAACTTGGCACGCGCCGCGAAATTAAAAACTTAAACTCATTTAAGTTCATGCAACAAGCGATTGAGTACGAAACACAATGGCAAATCGAAACGCTGGAAGATGGCGGTACGATTCAACAAGCCACTGTACTATTTAACCCAGATAGTGGCGAAACACGTGCCATGCGCAGCAAAGAAGAAGCAAATGATTACCGCTACTTCCCAGATCCTGACTTATTGCCACTCGCCATTTCAGAAAACGACATTAACACAGTAAAAACTGAAATGCCTGAGTTGCCTGAAGCCATGAAAGCACGTTTTGAAGCGCAATATGGTTTAGCACATTACGATGCAAACGCACTCACTAGCTCACGCGCAACTGCAGACTATTTCGTAGCGACTGTTGATACTGATTGCGATGCAAAACTGGCAGCCAACTGGGTCATGGGTAGCGTTTCAGCAAAACTCAATGCTGACGACAAAGAAATTTCTGAATCGCCCATTTCGCCAAGCGCATTAGCAAGTCTGATTAAACGCATTCAGGACGGCACGATTTCTAACAATGCCGCTAAACAAGTATTTGAAGCCATGTGGGCTGGCGAAGGTGATGCCGACAGCATTATCGAAAGCAAAGGCCTAAAACAAGTTTCAGATACTGGCGCGATTGAAGCGATTGTAGATGAAGTGCTTGCAGCGAACGCTGCCATGGTTGAAGAGTTCAAAGCAGGCAAAGAAAAGGCGTTTAACGCTTTAGTTGGTCAAGCGATGAAAGCTTCAAAAGGCAAAGCCAACCCAGCGCAAGTGAACGAGATTCTGAAGAAGAAACTTGGGGCTTAATCTAGATACTTAGAAATAAAAAGGGCGCTTAATGGGCCTTTTTATTTCTCTAATTCCACTAAATGCCGTATGTCTCACGATAGGCCTGCACCGCTGGCTTGAATTCAGCCAAGTCGGCCGCACCATCTAAGAACTGAATTAAATCAGCCAAAGTTGCGATTTTAATGACAGGCATGCCACTATCTTTCTCAACTTCTTGCACGGCGGATAAGGCGCCTAAGCCCCGCTCTTGGCGGTCAATCGCAATCGCCACACCTGCTGGTATCGCACCTGCAGCTTTAATCATTTCAACAGATTCACGTACCGAAGTACCCGCAGAAATCACGTCATCCACAATCAACACTCTACCTTGTAACGGCGCGCCAACAATCGTGCCGCCTTCACCATGATCTTTCGCTTCCTTACGGTTGTAAGCATATGGGAAGTTATGTCCTTGTCGTGCCAAAGCAATTGAAATACTCGCGGCTAATGTAATCCCTTTGTAGGCAGGGCCAAACAACATATCGAACTTTACACCTGACTTTAAAATAGCAGCCGCGTAAAATTCGCCTAATTTCATCAGGCTCTCACCATCATTAAATAAACCTGCATTAAAAAAATAAGGGCTTAAGCGGCCGGCTTTTGTTTTAAACTCACCAAAGCGCAACACCTGTTTTTTAATGGCAAAATCGATAAACTGCGCGGTAAAATCTGTCTGTGTTGTCATCTAGAATCTTCTAAAAACTTTAAGGAATTATCTTGCTTAGAATTATATCCGCAAATCTCAATGGCATCCGCTCCGCAGTGAATAAAGGTTTCTTACCCTGGATGCAAAAGCAAAATGCTGACTTCATTTGCCTGCAAGAACTTAAAGCACAAGAAGCTGATATGACGCCAGAAATGCACGCCCCCAATGGATACCAAGGCTACTTTCACTACGCCGAAAAAAAAGGTTACAGTGGCGTAGGTATCTATACCAAACACAAACCAGACAATGTAATTATTGGATTAGGCCATCCCGACATTGACGCTGAAGGACGTTATATCGAATTGCAATTTGAAAATATAAACGGTAAAAAACTCAGTGTTATTTCACTCTATTTACCGTCCGGCTCAAGCGGCGAAGAGAGACAGCAAGTAAAGTTAAGTGTTATGGAAAGATTCTACCCTCACCTTGAAGCACTCAAAGCCAGCGGTCGCGAAGTCGTGGTCTGTGGTGACTGGAACATCGCTCACCAAGAAGCAGATCTTAAAAACTGGAAAGGCAATAAAAAGAATTCTGGATTCCTACCTGAAGAACGCGCTTGGATGACAGACATATTCAGCAAACTCGGCTGGGTCGATGCCTATCGAACAGTCCATCCAGATACGACTGATGAGTGTTACACATGGTGGAGCAATCGCGGCGCAGCTTGGGATAAAAACGTAGGGTGGCGAATTGATTACCAAGTCACCACACCAGCGATGGGGAAGTCAGCAAAACAATGTGCCATTTATAAAGAAGAACGCTTCAGCGACCATGCGCCTCTGATAATTGATTACGAATAAAAACAAAAAAGCCCGCTGATGCGGGCTTTTTCTTAATTCAATTCCAACGCTTAAAACGGAATGTCATCCTCAAATGCATCAAAATCACCACCGCTAGCAGGCGCTGAAGCTGGTGCTGATTGTGCAGGACGCGCAGCTCTTTGCTGTGGACGTGACTGCATGCTTTGATCTTCATCCATCACTTCATAAGTATTGCTACCGCCACCATCACGGCCACCCAACATTTGCATTTGGTCAGCAATAATTTCTGTTGTGTAACGATCTTGACCTTCTTTAGTTTGCCATTTGCGTGTTTGCAAACGACCCTCTACATAAACAGGACGACCTTTTTTAAGATATTCACCAGCAATTTCGGCGAGCTTACGATACATCACAATATTGTGCCATTCAGTACGCTCTTGTTTTTGACCACTTTTGTCTTTCCAGCTATCTGTTGTTGCGATACTGAAATTACAAACTGCTTCACCATTAGGCATATAGCGCATTTCTGGGTCGCGGCCTAGATTACCTACTAAAATCACTTTATTCACTGATGCCATTTTTTTACTCTCCTATTAATTTCAGCACGGCAGCTTCGTCCCAATCTTGCTGCATATCCACTTTTAAAATCGCCACGCCTTCTTCGGCCAATACGACTGTTTCGCGGACACCTTTTAAACCACTCAATGCGACTGCTAATTTTTTAGCTTGGTCAGCACTGATTTTTTTAAGATGATACATTTTACTCTTAACTGCGGGTGGCTTTTTCATACTCAATGCAAATATTAACCATAAGGCCATTAATACACTGCAAAAAACAAACACCACTGAATTGCCATAGTGATGTGCCAAATAACCGCCTGCGGTACCACCCACAAAAACACCGAGTGATTGCGTAGTGTTATAAACACCAATTGCAGTCCCTTTAGATGCTGCCGGTGCAATTTTGCTAATGATAGAAGGAAGTGTCGCTTCTAAAATATTAAAGGCAATGAAATAAGCACCCAATGAAAATACGATGCCCCAGAAATGAGCGATTGAAAACGCGAACAATAATTGCGCGCCCAACATCAAAGCAATCGCACCAACAAACACTTGTTTTAATTTTGCACGTTTTTCACCAATTATAATGGCAGGAACCATCAGCACAAAAGAAAGCAAAAGCACTGGAAGATAAATTAGCCAATGTTGATTGGTGGTTAAATTGCTTGATTGATTAATGGCAAAAGGCACAACAACAAACATGGCCATTTGCGCTGCATGCAAAGCAAAAATCCCAAAATTCAAACGTAATAACTGCTTATCTCTCAACACTTCTTTTAATTTACCTGTTTGCGCTTGCGCATCAGAATGAAAATGACTGCTAACAGGATCAGGCACCACATACTTCACCACAAAAATTGCAGCCGTTGCCAACACACCTGTCAGCAAGAAAATACCTGGCACACCTATCCATTGATTCAACACTGGGCCAAGAATAAGCGACAAGGCAAAAGTAATCCCAATCGTTGTGCCTATCATGGCCATGGCCTTAGTGCGATGCTCTTCACGGGTTAAGTCTGCGGCTAGTGCTGTCACAGCAGCAGAAACCGCACCTGCACCTTGAATGCTGCGACCTAAAATAATTGTGCTTAAATCGTGTGCAAAACCAGCAACTAGACTGCCAATTGCAAATAAAACCAAGCCAACATAAATAACGCGCTTACGCCCAAAGCGATCGGAAGCCATGCCAAAAGGTAACTGAAAAATTGCTTGTGTAAGGCCATAAGCACCCAATGCCAAACCAATCATTAATTGGCTATCACCACCTGGCAACGTTGATGCATAAATAGCAAAGATAGGTAGGATTAGAAACATGCCCAACATCCGCAAACCATAAATAGACGCAAGACTTGCACTTGCACGCAACTCGGTTGCTGTCATTTTTTCTAAGTTGGTTTTTGATTGCTTTGGTGTTGATGACATGAAATAGGTTAACTTAAAGCCGTAAATTGCGTATATTAACAGGTTGCCCGGCTTTCATGCGGGGCGTGTAAAAAGACTTCTGAAGCGATACCTAATAAGGTGATGTTTTAAATAAGTTAATTAATTTAGGTTCAAAAATCTCAATGGAATACATACGCATTCGTGGTGCTCGTACGCACAATCTAAAAAACGTTTCTTTGGATTTACCAAGAAACAAAATGATTGTGATTACAGGGCTTTCTGGCTCAGGCAAATCTTCATTAGCGTTTGATACGCTTTATGCCGAAGGTCAACGCAGATATGTGGAATCACTTTCAGCTTACGCTCGCCAATTTTTGGCGCGTATGGATAAACCTGATGTTGATTTAATCGAAGGCTTATCTCCAGCGATTTCTATTGAGCAAAAATCCACTTCTCACAATCCACGTTCAACAGTGGGCACCGTGACCGAAATTCACGATTACTTACGTTTACTTTACGCACGTGCCGGCGACCCCGAGTGTCCTGAACATGGCAATAAACTGGAAGCGCAAACTGTTTCACAAATGGTAGATACTGTTCTTGCTCTCCCTGAAGAAACCAAGCTGATGATTTTGGCGCCTGTCGTGCGCGAACGCAAAGGCGAACAAGTCGATTTATTTGAAGAGTTAAAAGCACAAGGATTTGTACGCGTTCGTGTTGATGGCGAAACTTATGAATTAGAGTCACCGCCAACACTCACAAAGAATACGAAACATTCAGTTGATGTTGTGGTGGATAGATTAAAAGTCCGCGCGGATATGAAACAGCGTATTGCTGAATCGTTTGAAACTGCATTACGTTTGGCTGAAGGCAAAGCCGTTGCTGTAGAAATGGACTCTAACAAAGAACATTTATTTTCAGCAAAATTTTCATGCCCTGTATGTGATTATTCATTAGCAGAATTAGAACCGAGACTATTCTCATTCAACAACCCAATGGGCGCTTGTCCAAAATGTGACGGCTTAGGGCAAATGAGCTTTTTTGACCCTAAACGTGTCGTTGCTTTTCCGCATCTTTCACTCGCTGCGGGTGCGATTAAGGGTTGGGATAAACGTAACCAATTTTACTTCCAATTACTTTCAAGTTTGGCAGAGCATTACGGCTTCGATTTAGAGACAACTTTTGAAGAGCTGCCTGCGCATATTCAAGATATTTTATTAAACGGCAGCGGCAAAGAAGAAATCGCATTTAAATATTTAAATGAACGTGGATCTTTCTTCCAAAAGAAACATAGCTTCGAAGGGATTTTAAATAATCTACAACGTCGTTATCACGAAACTGACTCAAGCACAGTACGTGAAGAACTCGCAAAATACTTAAACTCTCAAACTTGCCCTTCATGCGCCGGTACGCGTTTACGTACTGAAGCGCGCCACGTAAAAGTTGGCGGTAAGAACATTCACGAAGTATGTGAAGTGCCTTTGAAGCAAGCACTAACATTCTTTGAAACCATTGAACTGCATGGGCAGAAGCTTGCTATCGCCGACAAGATTGTGAAAGAAATTAGTAACCGTCTAAAATTCCTCACCAATGTTGGTTTAGAGTACTTATCACTTTCCCGTTCAGCAGAAACATTGTCTGGAGGTGAGGCGCAACGTATTCGATTGGCATCACAAATTGGCTCTGGCTTAACTGGCGTGATGTATGTATTAGATGAACCATCCATTGGGTTACATCAACGCGATAATGATCGATTACTCGAAACTTTGATGCGCCTACGCGACATTGGAAACAGCGTGATTGTGGTTGAGCATGATCAAGATGCCATCATGGCGGCAGATTATGTGGTCGATATTGGACCAGGCGCTGGTGAGCATGGCGGTAATATTGTGGCGGCTGGCACACCGAAAGAAATTCAAGAAAACACCAACTCAGTTACCGGCCAATACTTAAGTGGCAAAAAACAGATTACCTATAATAAGAAACGTCATGCACCAGATCCTGCACGTTGGCTTTCTTTATTCCACGCAACTGGTAACAATTTAAAAGACGTGAAATTAGAATTACCCGTAGGCTTATTAACTTGTGTTACAGGCGTTTCTGGCTCAGGAAAATCAACCCTCATTAATGACACGCTATACCGTGTCGTGTCTCAACATTTATACGGCAGCTCAACTGAACCTGCGCCTTTTGATGGCATTGAAGGCTTAGAGTTTTTCGATAAAGTCGTCGATGTAGACCAAAGCCCAATTGGTAGAACACCACGTTCAAACCCTGCTACTTACACAGGTTTATTTACGCCGATTCGTGATTTATTTGCTGGGGTGCCAGAAAGTCGTGCACGTGGTTATGGTCCAGGTCGTTACTCATTCAACGTCAAAGGTGGACGCTGTGAAGCTTGCCAAGGCGATGGTGTATTGCGTGTTGAAATGCACTTCTTACCTGACGTGTATGTGCCTTGTGATGTATGTAAAGGTCAGCGCTACAGCCGCGAAACTTTAGAGATTCATTACAAAGGTAAAAACATCCGTGAAATTTTAGAGATGACGGTTGAGCAAGCACATGAGTTTTTTAATGCGGTGCCTGTGGTTCAACGAAAACTCAAAACATTATTAGAAGTTGGCTTAGGCTATATTACGCTTGGACAATCTGCGACGACACTTTCTGGCGGTGAAGCACAACGCGTGAAATTAGCACTCGAGCTTTCAAAACGAGATACCGGACGCACGCTTTATATCCTAGATGAACCGACGACTGGTTTGCACTTTGCTGATATTCAGTTACTACTTGATGTCATTCATAGACTTCGTGATGCAGGCAATACTGTTGTCATTATTGAGCACAATCTAGACGTGATTAAAACAGCAGATTGGCTGATTGATATGGGGCCAGAAGGTGGCGATGGTGGTGGTACCGTGCTCGTACAAGGCACACCTGAGACAGTTGCAAACTGCCCTGAAAGTTACACGGGGAAATATCTAAAAGCGATGCTTTAAGGAATGGCGGCGCTATTCATCCGATGGAGAATAATGCCGGTTTTTCTATTAAGACCTTGGGCGCTTTGGTGCTTATCGTAGTACCTAGGATTTGGCACCATCGCAGCTAATTTGGCCGCTTGTTCTGATGATAAATTTTTGGCGCTTGTTCCAAAATAATGTCGCGCAGCGGCTTCCGCTCCAAAGATGCCATTACCCCATTCTATGACGTTGAGATAAATTTCAAAAATACGACGTTTACTCATTGTGCTTTCAAGCATGACGGTAATCATCGCTTCTTCTAATTTGCGCCACGGCGTGCGCTTAGTAGACAAGAATAAATTCTTAGCGAGCTGCTGGCTAATCGTTGAACCACCTGCAACTACTTTTCCTTTTCTAAGATTTTTTTCGTAGGCTTTTTCTATGCCTTCCCAATCAAAACCTTCATGATCTACAAACTTCGCATCTTCTGCAGCAATCAATGCACGTTTGAGATTCGGTGAGATATTTTTATAAGGAACCCATCGATGTTTTAACTCGGCATGAGGGTTTTTTTCCTGAAGAACTTCCAATCGATCTTCCATGAATGCACTGGTTGAAGGATTGAAATTAATCCACCAGCAAATATGAATAAAAATCCAAAGTTGATAAACGATTAAAAGGAGTAAAAACCACTTCAGGCCACGCCATAAATATTGCTTAGTGGTCATGTGCTAGGCTGAGCCTGTTTAAACATTTCAATCACTGGCGACGTGTCTGGACGGACACCTCGCCAGATATAAAAAGCTTCCGCCGCTTGCTCAATCAACATGCCCAAACCATCAAACACAGTTGCCCCATGTTGCCGAGCAAATGCCATAAACGGCGTAATACGCCCATACATCATGTCGTAAGCCAAAGCATTAGGTGCAAAAATGGTACTTGGTAGTGGCAATTGGCTGTCTGTTAAACCGGCTGAAGTGGCATTAATCACAATATCGAATTGCTGGTCTTGTAAGTCATCAAAGGCATGCGCCTGTACAGAAACGTAAACCATTTCATCTCGAGCCTCGACGCGCTTCACCATATTGAGCGCTTTATCTAAGGTGCGATTGGTAATAATCAACATTGCTGGCTGTGCAGCCAAAATAGGATGCAATACGCCTTCTGAAGCGCCGCCTGCACCAATCAACAGAACACGCTTACCTTTAAGAGAGACGCCAATATTCTCAGTGATATCACGCACCAAGCCAACACCGTCAGTGTTATCTCCAATAATGCCTTGTGGGGTAAAAATCAACGTGTTCACAGCACCTGCATCTTGGGCACGCTCAGTCAGTTGGCTTGCTATTTCAAAAGCCTCTAGCTTAAATGGGACCGTTACATTTGCACCTTTAAAGCCTTGTGCCATTAGACTGCCTACTGTTTCAGCGAATCCATCTAAGGGAGCCATTACACGTTCGTACTGAATATCCTGACGTGTTAAATCAGCAAACGCATGATGAATGATTGGCGATTTACTATGGGCAATTGGATTGCCAATTACGGCGTAAAAATCTGTCATTAAATCTTTCGCTTTAAAACTAAGCGTTAGTCCACGGTAAATCAGCAGCTTTCCAACCATTGATCTTACAGCGCTGTTTTCTATCAGGTGTTGATTCACCCTCAAAACCTTCGAGCATATTGTAGGCTTCAGTGAAGCCTAATTGCGCTGCCAAAACTGCTGCATTGTGTGATCGACCGCCAGTTCTGCACATAAAAATCACTAAGGATTCTGAATCTAATTGTGTTTTGATTTGTGCGGCAAAATCTGGATTGGCGACCATGCCTGGATAAAACGCCCATTCAATGTGCATTGCCTGTGGTACACGCCCCACTAATTCCAATTCTGCACGCGTTCTCACATCAACCAACTTAGCATTTTTTGTATGCTCCAACACAGTTAAAGTCTCTGTGGGAGTGAGCGCCCCAGCGTATGGAAGGTTTAATTCAACTGCGCGTTGTTTAGCTTTTTCTAAAATTTGAGAAAGAGTTTCCATGACTTCACCTTTTATCAGTGTGTTTTTGGATATAATCCAAGATGTTTGAAAGTATAGCGACATTTAGAAGCAATCGCATAATTGCACCAAAATAGTGCACATGTGGCGCATGAGCACACTTTTGGTGCGCTTTGTTTTGTTTTTCTTTTGTAACTATCTGTGTGAAAATAAGAAAATCCGAATTTTATAGCTGGCATAGTTCCTGCTAATAAAAATGGCTTAGTTTTAAATTGTTAATTTCTAATTGTAATTAGGAGACTCAAATGGCAATCGCCGACGTAATGAAGATGGTGAAGGACAACGACATTAAGTTCGTTGATTTCCGTTTCACTGATACTCGTGGTAAAGAACAACACGTTACAGTGCCTGTTTCAGCATTTAACGAAGAAAAATTCACTGAAGGCCATGCATTTGACGGCTCTTCAATCTCTGGTTGGAAAGGTATTCAAGCATCTGATATGCAATTGATGCCAGATCCAGATACAGCAAACATCGATCCATTCATGGACGAACCAACATTGATTTTAACTTGTGACGTTGTTGACCCTACAGATGGTAAAGGTTACGACCGTTGCCCACGTAGCTTGGCAAAACGCGCTGAAGCTTACTTAAAATCAAGCGGTATCGGTGATACAGCTTACTTTGGCCCAGAGCCAGAATTCTTCATTTTTGATTCAATCCAATGGGATGTAAGCATGAGCGGTAGCTCAGTGCGTATCAATTCTGAAGAAGGTGCTTGGGCTTCAAACGACAAATTCGAAGGTGGTAACACTGGTCACCGTCCTGGCGTTAAAGGTGGTTATTTCCCAGTACCTCCAGTCGATTCATTGCAAGACGTACGTTCTGCAATGTGTATCGCACTTGAAGAGATGGGCGTGCCTGTTGAAGTGCATCACCATGAAGTTGCAACTGCTGGTCAATGTGAAATCGGTACTAAATTCAGCACATTGACAGAACGCGCTGACTGGACACAAATTACTAAGTACGTTGTGTTGAATACAGCTCACGCTTACGGTAAAACAGCGACATTCATGCCTAAACCTTTCGCTGGCGATAACGGTTCTGGTATGCACGTTCACCAATCAATCTGGAAAGATGGCAAAAACTTGTTCGCTGGTAACGGCTATGCGGGTTTGAGCGATTTCGCGCTTTACTACATCGGCGGCATTATCAAGCACGCTAAAGCATTAAACGCGATTACTAACCCAGGTACTAACTCATACAAACGTTTGGTTCCACACTTTGAAGCACCAGTTAAATTAGCTTACTCAGCTAAAAACCGTTCTGCTTCAATCCGTATCCCATTCGTTCACTCTGACAAAGCACGTCGTGTTGAGGCTCGTTTCCCAGATCCAATCGCTAACCCATACTTGGCATTCAGCGCATTGATGATGGCAGGTCTTGATGGCGTTCAAAACAAGATTCACCCAGGTGAGCCAGCAACAAAAGACTTGTACCATCTTCCACCAGAAGAAGACGCATTGATCCCAACAGTTTGTGCTTCATTAGAAGAAGCATTAGCAAACTTGGACAAAGACCGTGAGTTCTTAACTCGTGGCGGTGTGTTCTCTGATGACTGGATCGATGCTTACATTGCATTGAAAATGGAAGAAGTTAACAAGCTACGTATGACACCACACCCAGCTGAGTTTGGTTTGTACTATAGCTGCTAATTAGCTTTTCATTAGCAAGTCAGAAAAAGGCGGGGCAACCCGCCTTTTTTACGTCCATCGTTTAACAATCCTTAATTTGCCAGGCACTTTTATTGCACATAGACTGGAATAGATTTCATTTTTAGTAGCCATCTCATGAAGAAATTTATTCTCTACTTTGCAACACTTGCCAGCTTCAATTGCCTCTACGCGCATGCAGAGATTTACAAGTGCAAAGAAAAGTCTGGCGAAATTGTGTTTATGGATGGCAACAGCAAACAAATACTCATGAGTGAGTTAGAGCTAGAACAAAAAGCACTCGCTACAGCAAAGACTCAACGACCTTCAGGCGTTTTACTTCACGAAAAAAATATAGAACTTCTTAAAAAAAGAAATTAATGCACTAAAGTAGTGCACATCACACCTAATAAGTAGTAAGGTACGTCTTATATCAACAATACCTTGTGAAGCTACGTGCTTGGCACGCCGGTTGCTTATTAGAAAACATGAATCAAAATACGCCTTCTTCTTTTGCCGGACTTGAACATCTTGCAACGGCGATCATTCTTTTAGATGACCACCTTAAAGTCACTTATGCCAATCCAGGGGCAGAGGTGCTTTTTGCACTGAGCGCAAAACAAATTGTCGGACAATCAATCTCACAGGTTTTTCCTGGCTGCGATATCTTATGTTCTGCTGTAGAAAACTCATTAAGAACCAACAGCCCATTCCGAGAGCACGAGTTTTCAATTACTACACCAAGGCAAGCTTCTCTAGCAGTTACCTGCACAGTGACGCCGGTTGACCAGCCTCCAGCATCACTGGTGCTTGAGTTCCAGCAAATGGATCAACAGCTTCGTATTGCTCGTGAAGAAAGAATGTTAATTCATCAACAAGCCAATACTGAATTACTAAGAAATCTTGCTCACGAAATTCGCAATCCATTAGGTGGACTCAGAGGTGCGGCGCAACTACTTGAACATGAACTGCCAGACCCAAGCTTGCGTGAATATACTCAGGTCATCATTAAAGAAGCTGACCGATTACAACTTTTAATGGATCGATTATTGGTACCACATCGTGTACCAAAATATGAACCGACTAATATTCACGAAGTCCTCGAGCGCGTAAGAAGTTTGTTGCTGGCAGAGTCACCACAAAATGCTTCTAAAGATCATCCAAAAGCGATTACTGTAAAACGCGATTATGACACCAGCCTACCTGACATTATTGGCGATAGAGAAAAACTGATTCAAGCTGTACTCAATATTGCCCGCAATGCAGCTCAAGCAATGCAAGCAAGCGGTCAACAAAATGGTGAAATCACCCTAAGAACCCGTGCTGAACGTCAAGTGACTTTAGCCAAGAAGCGCTATCGCGTCGCCATCAAATTACAAATTATTGATAATGGCCCAGGCATCCCCGCTGAAATTCGCGATCGGATTTTCTATCCCCTTGTTTCTGGCCGTGAAGGCGGATCTGGGCTCGGGCTAACATTAGCGCAAACATTTATCACACAACATCACGGGATGATTGAGTGTGAAAGCGAACCTGGTCGCACATGCTTTACGATTTTATTGCCAATCGAAAGCACGGCCATGAAAACAATCTCAAGTAAGCAATAAACAATTTTATCGGACAGGCACATAATGAAACCAATTTGGATTATTGACGACGACAAATCAATACGCTGGGTATTTGAAAAAGCGCTCGCTCGCACAGAACTAGAGTTCAAAACTTTTTCTTCTGTACCGGAAGCCATGGCAGCCCTTACAAAAGAAGAACCACAAGTCATTGTCAGCGACATTCGCATGCCTAACGGATCTGGTTTAGATTTCTTACAAGACATTAAACAAAAACTTCCAGACACCCCCGTCATCATCATGACGGCCTATTCAGACTTAGAGAGTGCGGTTGCTGCTTTTCAAGGTGGCGCGTTTGAATACTTAGCAAAACCATTTGATGTTGATCAGGCAATCGACGTGATTCGCCGCGCAGTAGACGAAAGTCAGCGCCAAACACAGGAAACGGAAGCGCCTGAAGAAACACCAGAAATCATTGGCCAAGCGCCCGCAATGCAAGAAGTGTTTCGCGCTATTGGCCGTCTGAGTCGCTCACATGCAACCGTGCTTATTAATGGCGAATCAGGTACTGGCAAAGAACTTGTTGCTAGCGCATTACATCGCCATAGCCCACGTGCAGAGAAACCTTTTATCGCGATTAATACAGCGGCCATTCCAAAAGATTTATTAGAGTCTGAGTTATTTGGGCATGAACGCGGTGCGTTTACAGGTGCTCAAGCTGCGCGCCGTGGACGCTTTGAACAAGCAGATGGCGGCACACTATTCTTAGACGAAATTGGCGATATGCCAGCCGACTTACAAACACGTTTACTACGTGTACTTTGTGATGGTCAGTTTTATAGGATTGGCGGACATCAGCCAGTTAAAGTGAACGTTCGTATTATCGCAGCAACACATCAGGATTTAGAAGATCGCGTAAAACAAGGTCTATTCCGTGAAGACTTATTCCATCGCTTGAACGTGATTCGTCTTCGCTTGCCTGCACTCCGTGAACGACCTGAAGATATTCCATTGCTAGTAAAACACTTCCTCCAACATAGTGCACAAGAACTCGGGGTAGAAGCAAAACAACCAACATCAGCTGCACTACGATACCTCGCCACCATGAGCTGGAGCGGCAACGTACGCCAATTAGAAAATGTGTGTCACTGGCTAACAGTGATGGCGCCAGGCCAAAATATTGATGTTGCAGATTTGCCGCCAGAGTTAAAAGATGACTCAACGAAACCTTCAAGTGCGACTTCATGGCAAGAAGCATTAGCAGCAGAAGTATTTAATGCACTAGCACGTGGCGAACAAAATGTACTTGATCCCCGCACACGAGAATTTGAAAAAATCTTAATTACGCAAGCTTTGCAACACACGAATGGAAGACGTATTGAAGCAGCAACACAGCTTGGAATGGGTAGAAATACACTGACTAGAAAGATCCAAGAACTGGGCATTGAAGATTAAACATCTAATGAAAATCATTAGGTATCTTTAATGACTACGGGTAGTGCTAAGTTTTTGGAAGTGCGTAATATACATACACGCGCAATGTCATCAGACAAAGCGAAACAATAATACTTAGGAGAATTACTATGTGGACTAAACCAGCTGCTACTGAAATGCGTTTTGGCTTTGAAGTTACTATGTACGTAATGAACAAGTAATTTTAAAGATTTGAAAAAAGGAGCCTAAGGCTCCTTTTTTATTGCCCGTTATTTAAAGCAGGCTTAGGAAGCTGAAAACCTTTAGGTAGCAAGACCCAGATTTTTCCGCTTTGCTTCATCGCACCAGCTTGCTTGCCTGCATCATTGCCAGCACCCCAGAAAAAGTCAGCTCTCACACCGCCCTTAATTGCACCGCCCGTATCTTGAGCCATCATTAAGCGTTGAAGCGGTTTATTAGTAAACGGCAAATTGGTAGATAAAAATATCGGCGCACCTAGTGGAACAAATTTTGGATCGACTGCAACAACACGCTCAGCCAAGATTGGCGCACCTATAGCACCAAGCGGGCCAGGTAACCCAGCAGGTAGCTCTCTAAAGAAAACATAACTTGGATTTGCATTAAGCAATTCACGCAATTTAGTCGGATTCTTTTTTGCCCAATCTTTAATCCCTTGCATAGAAGCTTTATCAGCGGTCAATTCGCCCTTCTCAATTAACAAACGACCAATCGATTGATACGACTGTCCGTTTTGGTCGGCATAGCCAACGTGCATTTTTTCTCCGTTATCTAGATGCACCATGCCAGACCCTTGAATCTGAAGGAAGAACAAATCAATCTGGTCATCAACCCAAACAAACTCACGGCCCTGAAGAGGTGAATTGTCTGTTTCAATTTCCCCTCGGTTGTAATAAGGAATTAACTTAGTCCCGACCACACGACCACGAACGCGCTTATTAGCTAACTCAGGAAAAAGACTCGCCAACTCGACAGTAATTAAATCATCAGGGCGGGCATATAGTGGGAAACGATATTGATCATTTTTACTTCGACTGCCTTTAATCACTGGTTCGTAATATCCCGTGATCAAACCTGACTCGGTCCCGTCGACATTCGTCGCACGATAAACAGAAAAATTCTTTTTAAAATACTCAGTAATTTTTGACTTGCTTGGATTTTTTAATTGGTCAGCTTCATTACACACAGCCTGCCATGCCGGCTTTGCTTTTAGGGCAGAACAACCTAACACCCACGCTGGCCAAGCCTTGGTTACATCATCTTTTGCTATGCCATCTAAATCACTCCACTGAGCAGGCTTAAGCAAACTATAATCAGGTATTTTAAGTGCCTCGGCTTTTGCTGCTTCTGGGCATTTACAAACTGGAGCAGCTGCCAAAGGAGGTGGCGGCGCTGAAACTGTCTCGGCCGGAGTGCTTGGCTGCGTTTGCCAAAAACTACATGCATTTAAAAATAAAACGAGAAGAACAAAAGAAAATTGAATGTTCATTGCCGGACCTAATGCAACACTCTAGGCATTGCTAATGTAAAAGGAGAAATAGGCACATCAAATTGCGTGCCATCTACTGCGGTAAATTGATAACTACCCTGCATCGTACCAACAGGCGTATTCAGCATGGTGCCACTTGTGTATTCAAAGGATGCACCAGGTTCTAACAAAGGCTGCTCACCCACAACCCCCAAGCCACGGACTTCTTGAATTTTGTTATTGGAATCAGTAATGACCCAATGACGACTAATTAACTGTGCAGCAACATTACCAGTATTGGTAATGTTAATGGTGTATGAAAAAACATGCTGACTGTTATCAATATCAGATTGGTCAGCTAAGTAAGTTGTTCTTATCGTCACCAAACAATCATATTTTTTATCAGCTGTCATCGAATGCCTAAGCAATTAAACCCGTAGTTGGTGAACTTGGTGTTGCCGAATAAAGTTTCTTGGCCATACGTCCAGCAAGAAACGCCTCACGACCAGCCTCAACAGCCTTCTTCATTGCGGAAGCCATTAAAATAGGATTATTGGCACCCGCAATCGCTGTGTTCATCAAAATGCCAGCACACCCCAGCTCCATCGCAATCGCTGCATCCGAAGCAGTACCCACACCAGCATCCACCAGCACAGGCACTTGAGCATTTTCAATAATAATTTGTAGATTCCATGGATTTAAAATCCCCATGCCAGACCCAATCAATGAGGCTAAAGGCATCACCGCACAACAACCAATTTCTTCTAATTGCTTGCAGATAATCGGATCATCAGACGTGTACACCATTACATCAAAACCATCTTTAACCAAAATCTCAGCGGCTTTAATCGTCTCAATCACATTCGGATATAAAGTATTAGGATCACCTAACACTTCCAACTTCACCAGCTTATGGCCATCCAATAATTCACGTGCTAAACGTAAAGTACGCACCGCATCATCTGCTGAATAACAACCTGCCGTATTCGGCAAATAAGTAAATTCTTCTGGTGGCAAATAATCGAGCAACGAAGGCTCGCCTGAATTCTGGCCGATATTTGTACGACGAATAGCAACCGTCACAATTTCCGCACCGGAAGCATCAATCGCCGCGCGCGTTTCTGTGAAGTCTTTATATTTACCCGTACCCACTAACAAACGTGAGTTGTAAGATTTACCCGCAATATTTAATGTGTTTGTGCTCATCTTGATTATCTGTCCTTAACTGCCCTGCTTTTTATCCTCCACCAACCGCGCCTACAATCTCCAATTTATCCCCATTTTGCAATGGAACTTCTGCAAAAGTACTTTTAGGCACAATCTCACCATTGCGCTCAATGGCTAAACGTTTACCGGTCAAGCCAAGCTTCTCAACTAAATCAGCCAATGTAGAAATAGTCGCTTCGAACTCTCTTGCTTTGCCATTGATGGTGATTTGAATCAATTGAATTTTTACCAAAATAGTCAGTGAAAAATAATGAATAACAACAAATGCTACTGTTGCCCTATTTTCTTAGATTTAAGGTTCTTTAGCAAACGCTATCACAGCATTTCGTTCATTAACTGTTTGCCATGCCGACGCCCTCATGCGTAGAATGCACAGCTTGCGCGCAATCGCAGAAATACCACACCAAAATGCGGATGTAGTTCAATGGTAGAACGCTAGCTTCCCAAGCTCGATACGCGGGTTCGATTCCCGTCATCCGCTCCAAATATCTCCTAATAGACATCAGCTTTTGCGCTAGAATGTAAGCTTTAAATCGCTACATTTTCATCACTAAAACTAGCAAACAAATATACCTATGACAAATCTTATGCCTCCATCAGTGATGACCTTTGCAGCCACCGATCCTAGCAGCGGTGCTGGCTTGCAAGCTGACATTTTGACCTTTGCTAGCATTGGCTGCCATCCACTTTCAGTGGTGACGGGGGTTACTGTGCAAGACACCGTAGGCGTTGAAAATATTATGGTATTTGATGCGGATTGGGTGAATGAACAAGCGCGTACTATTTTAGAAGATATGCAAGTCATGGCTTTTAAAATTGGTATGCTGGGTAGCGTAGAGAATGTGGCCGTGATTGCCGAAATTATGGCGGATTATCCAGATACGCCGTTGCTCATTGACCCAGTGCTTTCATCAGGACGTGGTGATGAACTTGCGACCGATGATATACAAGCCGCGATGATTGATTTGCTTTTCCCGCAAGCCACAATGCTCACCCCAAACAGCATCGAAGCACGTCGCTTAGCTTATTACAATGATGATTCAGACGAAGCAGAAAATGCATCGCTCGATGAAAGTGCACAGCGCTTATTGGATATGGGTGCTGAATATGTACTCATCACCGGTACGCACGAACGCTCTAATGATGTTGTGAATACTTTATATGGTGAAGGTGGCTTAATTAAGGCTTACAACTGGGAACGATTACCGGGTAGTTATCATGGCTCCGGCTGCACACTCACTTCAGCAATTGCCGCATGTATTGCACACGGCCTCACCATGGAAGAAGCTGTTTTAGAAGCACAAGAATATACCTGGCAAACATTGAAAGCTGGCTTCCGTCCTGGTATGGGGCAATATATTCCCGACCGTATGTTTTGGGCGCGCGAAGAAGAAAGTGAATAGCGCGTAACATGACAGCAAGCAATCGCCGTCGATTTAATATTGCAGGTCTCTACGCCATTACTCCTGATTTAGCGGATACCGAGTTACTTTGCCAAATGGTTGAAGCGAGCATCTTGGGTGGTGCACGGGTAGTGCAATACCGTAACAAAGTTGCTGACCAAAAATTACGTATTAAGCAATCGCTAGCCTTGCTAGAAGTATGTAGAAAACACGAAATTCCATTCATCATCAACGATCATGTTGAGTTATGTTTATCTATTGATGCAGATGGGGTACATATCGGCGGAGATGATGGCAATATCGCTGCAATTAAAAACATGATTGGAGAAGATAAGATACTTGGCGTCTCATGTTATGGCGAATTTGCTAGAGCAGAAGCGGCAGAAAAAGCCGGGGCAGATTACGTAGCCTTTGGCGCATGCTTTCCATCAAGCACAAAACCAAATGCACCACGCGCGGAACTGGATTTATTTACACAAGCAAAAAAACTTAATCTTCCTAGTGTTGCCATAGGAGGCATTACACTAGAAAATGCCGCATCCGTTGCAGAAGCAGGTGCTGACGCTATTGCGGTAATTGGCGAATTATTTAAGCAAGAGCACGATAAAATTCGGTCTACTGCACAACAATTTTCATCTATTTTTTAAGCTTTTAAGAGCACATAACCATGACTTCAAGAAATCAAAGCCTTTTCGAAAAATCTCAAAAACTTATCCCTGGTGGCGTTAATTCACCAGTGCGCGCTTTTCGCTCTGTAGGTGGAACACCAGTGTTTTTTAAACGCGGCCTAGGTTCTAAATTATGGGATGAAGATGACAAGCAATATATTGACTACATTGGCTCATGGGGGCCAATGATTTTAGGCCACGCGCATCCAGAAGTGATTAACACCGTGCGCGAAGTCGCTGGTAATAGTTTATCTTTTGGCGCACCAACTGCACGTGAATTAGACATGGCAGAAATGATCCAAAAACTGGTACCAAGCATGGAACAAGTTCGTCTTGTAAGCTCGGGCACCGAAGCGACGATGAGCGCGATTCGCGTAGCGCGTGGTTTTACAGGCCGAAGCAAGATCGTGAAATTTGAAGGTTGTTACCACGGCCACGCTGATGCACTTTTAGTGAAGGCAGGCTCAGGCTTACTCACATTTGGCACACCAAGCTCAGCTGGCGTACCACCAGAAGTTGCAGCCCACACGCTCACTCTGAATTACAACGATATCGAAGGTGTTAAAACTTTATTCAATGAAATTGGCGATGAAATTGCCTGCATTATTGTTGAAGCGGTGGCTGGCAATATGAACCTCGTCACGCCGATTAAAGGATTCTTGGAAACCTTACGTGAAGAATGTACTAAGCATGGTGCAATATTAATTTTTGATGAGGTCATGACAGGCTTCCGCGTTGCTCTAGGTGGTGCTCAAGCGCTTTACAATGTAAAACCTGACATGACGACCTTAGGCAAAGTAATCGGTGGTGGCTTGCCAGTAGGTGCATTTGGCGGCCGTGCTGACATCATGCAATGCTTAGCACCAGTTGGGCCGGTATACCAAGCGGGCACATTGTCAGGCAATCCAGTGGCGGTTGCTGCTGGCATGAAAACATTAGAACTGATTCAAGCGCCTAGCTTTCATGACAAATTAAGCGCAAGCACTCACAAACTAATGCAAGGCTTAAGCGATGCCGCCAAAGAGGCTGGCATTGATTTTTGCACGCAATCAGTGGGTGGCATGTTTGGTCTTTATTTCAGCAAAACCGTACCAACGAGCTTTGATGAGATTATGAAGACAGATAAAGAGGCGTTTAATCACTTCTTCCACTTCATGTTAGACGAAGGCATTTACCTTGCCCCATCAGCGTTTGAAGCTGGATTTGTGTCTGCGGCACATACTGAAGAAGACATTGCAGCGACGATTGCAGCTGCCAAAAAGAGCTTTGCAAAACTAAAAGCCTAAATCACTAAAATCTGGCGCATATATTGCTCACTAAAAATAGCGATAGATTTAAGCGCAAAGCTTGAAGCTAAAGGCTAATGAAAGTAGAATTACAAGGTTTCACCGCAAAATATGTCGATATTTTTCAATTGATTTACCAAGAATTGAAATGACTTATTAATTTAGCGGCTTAATTTACATCTTCCCGTGCGCTTGAAAGCAAGTGTAGACGGGGTTAGCGGACACCAAAACCCTCGATTTGGTGTCCGTTTTTATCAGTATGACGAGGGATAGGAATGGGCAGCGGAATGCCAGAGCAACAAGGTTTATATAGTCCTTCTAACGAGCGTGATGCCTGTGGTTTAGGTTTTGTTGCCCACATTAAAGGCAACAAGAGCCACAAGATTGTGCAACAAGGCTTGCAGATTCTTGCAAACCTAACGCATCGTGGCGCAACTGGCTATGACCCAAAACTGGGTGATGGCGCAGGTATTTTGATTCAAATGCCTGATGCCTTCATGCGCAAAGAAGCGACGAAACTTGGTATTAAGCTACCAGCGCTAGGCGAATACGCTTGCGGTACCGCATTCTTACCCCAAACTAAAAACGGCCGTGAAGCTTGTGAGTCTATTGTTGCTCGCATCATTCACGAAGAAGGCCAAAACTTACTCGGTTGGCGCGATGTTCCTCGCGACAACAGCAATATCGCTCAAGCAGCTAAAGATGTTGAACCAGAAATGCGCCAAGTATTTATTGGTCGCAATGAAAAGCTAGCAGATCAAAATGCTTTCGAGCGTAAATTATTTGTGATTCGTAAACGTATCGAACATGAAGTTCGTGCGCTTAAATTAGACGACTCAGCACAATTCTATTTCCCTTCATTGTCTTCAAAAACCATCATTTACAAAGGCATGTTGCTTGCCAATGAAGTCGGTGTTTATTACAAAGACTTGCAAGATGAAGACATGGTTTCTGCACTTGCACTGGTGCATCAACGCTTCTCCACCAACACTTTCCCTGCTTGGGATTTGGCACATCCATTCCGCATGATTGCGCACAACGGTGAAATCAATACCGTGCAAGGCAATATCAACTGGATGGCGGCACGCCACGAATCAATGCGTTCAGCGTTAATGGGTGAAGACCTAGAAAAATTATGGCCATTGATTGTTGAAGGTCAGTCTGACTCTGCAGCATTTGATAATGCACTTGAGTTGCTTGTCGCTGGTGGATATTCATTACCACACGCAATGATGATGCTAATTCCAGAAGCATGGTCTAACGAAAGTGCTAGCAAACTCATGGATGACGATAGACGTGCATTCTATGAATATCATGCAGCATTAATGGAACCATGGGATGGCCCAGCTGCGGTTGCATTTACAGACGGTACAACGATTGGCGCAACATTAGACCGTAACGGTTTGCGTCCAGCGCGCTATTTAGTGACTGACGATGACCATGTGATGATGGCTTCGGAAATGGGCGTGCTTACTTTCCCTGAAGAAAAAATCGTTAAAAAATGGCGTCTACAGCCAGGCAAAATGTTGCTCATTAACCTAGAGCAAGGTCGCATTATTGATGATGCCGAAGTTAAACAAGAATTAGCAAAGGCGAAGCCTTACCAAGAATGGTTGAAAAAGTCTCGCTACCACTTAAGCGATTTGCCTACTGTTGACGCAAAAGTTGAAATGGCTGCTAGCTTGTTAGACACACAACAAGCATTTGGCTACACACAAGAAGACATTAAGTTCGTCATGCAGCCAATGATTGCGAATGGCGAAGAAGCATCTGGCTCTATGGGTAATGATGCAGCGCTTTCAGTGTTATCAAACAAACCAAAAGTTTTATACCACTACTTCAAACAATTATTTGCTCAAGTGACTAACCCACCAATCGATCCAATTCGTGAAGAATTAGTGATGTCATTGGTGACATTTATTGGTCCAAAACCTAATTTACTTGGTATTGATGAAACCAATCCTCCAATGCGTTTAGAGGCAAGTCAGCCTGTATTAACGCTAGAAGAATTGGAACAAATTAAATCGATTAGCGCATTTACACAAAACCAATATCGAACTCTAACACTAGACATTACTTACCCTACTGAGCAAGGTAAACGCGGCATGGAAGCGGCAGTAGAAGCCGTATGCACTGCAGCGAATAAAGCCGTTCATGATGGCTTCAATGTTTTAGTGTTATCTGATCGCAACGTTAGCAAAGATCGCTTGGCGATTCCTGCATTGCTTGCTACTTCAGCAACCCATCAATCATTAGTGCGTGCTGGTCTTCGCACTAGCACTGGCTTAGTGATTGATACAGGTTCTGCACGCGAAGTACATCATTTCGCGTTGCTTGCAGGTTATGGTGCAGAAGCGGTTTGTCCTTGGTTAGCGTTCCAAACTATTGCTGATTTAGTGGGTAATGATACTTACGAAAGCAACAAGAAATTTGTTAAAGCAATCGGCAAAGGCCTGCATAAAGTTATGTCTAAGATGGGTATTTCAACTTACCAATCTTACTGTGGCGCACAAATCTTTGAAGCGATTGGCCTCAACACAGCATTTATTGAAAAATACTTCACAGGCACTGCAACGCACATTGAAGGTATTGGCTTAAGCGAAGTGGCTCAAGAAGCCTTGAATATGCACAACAATGCTTTTGGTGAAGATCCAGTGTTGGTAAATGCACTTGAAGCTGGCGGTGAATATGCTTTCCGTGTACGCGGTGAAGAACACATGTGGACACCAGAATCTATTGCTAAGTTACAACATGCAACACGTACGGGCGAAGCAAGTACTTACAAAGAATATGCAAAACTCATCAACGACCAGAGCCGTCGCCATATGACTTTACGTAGCTTGTTCGAAATTAAATCTGCTGGCGCGCCTGTGCCTTTAGATGAAGTTGAACCAGCAAAAGAGATTGTTAAACGTTTCGCAACAGGTGCGATGTCTTTAGGTTCTATTTCAACTGAAGCGCATGCCACATTAGCGATTGCGATGAACCGGATTGGTGGTAAATCAAATACTGGCGAAGGCGGCGAAGATCCTAAACGTTTCATCCCTGTTGCTAAAGCAAGTTCAATGGCTGAAGTGATTGGCGCCAGCTTAATCGAGAAAGACATTGCGCTTAAAGCTGGCGATTCAATGCGCTCAAAAATTAAGCAAGTGGCATCAGGTCGCTTCGGTGTGACTGCTGAATATTTAGCTAACGCAGACCAAATCCAAATCAAAATGGCACAAGGTGCAAAACCTGGTGAAGGCGGTCAATTACCAGGCCACAAAGTGAGTCCATATATTGCGCGGTTACGTTTCTCAGTACCTGGCGTGGGTTTAATTTCACCACCACCGCATCACGATATTTACTCTATCGAAGATTTGGCACAATTGATTCACGATTTGAAAAATGCAAATCCAAAAGCTGAAATCTCTGTGAAATTGGTATCAGAAACCGGTATTGGTACTGTTGCTGCTGGTGTAGCAAAAGCAAAATCAGATCACATTGTTGTGGCTGGTCATGACGGTGGTACTGGTGCTTCACCAATTTCATCGATCAAACATGCGGGTACACCGTGGGAACTTGGTTTGGCTGAAACACAGCAAACTTTAGTGCTTAACCAATTACGTGGTCGCGTGATCTTGCAAGTTGACGGCCAAATGAAAACAGGTCGTGACGTACTGATTGGCGCATTACTAGGTGCCGATGAGTTTGGTTTTGCAACAGCGCCGCTTGTTGTTGAAGGCTGCATCATGATGCGTAAATGCCACCTCAATACTTGTCCAGTAGGTGTGGCAACACAAGACCCTGAATTACGTAAACGCTTTACTGGTCAACCAGAGCACGTTGTGAATTACTTCTTCTTCATCGCTGAAGAAGTCCGTGAATTAATGGCTGAAATGGGTATCCGTCAATTTAATGACTTAATCGGCCGTGCTGATTTATTGGATATGCAAAAAGGCTTGGATCACTGGAAAGCTTCAGGCTTGGATTTCACTAAGATATTCCACCAACCTAAAGTGGGTGAAGAAGTTTCATTACGCCATAACGACTATCAAGACCATGGCTTACAACATGCACTTGATAATCAACTCATCGCACTTGCTAAGCCAGCCTTGGAAAAAGGTGAAAAGGTTAATATTGATTTACCTATTACCAACACTAACCGTACTTGCGGCACCATGTTGTCTAATCAAGTGGCAAGCATTTATGGCAATGCAGGTTTACCAGACGACACGATTAACATTAAGTTAGCAGGGACTGCTGGTCAAAGTTTTGCAGCATTCTTGGCACACGGCATCAGCATAGAATTGACTGGCGAAGGTAACGATTACGTCGGCAAAGGCTTATGTGGTGGTCGCATCGTGATTAAACCACCTAAAGCTTTCCGCGGTATCGCACATGAAAACGTGATTGCGGGCAACACTGTGATGTTTGGCGCAACCACAGGCGAAAGCTATTTCCGTGGTGTCGCAGGCGAACGTTTCTGTGTCCGTAATTCAGGTGCAAGCGCAGTCGTTGAAGGCGTTGGTAACCACGGTTGTGAATACATGACTGGCGGTACCGTAGTGGTGCTAGGTCAAACTGGCCTTAACTTCGCTGCTGGCATGTCTGGCGGTGTGGCTTACGTGTATGACGAAGATGGCATGTTCAACAAACGTTGCAACATGGGCATGGTTTCACTCGAAAAAGTTGAGCCGGCTTCTTCATTTACCGCTGTTAGCGTTAACCACTTGAATCAAGCCGACGAAACAACATTATTAGCACTCATAGATAAACACATTGCCTACACAGGCAGTGAACGTGCTCAAACGATTCGCGCTGATTGGACGAGCATGAGAACTAAGTTTGTTAAAGTGATGCCAAATGAATATAAGCGTGCCCTCACAGAGTTGGCCGCTGCTGCTAAGAAGGAAGCTGCATAATGGGTAAAGTCACCGGTTTTATGGAGTATGAACGTCTTTCAGAGGCAAATTTGCCTGTCACTGATCGCGTTAAAAACTACAAAGAGTTCGTCATTCATCTCAGCGATGAAGAGGCTAAAATTCAAGGCGCACGTTGCATGGATTGCGGCATTCCATTCTGTACAACAGGTTGTCCAATCAACAATATTATTCCTGACTGGAATGATTTGGTTTACCAACAAGATTGGCGTGGTGCGATTGATGTATTGCATTCAACCAACAACTTCCCAGAATTTACTGGTCGTATCTGCCCTGCACCTTGCGAAGCAGCATGTACGCTGAACATTAATGATGATGCCGTTGGTATTAAATCAATTGAGCACGCGATCATTGATAAAGCTTGGGAAAATAATTGGGTTATCCCTCAGCCACCATCACATAAAACTGGCAAAAAAATTGCCATCGTAGGCTCAGGCCCTGCGGGTATGGCAGCAGCGCAGCAATTGGCTCGTGCTGGTCACAATGTGGTGGTATTTGAAAAAGAAACACGTATTGGTGGTTTATTACGTTACGGCATCCCTGACTTTAAATTCGAAAAAAGTCATATCGACCGTCGCATCAAACAAATGGAAGCTGAAGGTGTTGAGTTCCGTGTGAATCAAACCGTTGGTGAAAATGTCAGTGCTGAGCAACTCACAAAAGAATTCGATGCTGTGGTTTTAGCTGGCGGTGCAGAGCACCCACGCGACTTACCGGCAACTGGACGTGAATTAGATGGCGTGCACTTTGCGATGGACTTTTTAACACCACAAAACAAAGTGGTGGCAGGTGACACGATTCCTAACCAAATCATGGCGACCAATAAACATGTGGTTGTGATTGGCGGCGGTGACACTGGTTCTGATTGCGTAGGTACATCTAACCGTCACGGTGCGCTATCAATTACGCAATTTGAATTGATGCCACAACCACCAGCAAAAGAAGATAAAGAAATGGTCTGGCCAAACTGGCCACTTAAACTTCGTACTTCAAGTTCACACGAAGAAGGTTGTGAGCGTGACTGGTCTGTGACAACCAAAGAATTTATTGGTGAAAACGGTAAAGTCACAGCGCTTAAAGGTGCTAAAGTTGAGTGGAAAAACGGCAAAATGGAAGAAATTCCAGGGACTGAATTCACTATCAAAGCCGACTTGGTATTGCTAGCCATGGGTTTTGTAAGCCCAATGCAAAAAGTACTCGATGCGTTTGGCGTGGAAAAAGACAACCGCGGCAACGCTAAAGCGACAACAGATGGCGAAGGTTGTTACGCAACATCTAAAGCTAAAATCTTTGCAGCTGGCGATATGCGTCGCGGTCAATCATTGGTTGTTTGGGCGATTCGCGAAGGCCGTCAATGTGCTAGAGCAGTCGATGAGTTCTTAATGGGCTCATCTAAATTACCTCGCTAATTTAGCGTAAAAGAAAAGGGTGCTTAGCACCCTTTTTTCATCATTGAATTAATACATTTAAAGACAAAAAATGACGATGTTAAAGAACGATACTTTTCTAAAAGCGCTCATGCGCCAACCAACAGATTACACCCCTGTATGGATGATGCGACAAGCGGGCCGTTATTTACCTGAGTATCGTGAAAGCCGTAAAACAGCAGGTAGTTTTCTACAGCTTTGCAAAAATCCAGACTTCGCAACCGAAGTGACAATTCAGCCCTTAGATCGCTATCCATTACTCGACGCTTCGATTCTATTCTCAGACATTTTGACCGTGCCTGATGCAATGGGCTTAGGACTTTATTTCGAGGAAGGTGAAGGGCCTAAATTTGAACGCACGCTTCAACAAGAAGCGGACATTCAGAAATTAGAAGTGCCTGACATGGCAAAACTGCAATACGTGTTTGACGCAGTGAGCCAAATTCGCAAAACACTGGATGGTCGCGTGCCGCTGATTGGCTTTTCAGGAAGTCCTTGGACGCTCGCTACTTACATGGTTGAAGGCAAGGGCGGTACCGACTTTTTGAACATCAAAAAAATTGCTTATGCCCGTCCTGATTTATTGCACCATATTTTAGAAACGACCGCACAAACCGTGATTCAATATTTGAATGCGCAAATTACTGCGGGTGCTCAAGCTGTTATGATTTTTGATTCTTGGGGCGGTGCACTTTCACACAATGCATATCAAGAGTTCTCACTCAACTACATGCAAAAAATTGTGAATGGCCTGACTAAAACAGCAGAAGGTCAAAAAGTCCCGAGCATTGTATTTACTAAAGGCGGTGCACTTTGGTTAGAAGCCCAATCACAGATTGGTGCAGATGCACTAGGCTTAGATTGGACTGTCAGCATTGGTGAAGCACGCAAACGTGTTGGTGACAAAGTGGCATTGCAAGGCAATATGGATCCAGCTATTTTGCTGTCAACGCCAGAAGCGATTGAAAAAGAAGTCGCTAGCATTCTAGCAAGCTATGGCAAAGGTCATGGCCATGTATTTAATCTTGGTCACGGCATTACCCAATGGACGCCACCAGAGAATGCCGCTGCGTTCTTATCTGCGGTTCGCGAACACAGTAAGCAATATCATAAAATCTAAAACTCCATCGGATCGACGTCAATATTCCAACGGAGTTTGGCCGCTAATTTACTTGCTCGCAATTGTGGAGTAAGGGCGGCCAATAATTTTTGTAACGCACCGCGTTGTGTTGCTTGCATCAAAATATGTCCCCGCTCCATGCCTTTCAGTTTTTCCATTTGTGCGCGCATCGGATCGTAAGTTAAGACTTGATCACTCCGCTGCCTTGCCAATTCAAAGGCGAAATTCAAGAACTGTTCAACCTCTCGATATTGCGTAGATTCGGCTTTAATTAAAGCTAAATAACAATAAGGTGGGAACTGCGCCATCTCCCGTTCTTGCAATAAAGTTTGTGCGTAAGCGGGATAGTCTTGAGTGCGCAATGCGTTAAACAAATGGTGACTAGGGAAAGCCGTTTGAATCAGCACTTCGCCAGGTTTTTCAGCACGCCCAGCCCGGCCAGAAACTTGCATGAGTTGGGCAAATAGACGTTCAGCCGCACGGAAGTCTGGACTAAATAAAGCGCTGTCGGTATCAATCACACCAACTAAGGTCAGATTAGGAAAGTCATGCCCTTTGGCCAACATTTGCGTACCGATAAGAATATCAATTTCATTATCATGCACTGCCGTCAAAATATCATTGAGTGCTTCTTTTCGACTCGTACTGTCTCTATCAACCCGCTGAATTCTAGCTGTTGGAAAAAGCGCTTTTAGCGTTTCTTCTAAGCGTTGTGTACCATGCCCAGTTGGATGTAAATCTGCATTGCCGCAACTTGGACATTGCCGCACAATCTTTTGCTCATGACCACAATGATGACAACGCAATCGTCCTTGTTTTAAATGCACCACTAATCGGCTGCTACATCTCATACATGGGGCAATCCAATGACATGCGCTACAAAGCAGCACAGGTGAATATCCACGACGGTTGATGAATAATAGACTTTGCTCGCCCTTAGCTAAACGCTCACGCATAGCATGAACAAGTACTTGCGTTAAGCCATTGGTGCTCTCTTGCTTAGTCGTATCAATACAACGAATATTAGGTAAAGCCGATTGCGCGACTGCTCGGCTATGAAGACTAAGTAGCGTATATTTTCCTGATTGTGCGTTGTGCCAAGCTTCTAGTGCAGGCGTTGCACTCCCCATCACGATAGGCACTTTGCTTCGTTGTGCACGCACCATTGCCACATCACGTGCGTGATAACGCATGCTGTCTTGCTGTTTATATGATCCATCATGTTCTTCATCGACCATGACAATCTTTAAATTTGGAATCGGCGTAAATACCGCTAAACGCGTTCCAATAATAATGCGCGCTTGTCCTGATTGAGCTAGTCGCCAATTTTTTAATCGTTCACTTTCACCAAGATTGCTATGAAGCGAGACAAGGGGTAGATGTGGAAGTCGATTTCTAAAGCGTGCTTCGAGTTGTGGGGTTAAATTAATTTCAGGAACCAAGACTAAAGCTTGGCCATCATTATCCGCCAGCGCTTGTTGCAAAATCTGCATATACACTTCAGTTTTTCCGCTGCCGGTAATGCCATGCAACAAGAAAGGTTTGAAAGTGTTCGCGGCCTCAGTAACGGCATTGACCGCTACTTGTTGTTCATCATTTAAGGGAGGAGGTGGCGCTGCTTCCATTGCAGATTTAAACCCTGCTAATACTTGCTCCGCATGCACCCAGCCTTGCATTCTAAAAGCTTCAATCGCCTGCCGCCAACTCGCAGAAATTTCTTTCAGCGCAGATTCACTCAAGGTTGATTGTTGTAAAGCAGCAAACACTTTGCGCTGCACAGATTGACGTGCGGGAATTAAATCAATGTCAGCACCCATGCCTTCAGGCGTGAGGGAATATAAATATTGCTTACGTGAAACAGCTGGCTCAGTTTGTCTAAGTCTTTTTGGTAGGCTTGCTAATAGCGCTTGGCCAAAAGGATATTGATAATAATCAGCACAAAACTTCAGTAAAGAAAAAGTACTTGGATCTATTGGTAACTCATCATCAAAAACCTGAATAATGGTTTTTAATTTCTCAAGTGCAAACTCGCTGCTATCCGATTTTTCAATGACAACGCCCACAACATTTCTGCGGCCAAACGGAACGACCACGCGCTGACCAACCTGCACACTAAAACCGCCATCGAGATAATCGAATAAGCGATCTAAAGGAACATCTAGGGCAACTTTTAAAATGTTTTTTGGCATTTACTTTTAACTTAAGGCCTGATTAAAGAAAAATAGGCTTATAAATGATTAGCATAAAATCGAATAGGGGGTGAGCACTAGCACTCAATGAGTTAAAATACACTTTTTAGTCCTTGTTAGATATTTGCCTTGAAAGCACATCTTACCGAATTACTAGCACAAGCCGCAAAAAGCTTGGCACAAAATACCGATTTAGACGCTTCTAGTTTAACGATTCAACTTGAGCGCCCTAAAAATAAAGACCATGGAGATTTCTCCACCAATTTAGCCATGTTGTTGGCTAAGCCATTACGTCAGAATCCACGCGCCATTGCTGAAGCTTTAATCAAAGCTTTACCTAGCTCAGATTATGTTTCAAAAGTTGAAATCGCAGGTGCGGGCTTCATTAACTTTTATTTAGGCGCCAACGCAAAACAAGCCGTCATTGCTTTAATTGCTGCCCAAGTTGAAAAGTTTGGTCACAGTCAAATCGGCCAAGGCCGTAAAGTCCAAGTAGAGTTTGTTTCAGCTAACCCAACAGGTCCGCTGCATGTTGGCCATGGCCGTGGTGCAGCAGTCGGTGATTGTTTAGCCCGTTTGTTAGACGCAAACGGCTGGGCAGTCACCCGTGAATTTTACTACAACGATGCCGGTGTGCAGATTGATAATCTCACTCACTCCGTGCACTTACGTTGCCAAGGCATTACACCAGACGATCCATTGTGGCCAGAAGCTGGCTACCGTGGTGAGTATATTGCCGATGTCGCCACCGCTTATTTAAATAAAGAAACTGTAGTCGCTGATGATGTACAAGTAACGGCAACTGGCAACGTCGACGACCTAGAATCTATTCGCGCTTTTTCAGTGGCGTATTTGCGTCATGAACAAGACTTAGATTTACGTGCCTTCCAAATTAAATTCGATGTGTTCTCACTTGAATCTGCGCTTTATACAGAAGGCAAAGTTGAAGACACTGTGCAAAGCCTTATTGCCAGCGGCCACACTTATGAGCAAGACGACGCACTGTGGTTACGCACGACAGATTTCGGGGATGACAAAGACCGTGTGATGCGTAAAACAGACGGTGGCTACACTTATTTTGTCCCTGATGTGGCTTACCATGTTGAAAAATGGAATCGCGGATTTGATCGCGTGATTAATGAACAAGGCGCTGATCATCACAGCACTATTACCCGCGTTCGTGCGGGCTTACAAGCATTGAATGTTGGTATTCCTCAAGGATTTCCAGATTACGTATTGCACCAAATGGTCACCGTGATGCGTGGCGGTGAAGAAGTTAAACTTTCAAAACGTGCTGGTAGCTATGTGACCTTGCGTGATTTGATTGAAGAAGTAGGTTGTGATGCAACGCGTTATTTCTTAGCGGCTCGCCGTGCTGATTCTCAGCTCATTTTTGATATTGATTTAGCGCGTGCGCAAACTAACGACAATCCTGTTTATTACATTCAATACGCGCACGCTCGTATCAGCAGTGTATTAGCTCAGTGGGACGGTGACATTAAAAGCTTGTCTAAAGTTGACTTAAGCCCGCTTAATAGCGCACATGACGCAGCTTTAATGCAACGCTTAGGTGAATTCCCAGAAGTGGTCGTCAACGCAGCCAGCGAATTAGCTCCGCATACGATTGCTAATTACCTAAAAGAACTCGCGAGTGATTTACATAGTTTTTACAGTGAACACAAAATCTTAGTTGAAAATGAAACCGTGAAGCTCGCGCGTTTAGCTTTAATTAATGCAACACAACAAGTGCTCAAAAATGGCTTGAACTTATTGGGCGTGAGCGCGCCCAATAAAATGTAATCCTATATATTTAAGGTAAACCATGAATCACGATTACAAATCGAATACGCAAAAAACTTCTAGTGGCGGCAAAGGCAATCCTTTCTTAACGGGTTTAATTGTTGGTGTTTTATTAGGCGTTGCAATTTCTGTCGTATTCACGATTTATATCAAAGGTGGCACAAGCGCTTTTACAACTAAAACTGATCCAGCGATTGCCATCGATCCGAAAGACGGAAAAACAACTAAAGAAGAAGCGACATCTGAAAACGCTGAACCAGCTAAACCACGTTTTGAGTTCTACAATATTCTCCAAGGTAACGAACCTAAAGTCACCGAACAAGAAATTAAACAAGTAGACGGTGAAGATCGCAAACCTCAAGAAAGCTATTTCTTACAACTCGGTGCATTTAGAACTGAGCAAGAAGCTGACAATATGAAAGCTAAAATGGCACTCATTGGTTTAGAAGCGATTATTGAGCCTGTTTCTCTTGAGGACAAAGGTGTATTACATCGAGTACGTGTTGGCCCGTTCGTAGATATAGCGCAAGTAAATAAGGCTAAGAGCGAACTCAAAGAAAATGGTTTTTCAGCTGACGTTAAAAAAGTTAATACCCCTTAAACTGTCATCTAAAAATACAGTCTATCGTTGAAGTATCAGAAGTAACGTTTTAACTAATTAATAAGGATTTAATGATGAAAAAATTATTAGCAGGTCTTATGTTAGTGTTATCAAGCACTGTCTGGGCTGACCCACAAATGGGTAATGAATTTAACCAAACCGTACAAGTCGTCCCTACAGAAAATCCAGCAAAAATCGAAGTCACTGAGATTTTTTGGTATGGCTGCCCTCACTGCTATCAACTAGAGCCTCAATTGAACAGCTGGCTTAAAACCTTACCAAAAGATGTGACTTTCAAACGTATGCCTGGTTTACCAAGACCGGACTGGGCGCCAATGGCCAAAGCTTTTTACGTGATGGAATCGTTAGGGGTTTCAGAAAAGTTACATTCAAAACTATTTGAAGCTTTGCACAAACAAAAAGCGTTTCTTCCAAACGACGAACGTGCAGTGATTGATTGGATTACAAAAGAGGGTGGTTTTGACCGTAAAAAAGTTGAAGCTGAATTCGCTTCATTTTCTCTGAGCACCAAACTTAATCATGCGGCTCAAGTGTTCCGTGCATCTGGTGCAACTGGCGTACCAACATTAATGATTGATGGTAAATACATTACTTCAGTAACAATGGCTGGTGGCAATAATGAAGTTTTCAATGTTGCTAATTACATCATAGATAACTTAAGAAAAGACAAAGCTAAGAAATAAAACCAACTATTCAATTAGCGAAAATCAAATGGCCGCACTCAAAGTATTTATCACTGGCGCCTCTAGCGGAATCGGGCAAGCACTTGCTCAAGAATATGCTAGCCAAGGTGCCACTTTGGGTTTGGTTGCGCGTCGTGAAGTTTTATTAAAATCACTTCAAACACAACTCAACACACCTTGCAGTATTTATGTTGCGGATGTCCGCGATGAAGAGGCAATGCAAGCGGCAGCGAAAGATTTTATTAGCAAATATGGCGTTCCAGATATTGTGATTGCCAATGCCGGGGTAAGCGCTGGCACGTTAACTGAAAACAAAGCCGACACAGCAACATTCAGAGCACTGATTGATATTAATGTAATTGGTATGGTGAATACCTTCCAGCCTTTTACGGCCGCCATGAAAAAAGCACGTCAAGGAAGTCTGGTGGGCATTGCGAGTATTGCTGGTGTCAGAGGCCTACCTGGTGCAGGTGCTTATAGTGCCTCAAAAGCTGCTGCAATCGCTTACTTAGAAAGTCTACGTGTAGAGATGAGCCAAGATGGTGTGATGGTCACAACAATTGCACCTGGTTATATTAAAACGCCAATGACCGACATTAACAAATATCCTATGCCGTTTCTAATGGCGCCTGATGTTGCGGCGAAGAAATTTGCTAAAGCAATTAAACAGAAAAAACGCTTTATCGTGATTCCATGGCAGATGGGCTGGCTTGCAAAATTGATGCGCTGCTTACCACCTTGGTTATGGGACTTTGCGATGAAAAACGCACCTCATAAAGCACACGCTAATTGGGATTGGCTGTAACTTCTTTTTGCTTCCAAAGATCTAAATACTCATCTGATTGATTAAGTAAGTCTTCATTCATATCTTCGTATTCAGTCGCTGGTGGTAAATCAGTGTTCTTAGAAATTGCCGTAAAACCTAATCCCAATTTTCCACCTTCAACTTTGAACCCAACGAACTCTAGAATGGTTGGGAACATATCAAAATGTAATACGTCTTCACGATTTTTAGTCACCGGTTTTGCTGAAATAAATCGATTGAAAACATGACGCTCTTTAATGGTATCTAACTTGTGAGAAACTGGATTTTCCATTGCTAGGTGATCACCTAAAATAACTACATTAGTATCTTTAAAATATCCGCTACGTTTCATAAATAAAACTAACTCAGCCACTTGATTAGAAGTGCACTCAACAATTCCTGGGAAATCTTTAATGCCATGCGCTTTGCAGTATTTAGAAAAATGGCCATCAGGGCCATGGGTATCAATGGTATTAAACGTTAAATTGAAAGGTTGTTTCTGTGCATGCAATTGAATAAGTTTTGCCTTCACTAAGGACAATAAATCATCATCATATAAGCCCCAGAAATTCATATCCTTTGGCTTTAGATTGCCTTTTAGTTCATCACGACCTAAGACTTCATCATAATGATGATCTTGAAAGAATTTACCTTTACCGGAAAACGCCAAAGCATCACTTGCCATATAAACATTGTAATACCCAGCATCATGCAAGATGTCGCCCAAGCAAACTGCATTTGGTAAAAACGATTTAATGTTTTGACCTTGATCATTACCATCGTACAAACTTACACTCTTAAGTGGCACAGCACATTGCGTTGCAGTAATGCCTGCAATCGTCCATCCCGTGCCAGGTGCTTGTTTAAAACTACCGAAGCTTGTACCTTTAAAATAATCCAACCCGCTTAATAAATTCTTACCAAATAGGGCAGGATCCTTATAACTATCCTCAAGACTTTCTACATAAATCAGCACTAAATTCTTTGGCCTCACTAAATCCACTTTTACCTTAGCTGGGTAAACGTAGTGCTCTGAAAAATAGTCTTTACCAAATTGGTTGTGTACAAATGCAGTAACAGAAAACTGCACGCCAAAATAAATACAAGATGCAATTAATAGATAAAGTGGCGCACGATGGCCAATGAACCAATAGAATACTTTTATAAAATGAATGTTGGCCAAACGTGCCGGCCGAGTAAGCCAGTGTGTAGACCCATGCGTCAAGAATAATGCGATTGAATATTCTATGAGTACTAAAACTAGTGCACTTGCAGTTGGTATTGCCACGCACCAAGTGAGGAAACTTTTAATCAGTGCCGTGTCGGTATCCACCAAACCTTCCATACCAAACTGCGCATGATATAGCACCTGCTCAAGAGATGGCTCGCCAAAATTATCAGCAATCCAATAAGCTAAAGTACTTAAAAAGAATGCGGCGAAATAGGTTAAAAAGCGAATAAGGCCGCGTACCAAATGTCGATGACGATTGTGAAGTTGTTGAACGCGAGTCAGCATAATTTAAAGCCTAACAGACTCTATTCAACAGTCACCATATAGTCTTGTTCGGCAGTGAGACCCCCAGCGCTGCTCCCAGACTTTTTTAATGTGTTCTCCTCTGAGTCATTGCTGATTGACTCCAAAAGACCGCTGAATTCCTCTGAGAATTCCACATCTAAGTGATGCTTCTTAGTCTTCTCGTCAAAGAACACTGAGACTTTGCTGAGCAGGGTGTTGACGACACTCTTTCGGTCCTGATCCGAGAGTAAGTCAATCTGTTCAGGAGACAAATACTCAGCGATTGACGCTACACCATTAAAAGAGTGCAGGTTTCTTGCTTGAGTTGAGGGTTGTCCGCTGAGAATCATATTGTTCTGTTGAGATTGAGTGAGTTCCGAAGGTCTAATTCTATCGTCACTAAGGTATTTAGTCTCTAGGTTTATTTCTGATGATGGGATCAAATCACTGTCATTGAAACCATGGTGATCTAGTTGGATTGAGGAACTAGATTGCGGGAGTTTATCGTGGATCTGCTGGAGAACTCCCTTGATGGCATCCCAGACTAGTTGATCAGTTCGTGGAAAGATGATGCAAAGACTAACTAACCGCTCAACGATATCCGAACAAGACATATCAATGTTGTGCAGACGTTTTTGAATTCTTAGAAATTAAACTGATCGGTTGTATTCTGATTAACCATATCTAAAGCAGAAAAGGTTAGTCTTGAATTAAATAATTAGGAATACTTTAAATTAGACAGGCATATATCTAAAATTATTTGCCGAAGTCAATTTTATTGATTTATAAAATCCAACAAAGCATTTACACTTTCCATAAAAGTCGTTTCTTTTTTATACAAACTAGGTGACACAGGAGGAATCAAAAAACTATCAATCTCTAAGCGTTCACTAAGGTTGATGTATTTTGAATATTGTTTTGCTAGAGTCTCGTCAATCCCTGCATCTGAATAGACAGGAGTTCCTAGACAAAGCGAATGCCAAATTCTGTAAACCTCAAGTATATTCGGATCATATTTTCCAATATTGATAATTGCTTTTGCTTTTCGAATTTGAATATCTCTTTCATGCCCCCAAACATTTTGAAGAACATTCAACTGCAACCCTGCACTTTGAAAAGATTTCAATCTTTGCGCTCTATCTTCATTTAATTTGCCAAAGAAAAGATAACTTTCACCTCGCTCAAAACCTTTAAATGGCATTAGATCAAAATAACCAAAATTAAAAAGATGTGCAGGTCTTAAGTTAGTACTTAGTTTACTTAAATTTGAAATATTGCTATGCGAATAATCAATAAGATTATGCTTAGAAACACACTGAAGATAATTTTGAAACCATGGAGTCTTAGTACCAAGAATTGGGGCAAGATTGAAATTGAAATAATTCGGTGGCAATTGGATTTGCGGAGAATTATTTATAAACTCTCTATATAAACCAAAAATAATGACTGGACTTGTTGTACGAATTAAACGACGCTCATAAATTACTTCAAACCCTAGAGAGTTAATTGAATGAGTAAGCGCTAGAATCAAATCAGAATAAACCCCTCCTAATATGCCAGGTGATGGAATATCAACAATTGTGATTTCTCTTTTCGTCATTTTAATTAACACTTAATTTAACCCAACGACGCCACTTTTCTATAAATTGTTTTTTTATATCGGGAGTTTCATTTAGTTTTTTTAAATTTAATATCAAACCGCATGTTTCAAATGAAAATACTTTCTCTACATTTAAGATATTAGACTTGTCTTCATAAGAATTTTTTATTTCTTTATTATTAAAAAATAAATTTTTTTTACTTAACTCGGAAAATATTTTTCTTATATTCGTTGAAGTCAATAAATCATAGTTTTCATTTCCACATAACTCATCAACATTATCTAAAATACCATCTGGCAGAACCCTTACTCTATTCTTAACAAATAGTTTAAGAAGAGTATTTAAAGGCAGTCTTTCATTAATTCGAGTTTTATTCTGAGGCATTTCTAATTTTTTATAATCAATGCCTACAACATCACAAAAATCAATAACAGTATTATTGTCTATAAGATCATCATAGTCTCGATAGATTACTTCTATATCTTCCAATGACTCAAGTGACTTAGATATATCTGAATAATTAAAAACAAATTCCCACTCTTTAAAATCGAATTTATTTGTAGATATAATTTTATTAAAAAATTTGTTGAACTCGTCACCAAGTCCCGCTTTCAATAACTCAAAATATAGAGAATTAAGATAATCAACTTGATTTCTCAAATAAATGATGAAACAAACTTTTATATCGTTAGATAAAAAATAATCATTTATTTTCTTTAATCTATTTGGATATAACAAAGAACATTCAAAATCTTCACTTGATAGAACAATTTTGCTTTTACCTATGCCCTCAATTTCTTTTAATAATGCTCGCAAATCTCCGAACTCAGATCTAAACCTTCTATCCCGTGAAATTTGCCATGCTATATTGTGATGCCCATAAAAATTTCTAGGGATACCACTATCTGGATAATAAAAATCTTGGACTAATAGATTTTTTCTATTTTTGAACAACATCGCTTGGAGGGCGGTAGTGCCAGTTTTATGAAGTCCTGAATGTATGAAAATTTTCTTCACTTTTACCTTCCTTTAAGATTCATATTAGCATTACACTTTGATATAACCAAACACCACAACCCTCACCAAACACCACCAAGTCTCGCTAACCGCTTCTCATACTTCTTCCGTATCGAGAAAATACTCTGAGCAATAAACCAGTGTCCTCTTGGTGTTAGGTAACCCGTTTCATTGAAGTAGTTTGCTATCTGACGATCACTCCATGAGCGGGATCTTAGCGTGTTAATAGTGGCAATTAAGTATTGCTGATAGGAACTTAGCGGTCGAATGTCGAGAGTCAGTGGTCCGATGCTAACTCTGAGGTTCTTTGCGGTGTTTCTGGGGAGTTTCTGCGGAGCGGGTCCTAACGAAACTACTCCACGGTTACTGATTTAGCCAGATTTCTTGGTTTATCAACATCTGTGCCTTTTAACAAGGCTGCATGGTAAGCCAATAATTGCACTGGGATACTATGCAAAATAGGCGAAAGCAAACCAACATTTCGAGGTGTTCTAATGACATGAACACCATCGCTCGCTGTGAAACGACTATCAGCATCTGCGAATACAAATAATTCTCCGCCGCGTGCTTTGACTTCTTGCATATTAGATTTCACTTTTTCCAATAAGCTATCATTCGGCGCAATCACAACAATCGGCATACTGCTATCAACTAAGGCTAATGGGCCATGCTTTAACTCACCCGCTGGATAAGCTTCAGCATGGATATAAGATATTTCTTTAAGCTTAAGTGCGCCTTCAAGCGCAATTGGATAATGAATACCGCGCCCTAAAAATAAGGCATTTTGTTTATCTGCAAAAGCTTTTGCCCACTCTCGAATTTGGGGTTCTAAATTCAAGGCATGTTGAACGCTAACAGCTAATTGTCTTAAACCATTCAAATGCTCATGTTCTTGTTCAGCTTTGAGCAATCCGCGTTGCTTAGCCAAGGTCACTGCAAGGACAAATAACGCAACCAATTGCGTTGTGAATGCCTTGGTTGAGGCAACGCCAATTTCAGCCCCAGCGCGCGTATAAAACACTAATTCGGAGGCACGTGGAATTGCACTCTCTAACACATTACAAATCGCTAACGTTAAATTCTGACCAAGCGATTTGGCATGCTTCAACGCTTCCATCGTATCTAGCGTTTCACCAGACTGCGAAATCGTCACAATTAATTGGCGAGGATTTGGGACAGATTTGCGATAACGATATTCACTCGCAATTTCTACATTTACTGGCAACTGAGCAAGATCTTCTATCCAATATTTCGCAGTAAGTGCAGCGTAATAACTGGTCCCTGCCGCTAAAATTAAAATGCTATCTATTTGCTTTAATATTTCATCAGCCTCTGCACCAAATAAAGCTGGTGAAAAATGTTTGTCTGCAATGACTGCTTCAAGAGTGTCTGCAATTGCACGTGGCTGTTCATGAATTTCTTTTTGCATAAAGTGGGTATAAGGACCCAGCTCCATAGATGCAAGCGACACATCACTGATGTGAATTTGGCGTGTAACTGTTTGACCATCACGGCCGTAAATGACTACTTTTTCACGGGTCATTTCTGCAACATCGCCATCTTCCAAATACATCACTTTACGTGTCACTGACAAAACAGCTGATACGTCTGAGGCAATGTAATTTGAACCTTCACCTAAACCAATTAACAATGGGCAACCAAAGCGCGCAGTAATTAATACATCTGGCTCTTTAACTGAAATAACACCAATCGCAAAAGCGCCCGTGAGTTCTGTCGCAGCTTTTTGTGTGGCAGCAAGCAGTGTTGCCCCTTGGGTATGATAGTAATGAATGAGATGTGCGATTACTTCAGTATCGGTTTGAGAGATAAAATCATAACCAAGTGCAATTAAACGACTTCGTTGCTCTTCATGATTTTCAATAATGCCATTATGAACTACGGCAACTTCACCTTTTGAGACATGTGGGTGCGCATTGCTTTCTGTCACGCCGCCATGCGTTGCCCAACGCGTATGACCAATACCAACTAAGCCACTCAATTGAACTTCATTTGCTTTATCAGTCATTGCAGAGACACGACCTACAGCACGAACGCGTTCTATACCTTGCGCATTAATTACAGCAACGCCAGCTGAATCGTATCCACGATATTCAAGGCGACTTAAACCCTCTATCAATGTAGAAACTACATTCTTATTTGAAATTGCACCAACAATGCCGCACATAGATTTCTTTCTTAACGCTACTTATTTAATTATTTTGACTTTTTAACTGGTCGTTTCCAGTTGGCAATACTTTTTTGTTCTTTAGCTCTACAGAATGTAAGTTGTCCAGCTGGCGCATCTCTGGTTATTGTTGAGCCGGCTGCAATTGTAGCACCTTCACCAATGGTCACTGGCGCAACTAATTGAGTATCTGACCCAATAAACGCATTGTCTTCAATAATTGTTTTAAACTTGTTTGCACCATCATAATTACAGGTGATGGTCCCTGCACCAATATTGACGTTTTTACCTACTACTGCATCGCCAACATAACTCAAATGATTCACTTTTGAACCATCACCAATCGTGCTGTTTTTAATTTCAACGAAGTTTCCAATGTGCGCATGATCTGCGATTTGAGCACCTGGGCGAAGTCGAGCATAAGGACCTAATTTACATCCAGCATTCACATGAGCTTGTTCAATATGTGTATAAGCGGCAATTTCCGTACCTGAGCCAATCGTACTATTTTTAATCACACAATATGGACCAACTTTGACCTTATCCGCTAAGGTAACTTCACCTTCAAATACACAGCCAACATCAATTTCTACGTCTTTACCTATTTTTAAATCGCCACGCACATCAATTCTGAATGGATCTTGTAATGTTGCACCTGCATTCATCAATGCCGTTGCATAACGCATCTGATATACACGTTCCAATCCAGAAAGATCCGCTTTTGAATTCACACCTTCTACTGACGACTCATCATTAGTCACTTCTGCCGCAACCTGATGCCCATCTTTTACAGCGAGCGCAACAATATCTGTCAGGTAATATTCACCTTGCGCGTTGTTATTACTGAGCTGCGCTAACCAAGCTTTTAAATGCTGATTATTTGCGGCTATGATGCCTGTGTTTACTTCTGTAATTTGTCTTTGTTGCTCTGTTGCATCTTTATGCTCAACAATGGCTTCAATAGAAGTTTGTGCATTTCGAACAATACGGCCATATCCTGTTGGATTCGCTTTATTCACCGTAAGCAGGCCTAAGGCCTTCGTCTTATTCAATAAAGTTTCACAGCTAGTTCGGCTAAGTAATGGCACGTCACCAAGTAATATCAGTGTCGTCGCGTCTTGATCTAAGTGTGGCGCAGCTTGTTGGACGGCATGGCCAGTACCCAATTGTTCTTTCTGCTCTACCCATACGATATTTTCATGAGCGAATGCTTCTGGAACAGCATTGCCACCGTATCCGTAGACCACAATAATTTTGCTGGGATTTAATTGTTTTGCAGCATCAATCACATGTTGTAGTAATGCCTTGCCCGCTAATTTATGCAGTACCTTTGGCATCAGCGATTGCATGCGGGTGCCTTTTCCTGCGGCAAGAATGACGATATTGAGTGATTGAGTTGTCATATTTGAATTAACTAATTACATGCATTAAATTGAATTGTTTCATTGTAATTGAATACAGACTTGATAACAAAAAAGGCAGCCTAAGCCGCCTTTTTTGTTTAACATTTTCGCTAAGAAGCGAACAATATTAATGTACGTTTTTACGAAGTTTTGCGATGGCTTGTAATTGCGCCAAAGCTTCAACCAATTCTGATTGTGCTGCAGCGTAATTAACTTCACTTGCATTGCTCTTCAAGGTCTCTTCCGCCAAACGTTTAACTTCTAACGCTTTAGCTTCATCTAAATCATGACCGCGAATCGCAGTGTCTGCAAGCACAGTGACCAAACCTGGCTGAACTTCTAGAATGCCGCCAGAAACGAAGATTAATTGCTCTTCGCCGTTCTCTGGTAATTTAATACGCAATGCACCTGGTTTAATGCTTGTTAGCATTGGTGTATGGCGTGGATAAATACCAACTTCACCCATAATCGCAGGTGCGACAACAAATTCTGCCTCACCTGAGAAAATAGATTCTTCAGCACTCACTACATCGATTTGTATTGTTGTTGCCATATTGGTTACCTATTTGCTTTCTGTCTGTTTAAGCTAATGAACTTGATAGCCAATTACAGAGTTTTAGCTTTTTCAACAGCTTCTTCAATAGCACCAACCATGTAGAAAGCTTGTTCTGGTAAGTGATCGTAATCACCGTTAACAATACCTTTGAAACCTTTGATAGTTTCTTTTAATGGTACGTATTTACCAGGCGCGCCTGTAAATACTTCAGCTACGTGGAATGGTTGTGACAAGAAACGTTGGATTTTACGTGCACGGGCAACAGCCAATTTATCTTCTGGTGCCAATTCGTCCATACCAAGAATCGCGATAATGTCACGCAACTCTTTGTAACGTTGTAATGTTTGTTGAACGCTACGTGCAACTGAGTAATGCTCTTCACCAACGATTAATGGATCCAATTGACGTGATGTTGAGTCAAGTGGGTCAACCGCTGGGTAAATACCCAATGAAGCAATATCACGTGACAACACAACTGTTGAATCCAAATGTTGGAATGTTGTAGCTGGTGATGGGTCAGTCAAGTCATCCGCAGGAACGTAAACCGCTTGAATAGAAGTAATAGAACCAACTTTAGTTGATGTAATACGTTCTTGTAAGCGACCCATTTCTTCTGCCAATGTAGGTTGGTAACCCACAGCTGATGGCATACGACCTAACAACGCTGATACTTCAGTACCAGCTAATGTGTAACGGTAGATGTTATCCACGAAGAACAAGATATCACGGCCTTCGTCACGGAATTTTTCAGCCATTGTCAAACCTGACAACGCAACACGTAAACGGTTGCCTGGTGGTTCGTTCATTTGACCGAACACCATCGCTACTTTTGATTCAGCCATGTTGTCTAGTTTAATAACGCCAGCTTCAGCCATTTCATGGTAGAAGTCGTTACCTTCACGAGTACGTTCACCAACACCCGCAAACACTGACAAACCTGAGTGCTCTTTAGCAATGTTGTTAATCAACTCAAGCATGTTAACTGTTTTACCCACACCAGCACCGCCGAATAGACCAACTTTACCGCCCTTAGCAAACGGACATACCAAGTCAATCACTTTAATACCTGTTTCCAACAAGTCTACTGATGGAGATAACTCTTCAAAAGTAGGTGCGTGTTGGTGAATTTCACGACGCTCATCAGTTGCAATTGGACCAGCTTCGTCAATTGGACGACCTAAAACGTCCATCACACGACCCAATGTTGCAGTACCAACAGGTACTGAAATACCAGCGCCAGTTGCTTTAACTGCCATGCCACGGCGTAAACCGTCGCTTGAACCCATCGCAATGGTACGAACAATGCCGTCACCTAATTGCTGTTGAACTTCGAATGTCAGGCCAGCTTCTGCTGTAGAACCTGCTTCGTCTAATACCAAGGCTTCATAAACCTTAGGCATTTGGTCACGTGGAAATTCCACGTCAACAACAGCGCCGATACACTGTACAACTTTACCTTGACTCATCTTAATGATCCCCATCTATGCTTAATTCGAT
>JAHEEA010000022.1 GCA_024640945.1 Candidatus Methylopumilus sp.
AAATCACAAGATATTGTGGTCTGGGCAAATTTTGATCTAAAAGCGCCCATAAAAGAATTGGGCCAAAATCCAGACTAATAATTAAGAAAAACCAGGAAGGTGTATCCATGTTACAAGCCGTCAAGTCTTCAGAAGCAGCAGCGCAACAAGAAGTCCCAATGCAATCTGTGTCGTTAGACATCTGGGATAAGAAATATCGCCTTAAAACAAAACAAGGTGAGCATATCGACCAAAATATGGACGATAGTTATTCGCGTGTTGCGCGTGCTTTGGCAGATGTTGAAGAAGAAGGTAAGCGTGCTGAATGGCATGAGAAGTTCTTATGGGCTTTACGTCGCGGTGCAATTCCAGCGGGTCGTATTACATCAAACGCTGGTGCTTTAGAGCACAAGCCAGCAACCAGTACTATTAATTGCACAGTATCAGGCATCGTTGAAGACAGTATGGATGGCATTTTAGATAAGGTGCATGAGGCTGGTTTAACGCTTAAAGCAGGTTGCGGTATTGGATATGAATTTTCTACATTGCGTCCTAAAGGCGCATTTGTGGCTGGTGCTGGTGCATACACAAGCGGTCCGCTTTCTTTCATGGATATCTATGACAAAATGTGCTTCACAGTATCTTCAGCTGGCGGCCGTCGTGGCGCGCAAATGGCAACATTTGATATCTCACATCCTGATGTGACTGACTTTATTAAAGCAAAGCGTGAAGCTGGTCGTTTACGTCAGTTCAACTTGTCATGTTTAATTACTAAAGAATTCATGGAGGCTGTTAAGGCCGATGCTGAGTGGAAGCTTGCATTCCCAGTTACAGCAAAAGAAGCGGAAGCTGATAATTTAAATACTAAAGACGAAAGCCAAGTTGTGTGGCGCGAGTGGCCAGTGAAAGGTAAATACCTTACACGCGAATCAGATGGAAAAGCAGCTTGCCGTGTTTACAAGACGATCAAAGCACGTCGTTTGTGGGATGTGATTATGTCCTCTACTTATGATTTTGCTGAGCCAGGTTTCATTCTGATTGATCGTGTTAACGAAATGAACAATAACTGGTTCTGCGAAAACATTCGTGCAACTAATCCTTGTGGCGAACAACCATTGCCACCATACGGTGCTTGTTTATTGGGTTCAGTGAATTTAACTAAGTTCGTACGTAACCCATTTACAGATCAAGCAACATTCGACTGGGACGAATATCGTAAAGTTGTTGCTATATTCACGCGTATGTTGGACAACGTCGTCGAAATTAACGGTTTGCCGCTGGAACAGCAACGTGCAGAAATTGCTCGTAAACGTCGTCACGGCATGGGTTATTTGGGCTTAGGTTCAACACTCACTATGTTGAAAATGAAATATGGTGAAGATGCATCGATTGCATTCACTGAAGAAGTGACTAAAGTGATGGCTGAAACAGGTTGGGAAATTGGTGTTGAGTTAGCGCAAGAAAAAGGCGCTGCACCAATTATGGAAGAAGAGTTCGTTGTTACTGGCGACATGCTTTCAAAACGCCCAGAGATGGTTAAAGATGGCATCAAGCTTGGCGATAAAGTGAAGGGTAAAGTATTGATGGGCTTGTATAGCCGTTATATGCAACAATTCCCAGAGTCTTTACGCAAACAAATCGCTAAAGATGGTGTGCGCTTTAGTCACCATAGCTCAATTGCCCCAACAGGCACGATTTCTCTTTCACTCGCTAATAACGCGAGTAATGGTATTGAGCCATCATTCGCTCACCACTACGCACGTAACGTGATTCGTGAAGGTAAAAAATCAAAAGAGAAAGTGGACGTATTTTCATACGAACTGTTGGCTTACCGTGAGTTAATCAACAATAAAGCAATGCCATTTAGCGATGCTGAAGATGAAAAACTCCCTGACTACTTCTTGGATTCATCAACTATTCAAGCAAAAGCCCACGTGGATATTCAAGCGGCTGCGCAAAAGTGGATTGATAGTTCAATCTCTAAAACGATTAACGTGCCAACAGATTACGATTTTGAAGATTTCAAAAACATCTATCTATACGCATACGACAAAGGTTTGAAAGGTTGTACGACTTTCCGTTTCAATCCAGAAGCCTTCCAAGGCGTATTGGTAACAGAAAAAGACTTGGAGAACACTACCTACAAATTCACATTGGAAGATGGGTCTGTAGTTGAAGTGAAGGGTAACGAAGAGATTGAATATGACGGTGAAATGCATTCAGCCGCTAACCTATATGACGCGCTAAAAGAAGGTTACTACGGCAAGTTCTAATTTGAGCAAAGCCGATTCAAATTTAGATAACCCTATTTAGCACCAATATAAAAAGAGAAAACATCATGGCAATTAAAATTGAAAAGAAAATCACAGGCTTTGGCTTAGTGACAGAAGAAGATAAAGCAAAGGCGGTTGTAGAAGCTGCAGCGCCACAGCAAACAGCGACCATCGTACAAATGGGCGAACCGCTTAGTCGTCCAGATAAATTAGTCGGTAATACCTATAAAATTAAAACACCTGTGACTGAGCATGCGTTATACATCACGATCAATGATGTGATCATGAATGAAGGTACGCCACAAGAACACCGTCGCCCATTTGAAATTTTCATTAACTCAAAAAACATGGATCACTTCCAATGGATCGTTGCGTTAACACGCGTGATGTCAGCAGTGTTCCGTAAGGGTGGCGATGTGACTTTCTTAGTGGAAGAGTTACACAGCGTATTTGATCCAAGTGGCGGCTACTTTAAAAAGGGTGGTAAATACATCCCTAGTTTAGTGGCTGAAATTGGTGAAGTGGTTGAGCAGCATTTACAAGAAATTGGTATGTTGAAAAAGCCAGGTCTTGATGAACACCAACAAAAATTAGTGGCTGAGAAGAAAAAAGAATTCTTGGAAAAGCATGCTAAAACTGGTGGTGATAATAATTCAGAAGGCTTTCCAGCTGGTGCGCAACTTTGTTCAAAATGTAGCACTAAAGCTGCCATTATTATGGATGGTTGCCTAACTTGTTTAAACTGCGGTGAAAGTAAATGCGGTTAATTTAAAGTGTTAAGCAAAATAAAAAAGCCAGCGTATGCTGGCTTTTTTATTTAAATATTTCTTAGGTATTTAATTTAAGAATCCACAGCGAAGTTACTTCTTTTTTTCTTGCTTCATGTAAGCGGTCTTCAACATCTGCTACTTTGCTGTGTTTCGGTTGAATGTCTAGCTTGTCTTTTACAGTCAGTCCCGCAGTTTTAATTGTATCGAGTAAAAATTCATGTGTGCGTAAGCCCAAGTGTTCTGCAAAATCAGAAAGGATTAACCATCCTTCGCCATCTTCGGTGAGGTGGTTTTTCAGGCCTTTTAGATAAGCCATTAGCATTTTGCTATCAGGGTCATAAACGGCATATTCAATGGGTGAGCTTGGTTTGGCTGGTAACCATGGTGGATTACAAACAACCAATGGTGCTTTTCCTTCAGGGAACATATCGGTTTGGCTGAGTGTGATTTGTTCACTTAAACCTAAGCTGGTGATATTTTCTTTAGCACAGACTAATGCACGAGGGTCTTGATCTGTTGCAATAATCTTTTTGATGCCACGTTTTGCTAGGAGTGCAGCAATCACACCTGTACCCGTGCCGATATCGAAAGCGAGTTCAGTATTAGGTAATGGTGCTTTAGCAATCAGTTCTAGGTATTCGCCACGTATTGGAGAAAACACGCCGTAGTGCGGATGAATATTGGCATCCAGTGTACGGATATAGACACCTTTTTTTCGCCACTCATGTGCACCGACTAAACCTTGCAATTCACGCAGTGAAACGACGAATGGCTTCTTAAATTGGCCATAAGCCTCGTTGCAAGCAAGTGCAACATCGGGTGCGCGATTGAGCGTTATTTGGTAGTCCTGATCAACTTCAATTAGCAGCATGCCTAATATGCGTGCTCTTTGTGCCTGTGCAAGCCTGTGCATATGAAATGCATTTGCAGGGGTTTCTGGTGCGATCTCTTCTTTACGCTTTTTTGCTGATTTTTTGGATGGACTTTTGATATCGCAACGACGCGCCATTGCTTGTAAAAGTTGGCGGCCGTTATGAAAATCACCCCGCCATAAAATCGCAGTGCCCTCACAGGCTAATCGATAAGCAGTATCGGCCGTAATGGTGTCATCAGCGACTAAAACTTTCTTTGGTACAGCAACGCCCGCTTCAGACTGCCAACGCGCACTATGTGTGGCGCCAGCTTCAACCCAGCTAATGGTCATTACACTGCCATCTCTAAAACGACTGGCGTATGGTCGCTTGGACGTTCTAATTTGCGTGGTGTTTTATCGATATAGCTTGCGGTGCTGATTTCTTTCAGTGCTGGTGTGATAAGAATGTGATCAATACGCATGCCAAGATTGCGTCTAAACCCGGCCATACGATAATCCCACCAACTAAATTGACCTTCATTTTTATCAAACAGGCGGAAGCCATCTTCTAGACCTAATTGAATCAGCTTTTTGAAAGCATCACGTTCACGAGGGCTGACTAATACCTGGCCAACCCATGCAGCCGGATCATGACAATCAACATCTTCCGGCGCAATATTGTAGTCACCCAGTAGTGCAAGTTTTGGGTATTTTGCAATTTCAGTTTGTAGCCACGGCGTGAAGGCTTCGAGCCAGTTGAGTTTGTATTGATATTTATCTGAATCGACAGCTTGTCCATTAGGGATGTAAACACAAACGATACGCACACCATTAATTGTGGCGGCAATCAGCCGTTTCTGTTCATCCGCAAAATTTGGAATAGCAGTATGAACGTCAGTCATCTTATGGGGGCTGAGAATCGCTACGCCGTTATAAGTTTTTTGCCCAGTATGAATAGCGTTGTAACCCGCTTCCTTAAGTGCGTCGTAAGGAAATTTTATATCTTCTTGCTTGGTTTCCTGAAGACATAATGCGTCTGGTTTGTTTGCTTCAATCCAATCTAGCACATGGGGTAGACGGACATTGAGGGAGTTAACATTCCACGTAGCTATTTTCATTATTGAGCAGTCATTCCGTTATGGCGAAGCAAGGCTTCAATATCTGGTGCACGGCCACGAAAAGCAACGAATGATTCGAGAGCTGGGCGTGAACCACCTTGTGCCAGAATTTCGTGCCAAAAACGTTGGCCAGTTTCTGCGCTTAGCACGCCGTTTTCTTCAAACATACTATAAGCATCTGCAGATAAGACTTCTGCCCATTTATAGCTGTAATAGCCGGCTGCATATCCACCTGCGAAGATATGAGAGAAACCGTTAGGAAAGCGATTGAATTTTGGAGGGCGCACAACGGCGACTTCATCCCGAATTTGTTCAATAAGGTCTAATGAGCTTGCTTTGCCATGAGGATCAAATTCACCATGTAAGCGCATATCAAACATTGAAAATTCAATTTGTCTGACTGTTTGCATACCCGCTTGGAAGTTTTTAGCAGCGACCATTTTCTCGAATAATTCACGAGGCAATTGCGCACCAGTATCAACGTGTTTGGTCATGTAACGAAGTACGTCCCACTCCCAACAGAAGTTCTCCATAAATTGACTAGGAAGCTCAACCGCATCCCATTCAACGCCTTTAATACCAGACACCCCATATTCTTCTACTTTGGTGAGCATGTGATGTAAACCATGACCAAATTCGTGGAACATAGTGATCACTTCATCGTGGGTAAATAAGGCTGGTTTACCACCAACAGGCGCTGAAAAGTTACAGGTTAAGAATGCAACTGGCGTTTCAATTTGATCGCTTTTTTTGCGGCGGGTAATCGCCTCATCCATCCATGCGCCACCACGTTTATTATTGCGTGCATAGAGATCTAAATAAAACTGGCCAACAGGTTTGCCGTGTTGATCGTTGATTTCATAAAATGCAGCATCTGGGTGCCAAACTGGCGCATCAGATTTTTTAACATGTACCCCAAAGATTGTTTCTACAACTTTGAATAGGCCTTTAAGCACTTGCGCTTCTGGAAAATACTGTTTTACTTCTTGATCTGAAAACGCATATTTATCTTCGCGTAGTTTCTCAGAGACGAATGCAACATCCCATGTCTGCATATCGTTAATGCCTAATTTTTTGGCATATTCAGTAAGCTCTTTCATATCTTGTTGTGCAAATGGTTTTGCACGTTGAGCAAGATTATCTAAGAATGCAATGACCTCTTTTGGCGTATCAGCCATCTTGGTAGCAAGAGACATTTCGGCATAATTTTTAAAGCCTAATAATTTTGCAGCTTCTAAACGTAACTTAAGAATTTCACTAATGAGGTTGGTGTTATCCCATTCAGGCTTGCCAAATTCAGAAGCTCTTGTGGCGTAAGCGCGATAAAGTAGTTCGCGTAATTCACGCTTTTCGCCGTACTGTAAAACTGGCATGTAAGAAGGGAAATGAAGTGTGAATTTGTAACCTGTTTTTTCATCAGCTTGCGCGGCTTCTTGAGCTGCTTGGATGGCATCTTCAGGAACACCTTTTAAGTCCGCAGCATCTTCCACGAAGTGTGCAAAATCATTCGTCGTGTCCATTAAGTTTTCTTCAAACTTGGTGGTGAGTTTTGAAAGAGATTCTTGTATTGCTTTAAAACGGATCTTATCTGATTCAGGTAACTCCGCACCGCCTAAACGGAAATCGCGCACTTCATTTTCAACAATTTTCTTTTGCGCAGTAGACAGTTTTGAAAACCCGGCGCTATTTTTTAGTGCACGGAATTTTGCATATAAACGTTCATCTTGTGAGAGGTCTGAATAGAAATCAGTGAGCTTAGGAAGGCTTGCATTATAGGCTTCACGCAATTCAGGTGAATTAACCACGGCATTCATGTGCCCAACTTGTGACCAAGCGCGTGAAATCTGCTCTTCCATATCTTCTAATGGCCTAGCGAAATTATCCCATGTTGGTTCTTGATTCTCTGCGGCAAGTTTTTCAATCAGTACTCTGCCATTTTCAAGCAAGTGAGTAATGGCTGGCGTTACATGCTCAGCTTTGACTTGGTCGAATTTAGGTAAACCAGAAAAGTCTAGTAGTGGGTTATTTGCGGTCAATTCAAAATCCTTATGATGTCTATCAGGTCCTGCTTATCGAGGGTATTCATGTACTAATATTTAGTGCATGAATTAGAGATTCATTTTTTGTATTAAAGGTTCAATCTTATCGCTATCTTGGCACCCCAAAATTTTACGTGCGGCAGGTTTAAGTTTTTCTAAATTACTTTGTAAGACTTGATGCTTCACGCTCAATATATGAGATGGGTGCATAGAGAACTGGCGTAAACCAAAGCCTAACAATAGGCGCGTGAGCTTCGCATCACCAGCCATTTCACCGCAAACGGATACTTTCTTGCCTAGTTTTAAGCCCGCTTTAATGGTCATTTCAATGAGTTGTAGAATAGCGGGATGTACTGGGTTGTAAAGATGTGAAACAGCGTCGTCTGTACGATCAATCGCAAGTGAGTATTGAATTAAATCGTTAGTGCCAATCGATAGAAAATCTAGTTCTTTTGCAAACGCTTCTGCGCATAATGCGGCCGCTGGGATTTCTATCATGCCGCCAATCTGAACGTTTTCACTAAATGCAATTTTTTGTGTACGTAAACTTTGTTTGGCACGTTCGATAAGTAGTTTTGTTTGGCGTAATTCAGTAATCGATGAGAGCATTGGAATCAATATTTGGATATTGCCAAATGCAGTTGCGCGTAATAATGCACGTAGCTGCGTGTGAAACATTTGTGGTTCAGCTAAGCACAATCTAATGGCACGCAGACCTAATGCTGGGTTGGTGCAACTGCGTTCTGTATCAGAATTAACCTCTTTATCAGCACCTAAGTCTAATGTGCGAATTGTTACAGGCTTGCCATCCATTTTCTCGGCGACGGTACGATAAGCCTCAAACTGTTCTTCTTCATTAGGCGCCTCGCGTCTATTCATGAATAAGAATTCTGTTCTGTATAGACCAATGCCAGCTGCACCAGAAGCTTTTACCTGAACGATATCTTCAGGTACTTCAATGTTGGCGTACAAATCAATGGCAGTTCCATCTAGGGTGACTGCTTTGTTGAGCTTAATGCGCTTGAGTTTTTGCTGCTCAAGTTCCCACTGTTCTTGTCTGAGTTTGTACTCTGCTAATGCGTCTTTGTCAGGGTTAACGATGACGACACCCTGGGTGCCATCAACAATGATTAATTCCCCGTCACGGATTAAAGTCCTGGCACGCTGCAGTGCAACAATAGAAGGAATATTTAAACTGCGTGCAAGAATTGCTGTATGTGAAGTTGCTCCACCGACATCGGTAACAAAAGCCGCGAATTGGTGTTGTTTAAACTGAATGGCATCAGCAGGTGAGATGTCATGAGCAACTAAAATAATGGCTTTTTCTTGCTCCAATAGTGGTACTTGGCTAGGGCGGCCAAGTAAAACTTTGATGATTCGTTCAACAACTTGCACTACATCATGTTTACGTTCACGTAGATATTCATCTTCAATTTGATCGAATTGTTCGACGATGAATTCCATTTGTTGCTTAATGGCCCATTCGGCATTGCAACGGTCGCTTTGAATAATTTTTTTAGGATCTTCAGCTAAAGTGTGGTCGTTCAGTATCATCAAATGCGTGCTAATGAATGCTGAAAGTTCAGCAGGTGCACGGCTTGGTAATTGTGCACGTACTGCCTCTAAATCCTGGTTGACTGTTTGAATTGCTTGATCAAATCGAGCAATTTCTTGATCAATGAGTTCTGCTGGGACTTGGTAGTGTACGACCTCTAACAGTGCGTGCGAAACCAGGTGTGCATGGCCAATAGCAATGCCGCTTGAAACTCCTACACCATGAATTGCAAAGCTCATTATTCGGGCTCACCAAATCGATTATTAATTAAAGCAAGTAGCGCATCCATTGCTGTAGCTTCATCCGCACCATTTGCTTCCAGTGTGACGATGCTGCCTTTGCTTGCTGCTAGCATCATGACGCCCATGATGCTTTTTGCGTTTACGCGGCGGCCATTTCGTTCAATAAAGATTTCGCTAGAAAATTGACTAGCAGTTTGTGTAAGTTTTGTTGAAGCTCTAGCGTGCAAACCGAGTTTATTGATGATTTCTATTTCTTGTTTCATCTAGTCATTTCCTTGCACACTTCTTCTGTAAAATTAATCACCCCTTCTTGGCCACCACTCAATGCTTTTTCAGCAAGTTTAGCAATGTCCCCATTTCGATAGGTGAGTGCTCGGACGAGCATAGGTAAATTAACCCCTGCAATGCCTTCAACATGATTGGGTTTAAGTAATTTTCCAACGATGTTGCAAGGTGTTGCACCGTAGATATCAGATAGTATTAATACGCCATCACCTTCATCTAATTCAGCGACCATATTTTGCATGACTGGCAAAATCACTGTTGGGTCATCTTTTGTTTCGATGCCGAATTGTTCAAGCAATGGAGGCCTGCTGCCCATGACGTGGGTCGCGCAATCAATCAGGCATTCCCCGAGCTTGCCGTGAGCGACAATCATGATACCGATCATAATGACAATTCCAATTCTCTATGCCTGATTAATACTTGCTGATTTTTTTGGGAAAAATGTTTACCTATTTCTTCAACAATATGTACTGAACGATGTTGACCGCCAGTGCAGCCAACCGCAATTGTTAGGTAGCTTCGATTTTCTAATATGAAGCTTGGCAGCCAACGTGTGACAAAATTTTGAATGTCTTGATACATGTCCTGAACTAGAGGCTCTTTTTCTAGAAAAGCCTTTACTGGCATATCTCTTCCTGTCATTGGTCGTAGGACTGGATCGTAGTATGGATTAGGTAGACAACGTACATCAAATACAAAATCTGCATCAAGAGGAATGCCGTGTTTAAAACCAAAAGAAGCAAACAATAAAGTAATGCTACTGTTTTCATGTGCTACAAAATCTTTAACCCATCCACGTAAGGTGTTGGCACTTAAGTCACTTGTGTCTATATGGTGGCCAAGTTCAGCAAGTGGAGCTAATAAATTACGTTCTTGTTTAATACTTTCAGCAAGCGTCATTTCGCCGCTACTCAGTGGGTGGCGACGGCGTGTTTCACTGAAGCGTTTTACCAAACTCTCGGCGGTCGATTCTAAAAATAAAACTTGAACGCTAATACCTTGCGCTTTTAATTTTTGGATATTTTCAGGTAAAGCTTCAAGTGCGGCGCTTCGTGTATCTGTGCTAATGGCAACAAGCTTTTGGATCCCTTTTAGATTCTCAACAATTTGCGGCAAGAGCGTTGCCGGCAGATTATCAACACAATAGTAGCCTGTATCCTCAAGAGCTTTGAGGACTACGCTTTTTCCGGAGCCTGATAGCCCAGTCACGATAATCAGTTGCATATTATTTTTTGCTCGTTGCTTTTAAATTGTTTTTAATTTCGCGTTGTTGCCGTTCCATAAATTGTTTCGTGCCATTAACGCCCCGTAACAACAGCATGTGATTGCGTACAGCAACTTCCATTAGGACAGCAATGTTACGGCCTGCTGCAACTGGAATAACGACCTTAGGGATGCGCACACCTAAGACCATCTCATGTTGTGATTTAATATTTAGCCTATCTAATAGTTGTGGCTTCATTAAATCAGCCATTTCCAATTGAATAATTAAATCGAGTGGTTTGGTTGGTTTTACAGAGCTATCACCAAACAGTGCGCGTATATTTAAAATGCCTAAGCCACGTACTTCTAAGAAGTCTTGAAGCAAGGCTGGACATCGACCTTCTACTCGTTCTGGAGATACGCGATAAAAATCGACGATGTCGTCAGCAACTAAACGATGTCCGCGTGAAATTAACTCAAGTGCTAATTCGCTTTTACCAATTGCAGGGCTGCCTTTAATCAGCACACCGAATCCTTGAACTTCGATAAATACGCCATGTGCACTTGTTGATTCAGCAACGGCTTGTGCTAAGTAATGGCTTAAGATATCCATTAAGCCAGGACTGCGTAATGGAGATGTGAATAGTGGTGTTTGGTAAGTGTCTGCTGCTTCTATTAATTCTGGAGGGGCTTTTTCGCCGTTTGCAACAATAATGCCGGCTAAGTCTGTCGAGAATAAGTTTTTAATCGCGACTTGTAACTCAATGCTATTTAATCCCCGTAAGTAATCCATTTCGGCACAGCCTAAGACTTGCACGCGGTTGGGATGTACAAAATTAAGATGGCCGATTAGCGCTAGCGAAGGTTTAGATACGGTTTCGCTAGTAAGGGCATTATCTCCGCCAGACTTCCCGGCTACCCAGGTCAATTTGAGTTTTTTGCGAGTATCTTGGTAGAGCTGATTTACGCTAATTTCGGCCATCTTTTTAACCTGCTAAATTAAATGAAATTATTCGGTTGCTTGATGTTTTACCGCACCATTTGCTTTGTGATGGTCGGTATGTTTTTCTTTGTACTTCAACACTTGGCGATCTAATTTATCAGCCAATAAGTCGATCGCGCTATACATATTCTCATCGCTAGATTCAGCATGTAAATCATTACCTGGAACATGAATTGTTGCTTCTACTTTCTGAACCAATTTTTCCACCGTTAAAGTAACTTTCACGTCAATCATGTGATCGAAATGATTGCTGACCTTTGATAATTTGCTTTCAATATACTCGCGTAATGAAGGAGTGATTTCTAAGTGGTGCCCAGTTAAATGTAAGTTCATGATTAACTCCTCTTGGTGGTTATGCAAATCTTATAAAGATTTGCGTTGGTTAGCCGCGGGTATATTGAGAGACTCGCGGTACTTGGCTATCGTTCTTCTTGCGACAACGATACCTTGTTTACTTAGCACTTCAGTCAGTTGATTATCTGAAAGCGGCTTTTTAGGATTTTCTTCTGCAATCATTTGTTTAATTAGTGCGCGAATTGCAGTTGCTGAACAAGCGCCACCAGCTTCTGTTGCTACGTGACTGCCAAAAAAATATTTAAGCTCATAAACACCCCGCGGTGTAAGCATGTACTTTCTTGTGGTAACTCTAGAAATCGTAGATTCATGCAATCCAAGTTCATCAGCAATCTCTCTTAAAACGAGAGGCCGCATTGCGATTTCGCCATGTTCAAAGAAGCTGCTTTGCTGATCAACAATCGCTTGTGAAACTCTTAAGATTGTTGAAAATCGTTGTTGGATATTTTTAATCATCCATTTAGCTTCTTGGATTTGACTGCTTAAGTACTGACCTGAGCTGCCGCGATTACGTTTTAATATATTGGCATACATTTCGTTTATACGTAATTTTGGCACGACTTCATCGTTTAAACTAGCAATCCAATGCCCTTTAACTTTTTTAACTATTACTTCGTGCTGAATATAATGGCCAGCGGCTATTTTGCTGAAGTCTGCACCAGGCCTTGGGTTGAGTTGTTTCAGCGTTTGCTGAACAGCTTTCAATGTTTCATCGTCGCAATGTAAAGCTTTTTTTAGCTTTGCATAATCACGTGAAGCTAGCGATGGCAAATATTGCGCTGCTACCTTTATAGCAATCTCTCTGTGCGGCGTATCTTCTGGCAATATTTGTAACTGCAACACCAAGCATTCAGCCAAATCTCTTGCGCCAACGCCAATTGGATCTAAATGTTGAATATGTTTGAGCGCTGTTTGTAGTTCAAGTAATTCTATTTCAAGTTCTTCAGGAAGTAATTCGCAAAGCTCTTCGAGTGATTGTTCTAAATAGCCATCTTCGTTAATGGCGTCGACTAGGTACATCGAAAGCGTTTGGTCGCGTTCTGATAGCTGCATTAAGTGAAGTTGGCTAATCAGGTGGTCGTGTAGTGTTGGCGCTTCAGCTTCTTGAAAGGTGTAATCCCCATCATCGTCGTTGTGATTGTTTTCTTCCCAACGTTGGTGACTACTGGCGCCAAAATATTCCTCCCCCACAACATCTTGCGCGATTTCGTTTGATGATTTTTTTTCATCTTGGGGGCGCAATTCTGCTGAATTGTTGTTAGGGATAAAAAATTCTGTGCTTTCGGAACCATCATCATTTTTGTCCGTACGTTCTAGTAACGGGTTTTCTTGCAATATGGTTTCTAATTCTTGATTTAATTCTTGAGACGAGAGTTGCAGTAATCGTATCGATTGTTGCAACTGCGGGGTTAGCGCTAGATTTTGTGAGAACTTAAGTTGTAAGCTTTGTTTCATGACGCAATCGCGAAAATGGATTTCATTAAAGGCGGAAATCCTGACCTAAATACACTTCTCTTACGCTTGCATTATCAATGATTTCTTTAGGCGTCCCTGATGCAAATACACGGCCTTCATTAACAATATAAGCACGATCGCAGATACCCAAAGTTTCTCTAACATTGTGGTCTGTAATGAGTACTCCAATATTGCGCTTTTTAAGTAGACGAATGATTTTTTGAATATCAATGACGGCAATAGGATCAATCCCTGCAAATGGTTCATCCAATAAGATGAAGCTTGGATCATTTGCTAGGCATCGTGCAATTTCAACTCGACGTCTTTCGCCGCCAGATAAGCTAACTGCTAAATTATTGCGAATGTGAGTGATATGTAATTCATTTAGAAGCTCTTCAAGACGTTTTTCTCTTGCTTCATTGCTGAGTTCTTTTAGCTCTAAAATCGCCAAAATATTTTCTGAAACGGTCATCTTTCTAAAAATTGATGGCTCTTGTGGGAGATAAGAAAGCCCCATTTTTGAGCGTTGGTGAATAGGTAGGCGGCTGATATCTTTTTCATTAAGAATAATATGCCCTGTATCAGACGGAACCAAGCCAACAATCATGTAAAAGCTGGTTGTTTTACCTGCGCCATTGGGCCCCAGCAAGCCCACCACCTCTCCACTTTGTACATTTAAAGAAATGTCGTGTACGACAGTGCGAGCTTTGTACTTCTTTCGTAGATTTTGTACGATCAGTTCACTCATATGCTATCTGCTTTATTATTTTGTGTTGACTGAATTTTCAGCTGGTACGTTTTTGTTTTTTGGTTGAATAATTGCTTTTACTCGACCGGTTGGTGTTGCGCTCGTTGCTGATTTTGGACCGCCGCCAATCACTTCTGAGTACTCTGCGTTAGCGTCATACATAATGTAATCACCATGTACGATATCTTCAGCACGCTTTACCCATGCTTTTGTATATAGTTGAATTTTATCCATGCGACCATCGTATTCGATGCGCTGCGCACTGCCTTCCATGTATTCATCTTTTCCTTCACGCTTTTGTTTGAAGGTCGTTGGCTCTCCGTAAGACGTGCTGTGTTGGAAGCCTATTGCATCTTCACGTACGACAAGCTTATCTGCGTGAATGACTAATGTGCCTTGAGTGACGATGACACCTCCTGTGTAGATGCTGGTTTTCTTAGCATCATTCACTGTTACTGTGTCAGCTTCAATTTCGATGGGTTTATCTTTATCTGCTTTTTCAGCGTGCGCTACTAATGAAAACGCAGCCAGTAAAAATGTAATTAAGTGGAACTGAAATTTACGCATGACTTCTCCGAGTTAACGCTTCTTTTTCTTTTGCTCGGTTGATTGCTTACCGAACTTATTTCTTTGTTGAGCTGAATTATCTTTATCACTACTTTTGCTTGTAGTGTTCGTGCCTTCTTTTTTATTTGACGCCTCAACTTTAATTGGCGCAGGCTTTTCATAGTGTACTTTCACATTTTTAAGCAGAGTGAAAGTTTGTTGAGTTTTATCGTAAATCATCCCTGTGCCACGAATGATGGTTTTCGGTCCCTGTGTAATCAACACTGGACTGTCGGTTTTTGCGATTTCTTGTTTAGCAAAAATTCTCAAATAATCGGTTGTTATTCGCATATCTGGCCTTTCACCAAATGCTGATCTATATACAATCACGTTATTTGTAAAATCAACTTGTTCGCCGTCTTTTGAAATTTTGCCTTTTTGTCCTTCGATCTGGGTGTAAGGCTTATTCTCAGAGTACTGTGTAAATCTTGGTCTTGTTAAATAAGTGCTGTCGTCGTCAGGGTAATGAAGCATCGTGACAGCGGCTAACATGGTTTTTAAGTTGCCCTTTGCATCTGTTTTAGTAGTAACAAAATTTTCCAAGTAATAGTCGGGATCATGCCTTAAGCTCGCCTTTGATCTGTGTAGCGGAGCTTTTACTTTAGACTCAATCACAACGGTGATCGCTGTCAGTACCAGTAGCACGATAATAGGGAATAAGATGGTGGAGCGTCCGAACATCTTCTATTTTCCGTGTTTAAGTAACATGATGATTAAGAGCTCTGAGTGTTCTACTTCAGAAACTGCGCCATTTGTGCATCAAAAGTGCCTTGAGCCTTCATGATTAATTCACATAGCTCGCGAACTGCGCCATGCCCAGCCTCTCTGCTTGTGACGTAATGTGCATAATCTTTTACTAGGGGCATTGCGTGAGGCACTGTTACTGCTAAGCCTGAGCGGCGCATCGGTGGAATGTCAATCACGTCATCGCCCATGAATACGCATTCCTCTGGAAGCACGTTCAAATCTTTGATAATGTCGTTAAAAGCATCTAACTTGTCTTCAACGCCTTGGTAAACGTGCTCTATTTTGATATTTTCAGCACGCTTGGTTACAACTTTTGATGTTCTGCCTGTCACAATTGCCATTTTTAGGCCGGTGTTTCTCAGAAGCTTCAGGCCTAAACCATCTTGAGAGTGAAAGTTTTTATATTCTAAGCCGTCATCACCAAGCATAAGGCCGCCATTTGTCATTACGCCATCTACATCAAAAATCACTACTTTAATTTTTTTTGCACGTTCTTCAATTGATAATTCTGTTGAGTTCAAATCAAACCACCTTTGCGATAAGTAAATCGTGCATATTGAGCGCACCGACTAATTCACCCTGCTGATCAATAACCAGTAGGGCATTAATTTTTCTTTCTTCCATGATTTCTACAGCTTTAACAGCAAGTTCGTTTGCTTGAATGTACTGAGGGTTGGGATGCATGACATCTCTAATGTTAGTGCTGTCGACATTGATGCCATTTTCAAAGGCGCGTCGCAAATCGCCATCTGTGAAAACACCAACGGCTTTTTTGCCATCTACAACTGCAGTCATTCCCAAGCCCTTGCGAGACATTTCGAGTAGCGCGTCTTTTAGGCTGGCATTCAGTGTTACTTTAGGAATTGCTGAGCCTTGTCGCATAATATCTTCTACGCTAACTAGCAACTTGCGACCAATGCTTCCGCCTGGGTGAGAGCGAGCAAAGTCTTCTGCTGAAAATCCACGTTGATTAAGTACAGCTAAAGCTAATGCATCACCTAAAGCTAATGATGCTGTTGTACTTGCGGTTGGCGCCAAGCCTAGTGGGCATGCTTCTTCGGCAACAGCAGCATCTAGATGAATGTCGGCTTGTTGGGCTAGTGTTGAATTTGGGTTGCCTGTAATGCTAATCAGTTTTGCACCCATACGTTTTAGTACGGGCAGTATTGTAAGGATTTCATCACTTTCACCAGAATTGGAAAGTGTAATAACAACATCATCTTTTGTAATCATTCCAACGTCGCCGTGGCTAGCTTCTGCTGGGTGCATAAAGAAAGCTGGTGTGCCAGTGCTTGCTAGCGTTGCTGCAATTTTGTTAGCAATATGACCAGATTTGCCAATACCACTCACCACAACACGGCCTTGGCATTGTAAAATAAGGGTGACAGCGCTGGTGAAGTTCTCATCAAGTCTATTAGCAAGAGCTTCTACTGCTGCCGCCTCAATTAGAAGCACCTCTTTTGCAAGTGCAATAGGCGTTTTAATGGCGTTAGTTTTTTGTAATGATGATTTTTCCATACATGCCAAGTATAAAAGGGAATGTCTCACGAATAAAGGATAGAAATGCAATTAAAGCCTACTTTTCATCAAGTCGGCATAAATATTGCATGATTTAATTCAAAATGCACGATACCCTTCCCGTCATCCTCGCTTTATTAACAAGCGCTGTGCTTGCAGTTGCCCTATTCAGGGTGCTGCGATTGCCAGCAATGTTGGCTTATTTTTTGGTTGGCCTGCTGATTGGTCCTAATAGTTTTGGACTGATTGACGACACTGAATCTACAAGTCAGTTAGCCGAGTTCGGTGTTGTTTTCTTAATGTTTAGTATTGGGTTGGAATTTAGTTTGGCCCAACTTTACGCGATGCGACGTATTGTGCTTGGTTTAGGTGGCTTGCAAGTCATTATTACCATGGGTGTGGTTATGATGGTTTCTGTCAGTCTTGGATTGAGTTGGGAGACATCACTTGTTGTCGCTGGTGCGATTGCGATGTCCTCAACAGCAATTGTCTCGAAGATGTTGGTTGAGCGATTGGATTTAAATTCTCGTCATGGTCGATTGGCTATAGGCGTTTTGTTATTTCAAGATATTGCCGTAGTTCCTCTACTTGTTTTAATTCCTACGATAGCAACACCTGCTGAGTCATTCACTTACTTAATTGGCATTGCCCTTATTAAGGCAGCTGTGTTGTTGGGCGTATTGTTTGTGTTTGGTAAAAACATCATGAATCGCTGGTTTGGCATTGTCGCAAGACAAAGATCACGTGAGCTATTTGTGATGAACGTTTTGATGGTGACCTTGCTATTAGCTTTTATTACCAAAATGGCTGGTTTGTCTTATGCCTTGGGAGCATTTATCGCCGGCATGTTGATTTCTGAAACTCGGTTCCGTTATCAAGTTGAATCCGATATTGCTTCATTCCGCGATATTTTGATGGGGCTTTTCTTTATCACTATCGGTATGTTGTTAGATGTACGTGAATTGATTGCGCATTTGCCAATTGTGACTTTAGTCGTGATAGGAATGATTGCATTTAAATCACTTGTTATTGCGGGTCTTGCTAGAGCTTTTAAGTATGAACCTGGTGTTGCAGTTCGTGCAGGCGTGACTTTAGCCCAGGCTGGTGAGTTCTCTTTTGTGTTGCTTTCACTTGGGACGGAGCATCACATCATTAGCGGTGCGGTGTTGCAAATCGTACTGGGCGCTTCACTGATTACTATGGTGATTGCGCCTTTCATTATTCAGCATAATTTAAAAATAGCGGAGTTTTTTGCGCGTA
>JAHEEA010000023.1 GCA_024640945.1 Candidatus Methylopumilus sp.
ATAAAGACGATACTGCTCGTGAGCGTAAAGCCGCACAAGATCAGGCTAGTTATGATGTATTAAACGAAAAGCAAATTCTTAAGGAAATGAAACGCCTTGAAAAGGGCATGCATGACAGTGCTAAGAATTTAGAATTTGAGAAAGCTGCGGAATTTAGAGACCAGCTTAAGAAACTTAAAACTAAGTTCTATGGCGCCAATGTGGATGACTTGAATCCATAATTCTTTTCAAGTTTTATCGTAATCTGTTGATCCTTGCGTTGTCCGAACATTGGCAGACATGACCCCAGCGGTTATGGCGCCGACGTTCCAGATATGAGTGCTTAAAGATTTTAATAAATAAAAAGCCCCGAACAATCGGGGCTTTTTATTTGCTTAGCACACGAGGTGCTTAAAACAATTTACTTCTGCGTTTGTACGATGACTAAAGGCTCATCTTTTGCAGCTTCATCAGCTTTCTTTTTCCAAGCAGGTGTCTTACGCGCTTGTTTTGGTGCTTCAGGCTCAGTGGTTGCTACTGCTTTCACCTTGTCAGCACTCGTTTCAACAAGTTGTAATCCACTCGCCGCTAAATCAACAGGTTTTGCTTTTGCTGCAGGTTTGCGCGCTGGACGTGCTTTCTTTTCAGCTTTTTCTTCTGTTGGCTTTGCAGCTTCAGTAGAAGTAACAGGCTCTGTTTTTGCAGGTTTGTCTTGTTTAGCTGGCTTTGTTGTAACAACTTGAATGTCAGACTTAACAACTTCAGCTTTTACTTCTGCTTTAACAACAGGTGCTTGAGCTTGAACATTGACCGCTTCAGTTTTAATCACTTCATTGTTTGATGAAGTATTTTGCTCAACTTTATTTTGTTGTGCTGCAATTGGCGCTGTAATGTTTTGCTCTAATTCACCGTTTTGGCGATTTTGATTTTCGCCATTTGGTCTGTCATTGCGAGGGCCACGATCACGACGACCATTGCGGCCACGACGATTGTTACGTGGCTCGCGTTGCTCACCTGTATTTTCGGTCGTTGCAGACTCAACAGCAGCAGGGGTATTTTGAGGTTTTTGCTGTTGTTGTGGCTGCTGCGGTCTTGGTTGACGTTGGTCTTGTGGACGTTGTTGAGCATTGTTTGGACGATCACCTTGATTATTACGATCGCCACGATCATTGCGGTTACGGTTGCGATTACGGTTGTTACGATTACCCTCACGTCTACCGTTGTGGTCGCGTTGCTCTTTTTTAGGCTCTGATTTTGTTGTTAATGAAGCTAACCAGTTTTTAACCCGAGCAAGTAAAGATGTTGTTGCAACTGCGCTCGTTGGCGCTGGTGCTGATGGCGTAATACCACGCACTGCAGCAACTTGTTTGATTGCTTTAACTTCTTGCACCGCAACGCTTGCCTCTTCCTCTGTAGGAAGTTCAACCATTTGGTAGCTGCGTGGACCGTCATCTGCACTATCATCGCTCTTAATGCGAGTGATAGTGTAGTTTGGTGTTTCCATGTGAATATTTGGAATTAAAACAACTTCAACACCTGTACGTTGTTCAATTTTATGAATATCAGCACGTTTTTCATTAAGCAAGAACGTAGCAGCTTCAACAGGAAGTTGAACCTGGATTGCCTTGCTATTCTCTTTCATTGCTTCTTCTTGAGTAATACGCAAGATATGAAGCGCTGTTGATTCAATGCCTCGAATATGGCCAGTGCCATGGCAGCGTGGGCAAGGAATATGGTTGCTTTCACCAAGACTTGGGCGTAAGCGTTGACGAGAAAGCTCAAGCAAGCCAAAACGTGAGATTTTTCCAGTTTGAACACGAGCGCGGTCGTAATGCAGCGCATCACGTAAACGGTTTTCAACTTCACGTTGATTGCGTTGGCTTTCCATGTCAATAAAGTCAATGACAACTAAACCACCCAAGTCGCGCAAGCGTAGTTGACGTGCAACTTCTTCTGCAGCTTCTAAGTTTGTGTTGAACGCTGTGTTCTCAATGTCGCTACCTTTGGTTGAACGGCCTGAGTTAACGTCTACAGAAACTAGCGCTTCTGTGTGGTCAATCACAATTGCGCCACCAGAAGGCAACCTTACTTCGCGTGAGAATGCAGTTTCAATTTGATGTTCAATTTGGAAGCGTGAGAATAGGGGTGTTTCGTCTTGGTAAAGCTTAACGCGGGCTACATTGCCAGGCATCACATGATTCATGAACTGAATGGCTTGTTCATGGATATCAGGTGTGTCGATTAAGATTTCACCGATATCAGGTTGGAAGTAATCGCGAATTGCACGAATCACTAAGCTGCCTTCTTGGTAAATCAAGAAAGGACCATTCTGAATAGTTGAAGCACTTTCAACCGCTGTCCAAAGTTGTAATAGGTAGCTTAAATCCCATTGAAGTTCTTCAAGCGTACGACCAATACCAGCAGTACGTGCAATGATGCTCATTCCATTTGGCACTTCAAGTTGTGCCATGATGTCACGGAGTTCGTTGCGGTCTTCACCCTCAATACGGCGTGAAACACCACCGCCACGTGGATTGTTTGGCATTAATACCAAATAACGACCAGCAAGCGAGATGAAAGTAGTGAGTGCAGCACCTTTGTTGCCGCGTTCATCTTTATCCACTTGCACGATGAGTTCTTGACCTTCTTTAAGCACGTCTTGAATGCGTGCACGACCGCCATCAACGTCGTTTTGGAAGTAGCTACGTGCAACTTCTTTGAACGGTAAGAAGCCGTGGCGATCTGTACCATAATTAACAAAGGCTGCTTCTAGAGAAGGTTCGATGCGGGTAATAACGCCTTTGTAAATATTACTTTTGCGTTGTTCCTTACCTGCAGATTCGATATCAAGGTCAATTAGTTTTTGACCATCGACAATCGCGACGCGTAGTTCTTCAGACTGCGTCGCATTAAATAACATACGTTTCATTGTGTTGACTCCCGCGCTCTTAGCGGGCTTGCAGATGATGCCAGATGAAGGTGGTGTGGATGCTAGAGGTGAACTTCAGACTCGCGAGTAACAGCGATATATTGCAACAAACATAAGCACTATATCTGCCAGAAAAACCTTGTTTGGACTTATTTAAACATCGAGTATTTAAGCAATTTGTTAAATTGCTGCTAATTTAGAGGAGGCGTTATTTTGTCGCCTCACAAAAAGTCTGCTGTTATTTTAGAACATCAGATTGAATTTGTTGGGTAAATGACTCGTTAAGTGTTTTGTGTAGTCCAGTTTCGTTTGTTCTGTCTATTAATTTAGATTCGGTTTAGTCGACAATATCGGCTAAAATTCAAAGTTCTAGCTAATCCAAGCCACGCCATCGCTTATACTCTTGGTATTGGCAGATGTTCTGTAGGGCTTGAGCGCATTAATTTTTTAATACAAAAATCGCTACTTAATTTTATTTGGCGAGCGAAATTAACCAAGGTGTTTTTTAGATAAATCTAAAACATTCAATTCATTCTTAGAAGAAGCGCTTGGCGCATAATCTTCAAGAGTTTCGTAGTATAGGTGAGATGACAAATTTAAGCAAAATAAGTAATGAAATTAGTGAATCAAGTGCAGCGATGCTCACGATTGATGAGGGCAGTGTTGGTCAGCGAATTGATAATTACCTGACTAAAACCTTAAAAGGGGTTCCTAAGAGTCATTTGTATCGCATCCTAAGGAGTGGGGAAGTGCGCGTTAACAAAAAGCGCATTGACGCTACTTACAAGCTGGAAATGGGCGATTTGGTGAGGATTCCACCGATACGTGCAAAAGTGGCTGACCATACTGAAGAGCCACCTAAACAGGTAACAGCCAAGTTTGAGCAGTCTGTTATTTTTGAAGATGATGCGATGCTCGTTCTGGATAAGCCAGCGGGTATGGCGGTGCACGGTGGCAGCGGTGTTAGTCGTGGCGTGATTGAGCAGTTGAGACTAGAACGTCCTCAGGCTAAGTTTTTAGAGTTGGTTCATCGTCTTGATCGTGAAACTTCCGGTGTTTTGATGGTTGGTAAGAAGCGAAGTGCGTTAGTTGCTTTGCATGAGGCAATGCGCCGCAATCAAATGGATAAGCGTTATCTCATGTTGGTTAATGGGCACTGGAAAGAAAAGCAAAAGAAAGTGACATTGATGCTTCAAAAGCACAGCCTGCCTAATGGCGAGCGTCGAGTCACTGTGGTGAATGGGCGCCCAAATCCTAATGCGGAAGATGAGCAAACATCAGAAACCATTTTCCATTTCAAGCAGCATTTCGGTGATTACAGCTTGCTTGAAGCACAGTTAATTACTGGCCGTACACATCAACTGCGTGTTCAATTGGCGCACTTAGGCTTTCCTATATTAGGGGATGATAAATACGGTGATTTCGCTTTAAATAAGATGCTTCAAAAGAATGGTTTGAAACGAATGTTTTTACATTCGGCTGAGACGAATATTCGTCACCCATTAACTGGTGAGAAGCTCAATTTGATTGCGCCGCTGCCAGCAGAATTAGATAGATTTTTAAAAAAACTAGCGATTGAGAATAAAGTTTAAGATGCAAAATAAGTACGATTTAATTATCTTTGATTGGGATGGAACGCTAGCAAACTCAACTCAACTTATTGTAGATGCTATTTGTAAGTCGAGTGTCGAAGTTGGTTTAAGTGAACCTAGTCAAGAAGCTGCAAGCGGCATTATCGGCCTTGGTTTTAGAGAGGCTGTGTATGAGTTGTTTGGGCAAATTCCAGATACGCAATTAACGCAAATGACTGCGCGCTACACTTATCATTACGGACAAGGGGAGCAATCCATTCCACTATTTGATGGTGCTGCTGAAACGGTTGAACATCTAGTCAACAAAGGTATTTCTCTAGCGGTTGCCACAGGAAAGGGACGTCAGGGACTTAATAGGGCCTTGGATAAAAGCGGAATTAAGCATCATTTTATCGCGACGCGTTGCGTTGATGAGTGTCATTCAAAACCACACCCGCAAATGATTTTAGATTTAATGGATGAGGTCGCGGCTAGCCCTGAGCGTACATTAATGGTTGGTGACACAAGTTTTGATTTGCAAATGGCACAGAACGCAAATGTAAAAAGTCTTGGTGTGACCTTTGGCGCACATCCTCTAGAAAGATTGCTGCCGCATCAACCTTTGGCACATTTTGATCAATTTGAGCATTTGGGTATATGGTTAAGAGATAACACATAAGTTACATAAAAATAAGTACTTAGTAATTTTTTGATATCATAAGCGCAGTTTATACGTTATTTAATACTGAAAAGAGAATTTGATGGCCGATAAGAAATTGAATGATGCTAATTGGGAACGTGAAGCGATAGAAAATATTGCTTTAACTGCAATACAGGAACAAAAGCGAAATCGTTTTTGGAGTATCTTCTTTAAAACACTGACTTTTGTTTACTTGTTTTTAATTCTTTTTTATATGCTGAATTGGATAGGTGGCAATGCAACTCGTAGCACGAGTTCTCATACTGCGCTGATTGATATTCAAGGTGAAATTGGTGTTGATCAGGTCAATGCGGATTCTGTTATTTCTAGCTTGCAAGAAGCGTATGAAAATAAACACACTAAAGGCGTGATTCTTCGTATTAACAGTCCTGGCGGCAGTCCTGTGCAAGCAGGCATTATTAACGATGAAGTTAAACGTCAACGTAAATTGCATCCTAATATTCCAGTCTATGCTGTTGTGGAAGATATATGCGCGTCAGGCGGTTATTACATTGCGGTTGCCGCAGATAAAATCTATGTGGATAAAGCAAGTATCATTGGTTCGATTGGCGTATTGATGGACGGTTTTGGCTTCACGGGTGCGATGCAGAAGTTTGGTGTCGAGCGCCGCTTAATGACAGCTGGTGAGAATAAGGCGATGCTAGATCCTTTTTCTCCAGTTAATCCTAAACACCAAGTGCTTGCGCAAAAAATGTTAAATGAAATCCATCAGCAGTTTATTGCTGTAGTGAAAGAAGGTCGTGGTAATCGTCTTAAAGAAACGCCTGAAACTTTTAGTGGTTTGTTCTGGAGCGGCGAGGCTGGTATCAGAATGGGACTTGCTGACGGCTTAGGTAGTATGGATTATGTTGCGCGTGAAGTAATTAAAGAGCCTAACGTAGTTGATTTTACGAGTCATGAAGACTTCGCTGACCGCGTTGCTAAACGTTTAGGTGCGTCAATGACGCAATCTTTATTTAAAAGCGTCTCTTTGCATTAATTAGATTATGGCAATAAAAAAGGCAGAGAATGTTCTCTGCCTTTTTTATTTTGTGCTTGGTGTTTAATGCTGTGTTTTTTGCTTGAAGTAATTGATTAGATTGTTTGTTGAACCATCATGGTCAGTTACTTTTTCCTCACCCGATAATTGAGGTAGGATTTTTTTAGCGATCTGTTTACCGAACTCTACACCCCATTGATCGAATGAGTTGATGTTCCAGACAATCCCTTGAACAAAGATTTTATGTTCATATAAAGCAATTAATTTACCTAAGCTTTTAGGGTTAAGCTTATCAATTAATAGCGTATTTGTTGGGCGGTTGCCGCCAAATACTCGGTGCGGTAATAAATTCATGATGAGGTGATGCGGTACACCTTGCTCTTCTAATTCAAGCTTAGCTTCTTTGGCTGTTTTACCTTGCATAAGCGCTTTGGTTTGAGCAAGGATATTCGATACCAAGATTTTGTGATGCTCATCACCTTGCTCGCCAATTGCATATTGGCTTCGAAGCGGCATTAAGAAATCGCAAGGAATTAGCTTGTTGCCTTGGTGTATCAGTTGATAAAACGCATGTTGACCATTGGTGCCAGCTTCACCCCAAATAATTGGGCCTGTGGTGTAGTCAATACGCTCACCAGCTCGATTCACAAACTTGCCGTTGCTTTCCATGTCGCCTTGCTGCATATAAGCTGCAAAGCGTGATAATCCTTGATCATAAGGCAGGATTGCGTAAGTTTCGGCATCAAAGAAGTTGTTATACCAAATCCCTAGCATCGCCATAATCACTGGCATATTCTTTTCTAATGGGGCAGTTCTGAAATGGTTGTCCATTTCATGTGCACCTTCGAGCAATGATTCAAAATTGTCCATACCAATGTATAGCGCAATAGATAAACCAATTGCTGACCAGAGTGAATAACGACCGCCAACCCAATCCCAGAATTCAAACATATTCGATGTATCAATGCCGAACTCTTGAACAGCTTCTGCATTAGTAGAAAGCGCTACGAAATGCTTAGCTACATGCGCCTGATCTTTTGCAGATTGAATAAACCATGCACGTGCAGATCTTGCATTGGTCATGGTTTCTTGTGTAGTGAATGTTTTTGAAGCGACGATGAATAGTGTTGTTTCTGGATCACATAGCTCTAATGTCTGCGCTAAATGAGCGCCGTCGATATTAGACACAAAATGCACTTGTAAATCAGGGCTTGAATAAGCCTTGAGTGCAGTACATGCCATGACAGGACCTAAATCTGATCCACCAATACCTAAGTTAACAACATCAGTAATTCGTTTGCCGGTGTAACCCAGCCATTGTCCGTTGCGAACGCTATCACTGAATGTTCGCATTTGTGCAAGGACACGATTAATTTCAGGCATGACATCTTTGCCATCAACGTAGATGGGCGTGTTGCTACGATTGCGAAGGGCAGTGTGAAGCACAGCCCGTTCTTCGGTGAAGTTGATTTTCTCTCCGGTGAACATGCGTTCACGCCAAGCTTCAACTTCGGTTTCTCTTGCAAGTTGAAACAGTAAAGCCATCGTTTTTTCAGTGATGCGCTGTTTCGAATAGTCAAGCAGGAAGTCTTTGAACTGTAATGAGAATTTATTAAAACGTTCAGGATCTTCTGCGAATAAATCACGCATTTGTAGCGGAAATATCTCTTTGAAGTGTTCGTTTAATGCGTGCCATGCAGGCGTATGTGTAGGATTAGTCATGCTTTAATTTAAGTTGGTTTTGCAACATTATAATTTATTTTAAGTACGATTGGATTTGTAAAATGAATCTTATCGGTTCTTAGTACATTGCCATCGCTATTCGGTATCAGGTCTTTGTGCAATAAATTGGCAAGCAACAGCGCTTCCGTATGGTAATGCTTGCAATGTCAGCATAGTTACCCAAAGTTGAGCATCAATGTTAGTGAATCCTCGCGTTATAAGCATTGCTAGGCTACAAATAATTAATGCTGTTAATAAGCTAAATTCCTCAATAATTGGATTAAGAATCTCTAGTTTGTTGATTTTAGCTTTGCCTTTTGCAGTGACTTTGAAGACACCGTCTTTTTTCACAATACCCATCATGACCCCTCGTGCAATGGCATGAGATAAGCCTAGACTTGCTAACGATGCTCCGAAGATATCTTTCCAGCTGCAATTCATGGTCTTTCTATAAAGCACAGGACCTAATGCTGCTTTGATAACTAGGAAGCAGAGAATAGGGGTGATCATAATGCTCACCGGCAAGCTAAACGCGGTAGGGAACGCAAGCATCGCAATTGTCCAAGCAATAGAGCCTATTGTGAAAATCAATTGCAGCGCATCACCTAGCCACCCAAACCATCCTGTTAAGAAATGATAACGTTGACCAAATGTGAGCGTTGAATCTCCAAGCAGTTTTGGTAGATGATGTTTAAGAATTTGCATGGCGCCAAAAGCCCAACGGAAACGTTGTGATTTAAGTGCTTTAAAGTCGGAGGGGGTTAAGCCTCGACCAAAGGTATCGTCGATGTAGCGAAGCTCATAGCCGCTTTCAAGCAATCGCAGTCCGAGTTCAGTATCTTCACAAATACACCATTCTGACCATTTTCCGCTTTCAATCAGGGGTTGGTGACGAACCAGCGTCATTGTACCGTGCTGAATAAGTGCGTTACGTTCGTGACGATGATGCATGCCGATACGGAAAAACCCTTCGAACTCCCAGTTGCTCATACGGCGGAAGAAGTTGTTCTCCCAATCTCTATGCGCTTGTGGTGCTTGAACAACGGCGACCTTAGAATCCATGAAATGTGGAGCTAAATCAGATAGCCAATCTGGAGTAACTTCATAATCTGCATCAACCACACCAACTACTTGTGCTTTGGGGCTGGTTTGATCTAAGGCGAAGTTTAGTGCGCCAGCTTTAAATCCAGGCCATTGAGGTAAATGGAAGAATTTAAAATTTGCAGGCATTTTGGCCATGTAGGCTTCTAAGGGCTTCCATTTTGCTTCATCTTTTGTGTTGTTATCAACAACGATTACTTCATAGTTTGTGTAGTTGAGTTTTGCCAAGCTATCAATCGTCATAATCACCATTGCAGGCGGTTCGTTATAGCAGGCGAGGTGAATGGATACGAATAGCTCTTTATCAGCAGGCAGAGGCTTAGCTCGCTTGTAGGCGCGTTTCCAGCCACCTTTAAACATCACTTCACTAAACTCAATACCGTAAATCATCAACACGGCCGAAGTGAGGCCCATGCCTATGATTAAGGCGATTAATACAATAAAGTCCCGCAGCGTGTAGTAATAATCACCAGGCAGGTTCCATGCAACTACCAATGTCGTAATGCATGCTTGTAGCAACACTGCCATTGAGAATCGTCCACCCAAACCCCAATGTCTAAATCTGAAAGCGATAAAAGCAATTGGTAAAAAAGCTAACAAGCTCGCCCAAAGGGCTTTTTCTTCCCAGCGATCATCTTTTGGTACAGCGCCCTGAAGTGAATACTTTTCGTTACGTTCCGCATCAAACATTCCCCAGTAAGCGCCAGCCCAACCTTCAAGCTTTTGTTTCCAAGGTTGATCAAAAGCTTCCATGAGGTAGTAGTCATAGTTTTTGTGAGCTGTTTTAGCTAAAAATTCACGTACAAATCTGGCTTGATTGACGTCTGATGCGACTGCTGCACCTAAAGTTGGGCCATGACTAGGCCAGCCAATTTCAGTGATAACAATCTTTTTACGGGGATATGCTTCCATCAGTTCGTTGTAACGTTCCAACGAATAGTCCACCGCTTTTTCTACGGGCACGCCTTCATGGTAAGGCAGAAGATGAACAGCAATATAATCGACATGTTTTACTAGATCGGGGTTTTTAAGCCAGACATGCCATGGTTCAGCCGTTGAAATTGGCAAAGAAGAAGATTTCCTTACTTCATCCAAATATTTGAATAGCGCCTCGGGCTCTAAATCATTTCTTAACAAAACCTCATTGCCTACAATGGCGCGTTCGATGCGAGGGTAATTTTTAATTTTACTTTTGAGCGCTTCAATTTCTCGTCTATTGGCATTTTCATCACTACCTAGCCAAGCGCCGGCTGTTACATGAAAGCCAAGATTCGATGCAAGAGCCGTTACTTCGCTGTTTTCCAAAGCGCCATAAATACGGATGCGATTAGTTAGAGGCTTAAGTATTTTTAGATCTTGTTCTAGCTCTGCAGTGCTGGGATATTCTTTTTCGAGCGGACTTTGATTCTCTTGAAAACCACTATAAGCAAATCCATTGACGATGGATGGGGCATTCATTAATGGTAATGAGCGATTGGAAACACTCCAAATACCAAAATGAATGATTGCCATTAGCGCAGCAAAGGCTAGGGGTCCTAAATAACGCTTAACAAGTACGATCATAAAATTACCGAGGATTTCTATAAATTATTGATGAGTCTTTTTGGGCCATAGAGCTAGTGCAATGAGGGCGCTTAGAATCAGCCAAGCATAAGTGAGTAAGTTGCTAGGCTCTAAATAAACGCAATATATTGCGCTACCTACAAGCGCGGCATTCAGAAGATGATGAATCTTAAGCTTGGGTCTAATGTCATATTTAAGTAATAGCAAGCCAATAGATAGCTCAAGCACAGCCAATAAATAGAGACGTACTGCAAAGTCTCTATATCTGCCATCCATGATCAACAATACACTTCCGATTAAAGCTGAAAATAGGAATACCAGCGGTCCTACTTTAAGTAAGTTTAAATTAGCAGCACTTGGTTTTGATATTGCCCAAACCAAGCTCAGCGCTAATAAATTGCTGAATAAGCCTAATCCACCTAATGCAAGCCATTCCTGGCCAATTCGGCAGGCAGTCATTAAGTATTCTAATTGCAGCAAGGCTGAGAGGCTTGCAAGTGCTCCAAGTGTTGCTACTGCGGCGAAAGCGGATTTTCTGCGTTCATTCAAGGCATAAGCTACGCCAGTAAATAGAAGGGCGCCTAGGCAGGCAATCATTACTAGGTTTAAATCGTCTTGACGAGCCGTTACATCTCCTACAAATGAGAATTTAGGCTGCAAATCATTTGTGTAAATACCCCAATAACCACCCACAGTTCCTTCTAGACTCCGCTTCCAAGGCTGGTCCATGGATTCAATAAGATTGTATTGCCAGTTTTTTTCTTGGGCCAATCCTAAGAAGCCTCTTATATAGGTTGCTTGATTAATTAAGCTCGGTTCGGATTCTTGGCGCTGCCTTCCAATTGATGGCCAGCCAGTTTCACCAATCAAAATAGGTTTTTCAAAGGTCTGCGCAAGCAGATTCATTACATTTGCTGTGTGGTCGAGTGCGTGCTCAATTGATTGAGGATTATCTTCCCAGTAAGGCAATATATGGACAGTAACGAAGTCGACTGAGTTTTCAAGCGCAGGGTGCTTGCGCCAAAACTCCCATACATCAGCATAAGTTACAGGGACGTTAGTTTGTGCTTTGGCTTTTAGAATATACTTTTTAAGTGACGCTTCAGATTGCTCACCCCGCAACAAAACCTCATTGCCAACAATCATTGCCTTGATTGTTTGTGGATATTGATTAGCTAATTTAATTGCAAGATTAAGCTCTTTATCATTCAGCGTTTTAATCCAGCCTATCCACGCACCTAAATAAACTTTCATGCCTAACTTAGTTGCGGCTTCAGGAACGTGCGCCAATCCCTGTGAAACTGAATAAATACGAACACAATTAAACTTTTTGGAAAGCAGTGCTAAATCTTGGTCTATCTGTTCGGGCGGTATAAAAGTATCAAGCTTTAGTGGAGTAACACCTTTTTTATAATAAGGTGAGTATGAAACGCATTGCATCTTTCCATCAGCTAATTTTGCGTCTGGCATTGCTACGGGCTGATTTTGGTTCCATAACCAAAAGCTTAATGCACATAGCAGAATAAGATTAAATGCGCCAAATAACCATAGAGATCTATTGCTGGGCAATAAGTTGGCATTTGGTTGAGAGGTACGAATTGTCATAAGATTTTTAATGAGTGCTAGCTTGTGTGTTGTTATGAATTCGAGAAGTCGTTCATCATAATCTAGGCGCCTCACAAAACAAAATATATGTCATAAAAAATTGTGCTTAACTACTTTGGAAACCTAGCACGCGTTACAATAGCTTCCTTGTTGAAATTAACTGAGATTTCGTATGAAAAAATTGTTTTTACTAGGTTTTATGTTTACATGCATTAATGTTGCGCAAGCTGAACAAGAATTTGTCGGTGATAACTTTAGCGGTGTATATGTATGTAAGGGCAGTAATAACAAAGTAGGTGACTATGAAGTTATGGCAACATTGAAGCTAAACCGTCATAGCAGTCATGATAGTTTTGGTGCGTACGATCTCAAAGCTGAAACAGAAAATGCCCTGGTTTATAAAGGCCAGGCAATTGCGCAAGGCAATAAACTTGCGCTGACGTTTAATTTCTCGGACGGGCGTAGCCCAGACTTTACAACTGGCATTGCCACTATTGCACCAATATCTGCTACCCGCTGGGCGTATTCTAATCATTACTACGAACCAGACGGTGCTGCAGGTGTTTTTGGTAGCGAGCGTTGCGTAATGAAAAAACCTTTAAAATTAGCGTCAAAGAAAAAAACATTCAAGAAGCCTATCGTTAATGAAGAAACAACGATCTCCAATACATCAAGCTAGGCAGGACTTTTAACTACGTCTACACCATCTAAGATGTGGCCGATGATTTCGCTATTGAGAACTTGATACTCGTTAAGTCGTGCATTAAAAATAGGGTCATTAGTTTTATCGTTAGAATATTTCTGGATAGCCGGATGACACATCAGCGCAGGAACACCTGCGCTTTTTTTCGCTTGTCGTATCCATTTGCTCAGCATTAGTTCGTACGCAGCAGGGCTAGTGTTGAAAGCATAAACCCCTAGCAGTTCGGTGCTGCATTTAAAGTTAAATGCTAATGCTTTCTTTTCTAAAGCGTTTGCGCCCAATAATCTAATAATCAATCCTTTTAAACCATCGCTGACGGGTGGTTTTGCTATGCGCAGCCATGGAAGATTGTTTTGATATCGTTCAAGTAAAACTTCAATTAAGACATCACGTATTTGGGGTAATTGATGTATGTGTTGATGGCCGTCAACATAATCTGGACTTGATCCAATCACTTCTTCAAAAGCATCCAGCTGCTTATTAATACTTATTTTTATAGACTCTTTAGGTAAGCGTCGCATTAAGCTTAATAGAATGAGCTTTCCATGCGGATAAGCGTTTCCGAATTGCGTGAAATCTAGATGTAAGCCAATCGAAGCCTTTTTTCTGATGGCTGGATTGATGAGTTTTCCAGCTTCTTTCCATCGAGGGCTTAGTACCATGCAAGATGTTGCACTAAGACGATCATTCTTGATGAGTTTTATAATGGCTTCATCAATTGACGCGCTATAAGCATAGTCATCAGCACTCATGATTATCGGATTCATACTTTGCCCTTAAAAGCCCAATAACGGCTAAGTAGGTATGTGGAAATGGCAACTAAGACCATAACAACAGCAAGCACCAACCAAAATGGTAGTGCAGTAGAACTGAGTGTATTCAATACCATAAACTGATTAACAAGAAAGCCAGTCAGCGCTACAGCGAAGAATTTTGGAAAAGCTTGCTGGTGAGTTGCAGTGTGCCCTGCAAAACTTAGTTTTCTGTGGCCCAAATAACTCACCGGAAATGCCAATAAGAACCCTAAAGTATTTGCTTTAGCTGGGCTAATTAGTTGGGTAAATTCAATCCCTACGGCGACGAGGTAATGCACTGCGGCTGCAGCTGCACCAATCACCGCAAACCAAGAGATGGAGCTTCGCTTCATGATGCTTGATCTTGAGGTTTTTTAACTTCAGCGACAATATAGGATGGGCGACCTTTAACTTCATCATATATACGGGCTAAGTATTCACCCAGTATTCCAATAAATAGTAATTGCACCCCAGCAAAAAACATCATACCGGCAACCATCGTCGGCCATCCAGGCACCGACTCATTAAAGAATAAACGGTCAATTACTACGTATAGACCATAAATAAATGAGATCAACGAAAGCGTCGTGCCAACGGCGCTAGCTAAGCGCAATGGCATCACGGAAAAGCTAGTAACACCAGTCCAAGCAAGTTGAATTAATTTAAGTTTTGAGTAGGCACTTTCGCCATGAGAGCGCGGTAGCGGGGTGTAAGGAATTCCTACAGATTTATATCCGACCCAAGCATACATACCCTTCATGAAGCGATTACGCTCAGGTAATGAAAGTAGGGCGTTAACGACTTGCCTATCCATTAAACGGAAATCACCGGCATCTCTAGGAATGTGAATTTGCCCACCCAAGCTAATCGCTCTGTAAAAAATACGCGATCCCCAACGTTTAAAGCTAGATTCAACTTCACGATCTTGGCGAACTGCGTAGACCATTTCAAATCCTTCACGCCACTTCTCGAGCATCTGAGCTAAGAGTTCCGCAGAGTGTTGGCCATCCGCATCCATACAAATGACTAAGTCGCCCTGAGCGTGTTCTAAACCAGCGGTAATGGCATATTCTTTGCCAAAATTACGTGAAAATCTAACCAATGTTGTATTGAGTTTATCGGGTAGGCCACGAACAACCTCAGCAGTCTGATCACGACTGCCGTCGTCAATCACCACGATATCCCAATTCGAACTTAAGTCATCGAGATGATGAGCAATGTTTTTAACCGTCGCTGCTATTGCCAACGCTTCATTAAAGGCTGGAATAATAACGGTGATGTGAGGATTTTTATTTGCACGATGAGTCATTGTGGTTCCAGTCGTATCAATCTCTAGGGGCTGCACGAGGGCGTCTATCTTCGCCAACCAGTTGGCGCCGGTCTTTTACTACAGCAAGTGTGGCGCCAAGGCGCTCAACGGTGCCGACCATCTTTCCTTGTAATACTTTATCGCAATTCATATTAGTGCCAGAAATAAAGAAGTCGGCAACCCCCCAATCTTCTGTAACGCTTAAGCGTTTATCGAAATAAGCATCACCCTGAAAAGCTTCCGCACACACCGCAACAAGATAATGATCTTTAAGATCTTTAATTGGTGCTTGGGCCTCTTCCTTGTCTAAATAGTCTTCCAGTATTTGCGTCGTTTCAATCAGGCTGCTTGACCAATAGTCACTTTCCCATTTATGTTCAGCCTCTTTAAAGTTGCTGCCTGCAAAATGATTGTAATAGATGTATTCGTAAGGTCTTAGTTGATATAAGGTGGTCGCAGTATTAACAGCCAGTATGGCAGCTATAACACCAAAAGCGAATTGTGATTTTTTATATTGCGCTAAGGCTTTCCACGCTTGAGATAAGCCTATACCAGCAATAATGGCAAGTGGTGGAATGATAAATGTGAAATGACGCACACCGTTGTAAAGCGCAGGCCTGTCATAAAGCACAAATACCAAAGGGAACAGCACTGTAATGGCAACACTTAAAGCAGCTAAGTGATTGGCAGGATTAAACTGTTTAACCCTAACGATGACCCATAGAAAAATACAAGCAATGCCGATTAGAAATATCTCTGGCAGACGGATGGATAAGTACTGAAATAAATAAGTCCGTGATATTTCACCAATGCTTACAAATTTCCCATTAACCAAAGTGTCCATATTGAAAGCAAAGTGAGAGAAGGATTTTGCCGCAATCAGGATATTGTCAGCTCCCATGATTGCCCAAGGCCAAAATAGAATCATTAAACAAAATGCAGTGATGCCTGCTGGGATTAGGCCAGTTGCGCTTTTAAAGCCGTATTCTAATTTTTGTTTGAATGTATTTGTCTGAAGAAGAACGCCAAGAAACACTAGTATGAAAAGGTAGATAACAGCGAAAGCGCCGCCAATACGTAATCCCAATGCACAGCCTATGGCGATTCCTAATTTAACGCTTAAATTCAAAGGGACGCGAGGAAGATGTTTAGCAATCAGCAGTGTGTAATACATGGCCCATGCCATGCAAGCGCCAAATGAAATATCCTTGGTATGGGTAAACATAGCGCCAGACCATGCCCCTGTTAGGCTGAGTAACAGGATTGCAAAGAATGCCGAACGCTCGCCAGCGAGTTCTTTTGTGATTTTATATACAGCCACAATGCCAAGAAAACCAAAAGTAGCAGAGAGCAGGTGGCGAATATCCCATACCCACATAGGTAAGATTCGCTCTAAGCTTGCTGCGATTAAATCAAAAAAACCACCGTACAAATAAAGATTTTTGTAAGTAAAAGCGGATTGATCTGTAAATCCAGATTCGTAGAATTTTAATAAAAGCTGTCCATAAACATGCTGCACATTTTCATCATTACTTATTCCATATTGTTTAAATGTCAGCAATATAAAAATAGCGAGGGCGCCAAACAGCGCATATGAGAGTTTTTTGAATGTTGATTCAGTCATGTTTTTAGACTTTAAGTCATCAATGTTGGCGAATTATACCGTGATGCCATGCTGTTGTAATGCCCAAGCCACATGCTCTCTAAGCATTTGGGAATCATCATGCTGGCGACTTAATAAGGCATTAATGATTTGAGGTGTGCTTGGAGCATTGCCTAGGCCTATTGCAATATTGCGCAACCATTGCTCATAACCTATGCGATAAATGGCACTTCCAGCCATTTTTTCATTGAAGGTTGCTTCGTTCCAGTTGAATAAATCCACGAGCAAAACATCGTCCAGGCCATGCCTTACGTGAAAATCTTCTTGTTCAGTGAGTTGTGCGAACTTGTTCCATGGGCAGGCTAATTGGCAGTCGTCACAGCCATAAACTCTATTGCCAATAAGCGTTCTGAACTCTACAGGAATGCTTGTTTTTAACTCTATCGTTAAGTAAGAGATGCAACGCCTCGCATCTAATTGATATGGCGCAATAATCGCTTGGGTGGGGCAAAAATCAATGCAGGCCTGGCATGTGCCGCAATGATTGCCTACAGCATCATCCACAGGCAGTGGTAAATCTGTATAAATTTCACCTAAAAAGAAATTCGAGCCCGCTTCTCTAGATAGCAATAGCGTATGTTTGCCTCGCCAGCCCAAGCCAGCTTTTTCAGCGAGTGATACCTCTAATACAGGGGCGCTATCAGTAAAAACTCGATAAGAGAACTCACCAATCTCTTCTTGAATGCGCTCACAAAGTTTTTGTAATCGACTACGTAAAACCTTGTGGTAGTCACGCCCCATTGCGTAGCGTGAAATAAAGGCTGACGCGCCGTCATTTAAAACGCTTTCACTATCTCTTGTTTCTGGAGGAATGTAATCCATGCGGACAGAAATAACACGTATCGTTCCCGGCACTAATTCGCTTGGTTGACTACGCTTATGACCGTGTTTTGCCATATAATCCATGGCACCATGAAAACCTTTTTCAATCCATTTTTGATATTGCGCTTCAGATCCGGACAAATCGGTAT
>JAHEEA010000013.1 GCA_024640945.1 Candidatus Methylopumilus sp.
GAGCATCACATCATTAGCGGTGCGGTGTTGCAAATCGTACTGGGCGCTTCACTGATTACTATGGTGATTGCGCCTTTCATTATTCAGCATAATTTAAAAATAGCGGAGTTTTTTGCGCGTAGTTATACCCGTAACCGTAAGCATCAAATTGAAGATATTGCGCATGCTGGTGATCAGTTAAAAGACCACGTGATTATTTGTGGTTTCGGTCGAAGTGGACAGTACCTAAGTCGCTTCTTAAAAGAAGAAAAAATCCCTTTTATTGCGCTTGATATTGATCCTGCCCGTGTACAAGAAGCGGCAAGCGCAGGTGAGCAAGTGATGTATGGTGATGCGGGTAAACGTATCGTTTTAAATGCGGCCGGCGGTGCCCGAGCTAAAGCACTGATTATTAGTTACGATGATCCTCCATCAGCGATTAAGATTTTGCACTTAGTGAATGATTACTTTCCTGGATTGCCAGTTGTAGTAAGGACTGTTGATGATACGAATATGGAAAGATTCCGTGATGCTGGCGCGTCAGAAGTTGTTCCTGAAGTGCTAGAAGGAAGCTTGATGCTCGCCTCCCATGCGCTTGTTTTGTTGGGTGTCCCCTTGAATCGTGTTGTGAAGCGTATTCGCGTGTTTCGTGAGGAGCGTTACAAAATGTTTAAAGGATTCTTTCATGGCGTTTCAGACGGTGATGAGGCTGTTGAGCGCTCAGTTCCAAGGTTGCACTCTGTGCCTGTTAATGCATTGGCACATTGCATAGGGACCGCTATTAAGGATATTTATTTTGGCGAGTGTAAGGCTGAAATTACGGCTGTTCGAAGAAACGCCCATCCAGTTGAAGTCAGCCCAGATTTTGTTTTTGAAGAAGGCGATGTTGTGGTCCTTTTGGCTAAGCCGCATGACCTTGTCTTGGCCGAGAAAATTTTACTCACAGGCAAAGGAGTATGAGTAAACACGTCGTCATCGTAGGCGGCGGCATTGTTGGGTGCATGACAGCAATGGAGTTGGTTGATCGAGGCCATCGCGTCACCATCGTTGAACGCAATCAAATTGCCAGTCAAACTTCAGGCGAGTCATCTTGGGCTGGCGGCGGCATCGTCTTTCCATTATTGCCTTGGATGTATTCTGAGCCCGTTAACGCGTTGACACAGTTTGGTGCTGAAAAATATCGCCAAATTTGTGAAAGACTTGAGTGTGAAACAAACCTTCCCACCGGTTTTCATCAGTCAGGCTTTTTAATTCTGCCGAATTTTGATTCTCAACTTGCTTTAAGCTGGTGTGAGCAATATCAAGTTGAAGTTGAGTCGGTTAAGGCAAGTCAGTTTGAGGGCATTTCAAGTCAAGATGAAAATGCTTTGTGGCTTCCTAAAGTTTGTCAGATACGGCCACCTTATTTGATGCAGGCATTGCGTCTATGGTTGGAGCAGCATCAGGTAACTTTATTAGAAAATACCGAATTAAGCCCTTTGCAAGAACTGGGTGAGTTGAAAGAGTGGAAAACCTTAGATGGCAGAACAATAAGTGCGGATCAATTTATAGTCACATCAGGCGCCTGGAGCTTTCAATTATTAAAAGACGTTGCTAGTCAGCTCAGTATTAAGCCAATGCGCGGTCAAATTCTGCTGTATCAACCAAAGAACAACTTAAATCAAATCGTCTATAAAGATGGTTTTTATATGATTCCAAGGCCTGACGGTTATTTGTTGGCTGGTAGTACGCTGGAAGATGTTGGTTTCGATAGCTCAACAACGGAACAGGTGCGTGTTGAATTGGCAGCTAAAGCTGAAGCAATTATGCCGGCATTAAAAGGCATGCCTATTATTAAACATTGGAGTGGTTTACGCCCGGGCACACCAGAAAACCTCCCTACAATTTCAGCGCATCCAACGATTAAAAATTTATATCTCAATACAGGACATTTTAGATATGGATTAACGATGGCGCCAGCAAGTGCAAAATTGATTTCTGATTTAATAGATGGAAATAAGCCGTTTATTGATGCAGATCCCTACAAGTTATAATCTTTTAATGGTTTTTATAAAATAGAAGTGAGGTTTTTTTATGGCTTTTTGTCCAGAATGCGGTAATCAAGTAAGCGATAAAGCTGTTATCTGCACCAAATGTGGAGTGCCTTTATCTGGAAGTTTGGTAGGTGTTTCTGATAAAGAATTTGTTCCTGCTTTATTGCTCTGTTTATTTTTAGGTTCTTTGGGTGTTCATCGTTTTTATGTAGGTAAAGTTGGTACTGGAATCTTAATGTTATTAACTCTAGGTGCTTGTGGTATTTGGACCTTGATTGATTTTATTATGATACTTACGGGCAGTTTTAGAGATGCTCAAGGTTTACAGCTTAAAAAATAATCAGTTAATCGAGCTAATGACTTTAGTTCTATTAACTTTATTGGCTTTGCTTGCGTGGTTAATGCCTGATTGGCTAAACCAAATTTCACCACCCTGTTTATTCAGCCATTTTTTCGATTTTAATTATTGCTGGGGATGCGGATTAACGCGAGCAACAATCGCCTTGTTGAATGCAAAATTTGTAGCCGCTTGGCAATTAAATCCTTTGGTATTTATTGTCGTCCCGCTAATTATTTTTGAGTATTTCAGTTTGTTAAAGCGCGTGCTACGCGGCTGATTACTCTGCTTTCCAATGGCCTGATTTTCCGCCTTGTTTTTCAAGCAATTTAATTTCACTGATGACCATGCTTTTGTCCGCAGCTTTGACCATATCGTAAATGGTGAGTAATGCGACGCTGGTCGCAGTCAATGCTTCCATTTCCACGCCTGTTTTTCCTGTGCATTGTGCGAGGACTTGACAGTTAATCGTGTTGTTTGGGGTATCAATCTTAAATTCCACGCTCACTTTAGTTAGGCTGATTGGATGACATAAAGGAATTAAGTCTGCAGTACGCTTTGAGGCTTGAATAGCAGCAATTCGGGCGATACCTAAAACATCCCCCTTTTTTGCATCACCCTGCATAATTAACACCAGTGTTTCAGGTAGCATTCTAATGCTACCTTGGGCGATGGCAGCGCGATTTGTATCTGACTTGTTCCCAACATCGACCATGTGCGCTTGGCCCTGGCTATCAAAATGCGTGAGGGTGCTACTCATAAGCTATGCCTTTTTCTAATTTTATTCAGCCAAATTTCATTTCAATCAGTGAACTTGGCACTCAATATCGTTATCATATCAATGATGAAGCTTGTTTATACCATTTTACTTATTAGTATTTTTGCCCCGTGCGTTTTGGCTGACGAATTGCCTGATTTGGGTGATGTTTCGCAGACAGTGCTTTCGCCTTTAGATGAGAAGAAAATTGCTGATCAGATTATGCGCGATGTCATGTCAAGTGACGAAGTCGTGGGTGATCCAGAGATTCAGGATTATATTCAGAATTTAGGGATGCGCCTCGCCAGTAACGGCCCTGACAAAACACAGTCTTTTAATTTTTTTGTTGTGCGTGATAACAGTATTAACGCTTTTGCAATGCCTGGCGGTGTTGTTGGGGTTCATACAGGGTTGATTATTGCTGCAAATAATGAGTCGGAGTTAGCAAGCGTGATAGGCCATGAAATTGGCCACGTTGTTCAACACCATTTGGCAAGAATGTTAGCTCAGCAGAAAAATGACTCTATTATTAGCATGGCAAGTATGGCGCTAGCTGTCTTGGCTGCTCGTGCGAATACACAATTGGCTAGTGCTGCGATGACTGCTTCATCAGCAGGAGCAGTTCAAAAGCAATTGGATTACACAAGAACTCACGAGCGAGAGGCCGATAGAGTTGGCATCAGCATTCTTGAACAATCTGGATTTGATACAAATGCAATGCCTGCATTTTTTGAAACGATGCAGAAAGGCACACGTTTTGTTGAGGGTAGTGCGCCAGCATTTTTGCGCACCCACCCTGTGACGGGTGAACGTATTGCGGATGTTCGAGCACGCGTTTCACAAAGTCGTTTTCGTTTATTACCTTATTCCCCTGAATTCGATTATGTTCGCGCCAAAATTTTAGCCAGCTTAAATACACCATCGCAAGCTGTGGCTTTGTATCAAGATAACTTAAAAGAAAAGAGATACAGCAGTGAGACTGCGCAGCACTATGGTTTGGCATGTGCGCTCATTAGAAATAATGATTTAAATGGCGCAAGTAAGCAGCTTGCTTGGCTACGTTCAAATGCACCTAATCATGCATTCTTTGCAACCTTGGCAGCCACTATTGAAGTGGCACGTGACAACCCTGTTCAGGCAGCTAAGGCGTACACTTCAGGTTTGGCGACCCACCCTAATCATCGTGCTTTGATTCAGGGTTATGCCGAGCATTTGATTCGGGTGCGACAGTTTGATCAAGCGATTAAATTTATTAATGAGAAACAACAGCTTTATCCTAGTGACCCAGTTTTGTTTGAGCTTAAGTCAAAATCCTATGCCTTTTTAGGTAAACGTTTGTTGAGTCATCAGGCGCAAGGTGAAGGTTATTTTTATCGATACAATTTACAAAGAGCGCTTGAACAAATGGACTTAGCAGTGCGTGCAAATGATGGTGACTTTTATCAACAATCAATTGCTGAAGCCCGATTAAATGAGCTTAGAAAAATGATAGATGAGCCTAAAAAAAGTGGGATTTTTAAATAAGGAAGCTTATGCAACGTAGAGACTTTGTAAAAATATTGTTTGCGGCGAGTGCGCTCGTTTTAGTCCCTATTCGTGCGTTTGCCGCGATGTGGAACTCGCCTGCTTTTGAATCCACAAAATTAAATTCAGCGCTGAGTGGTTTAGGTATTAGTGAGATTAAAGAATCTAAACAAATCACAATCATCGCACCAGATAAAGCGGAAAACGGTGCTGTGGTGCAAATTGAAGTTAAAAGTGAGATAGCGAATAGTGAATCGTTCGCTATTCTTGTAGAAAACAATCCTACGCCGCTGATTGCGCATTTTGTATTTGGTGAAGGTGCTGATCCTTATATTGTTACCCGTATTAAGATGGCAGAAACCTCAGATGTCCAAGCAATCATTAAGGTGGGTAATCAATATTTCTCAGCTAAAAAGCGTGTAGAAGTTTTAGAAAATGGATGTGGCTAAGATGGCAGATACGATGAAAATGCGTGCTCAGCTTAAAGGCGGTGTTACGGAAGTTAAAGTGCTGATTGGTCACCCTATGGAAACAGGGCGCCGTAAGAATAACTTAGGCGAATTTATTGCTGCTAATTTTGTTCAGTTAGTGAATGCTAGCTTAAACGGAAAGCAAGTTTTTGAAGCGCAATGGGGCACTGGCATTTCTAAAAATCCTTACCTTACTTTTCATTTGAATCATGCCAAGGCAGGTGATGTAGTTGTCGTGACCTGGACTGATAATCATGGCAAAACAGGTCGTGGCGAAATCGTGGTGACTGCTGCTTAGTTTGGTTTGCTTATATTCAGTGCTACAGCTTCAGCAATCTTGATCCCATCGACTGCCGCCGATAAAATTCCACCTGCGTAGCCAGCCCCTTCGCCCGTTGGATAGAGCCCTTTGGTATTGATGCTTTGTAGGGTTTCGTCGTCGCGTTTAATTCTAATCGGTGATGAGGTTCTAGTTTCTACCCCTGTCAGTACTCCATCTGGTAAATCAAAGCCTTTGATCTGTTTTGCAAAAGCAGGGAGTGCTTCACGGATAGCGGTAATGGCATATTCAGGTAAGGCGGTGCTTAAATCTGTGAGATGAACCCCTGGTGTGTAGGATGGTTGCACTGCGCCAAATTCAGTGGAGGGTTTGCCATTGATAAAGTCGCCAATCAGTTGCCCCGGTGCTTTGTAATTCTTTCCACCTAGTTCAAATGCTCTTGCTTCCCATTTCCGTTGAAACTCCATGCCAGCGAGTGGGTCACCTGGATAATCTTTTTCAGGGTCAATACCCACCACAATACCCGCGTTGGCATTACGTTCGTTGCGAGAATATTGGCTCATGCCATTCGTGACTACACGACCTTCTTCAGAGGCCGCTGCAACCACTGTTCCGCCCGGGCACATGCAGAAGCTATAGACACTGCGTCCATTTTTTGCGTGATGTACGAGCTTATAATCCGCTGCGCCCAAGACTGGGTGCTGGGCATTCGGGCCAAAGCGTGCATGGTCAATGAGCGATTGTGGATGTTCAATACGGAAGCCAATTGAAAAAGGTTTTGCTTCAATATAAATGCCACGTTTGTGGATCATCTCAAAAGTATCACGTGCACTATGGCCGACTGCTAACACAAGATGGTTGGTTGCAATGCGTTCGCCATTTTGTAGCACGACACCTTGCACTTGGCCGTTTTTAATTTCAATATCATCTACGCGACTCTGAAAGCGGATTTCTCCGCCCAGTTCGATGATGTTTTTACGCATTTCTTCTACCATCCCCACTAAACGGAATGTACCAATGTGTGGATGGCTTACGTATAGAATTTCTTCTGGCGCGCCTGCTTTCACAAACTCATTGAGCACTTTGCGACCGTAATGCTTAGGGTCTTTGATTTGGCTATAAAGTTTGCCGTCTGAAAAAGTGCCGGCACCACCTTCACCAAACTGCACATTAGATTCTGGATTGAGTACACTTTTACGCCATAAAGCCCATGTGTCTTTAGTGCGCTCTCGGACGGCTTTGCCGCGTTCTAAGACAATGGGCTTGAATCCAGATTGTGCCAAAATGAGCGCTGCAAAAATCCCTGATGGACCAAAGCCTATAATCACTGGGCGTGGTGTTTTGTTGTCATCGCTTGCTTTTGCTACAAAGCGGTAAGAGGTATCAGGCGCTACTTTAACGTGCGGGTCTTTTTTGAATTTAGCTAAAATTTTTGCTTCGTTTTTTACTTCGATATCGAGTGTGTACACAAACAAAATTGCATGTGATTTACGTGCATCTACGCCGCGTTTGAAAATGGCCATGCTGATTAAATCACTGGCTGGGATACCAAGTTTTTTAATCGCTGCAGCTTGAATGACTTCGGGTTCGTGATGAAGCGAAGTGGCATTTGCTAAAGGGAGTTTGATTTCTGAAAGGCGTAGCATAGCAATTGTTTGGTTCTAAATATTAAGTGGAAGTTGAAGCAGTTTTTTAAGCAAAGGCACGGTGATTGGTTTTTTCTCTGTGAGTGACCATTCATCGAGTGCGTCTAAGGTAGCCATGAGGTTAGGTAAATCTCTTCGTAGATAGCGTAAACAATAATCGACCACTTCGTCAGGTAAATTCATTCCGCGTGCCGCAGCGTGAGATTTAAGAGCCTGTGCTTTTTCTTCGTCGGTGAGAGGGTGTAGTTGATAAGTTAAGCCCCAGGCTAACCGCGTAGCTAAATCATCTCGTAAGCCCATTTGGCTTGGCGAAGCATTCCCTGTCGCGATTAACACACCTTGGCCTGCGCGCAGTTCGTTATATTGGTTAAATAAGTCAATTTGCTCTTGGTCGTTAAGGGTATGAACGTCATCTGCAAAAACAAAAGGAATTCTGTTTTGGTCAGCGAGCGCTTTGCTCGCTTTAATGAGATGCGTTTTGCCACTACCCTCGGCGCCCCATAGATAAATAAAACGGTTATTACTGCTAATGATTAGCGCAGGGCTGAGTGCTTCTTTAATACTGTGCAATGCTTCAGCATTTTCACCCACGACAAAGTTATCGAGGCTAGGAAGAGCAAGCGGCTGAATGTCGAGTAAAAGTTGTTTCATTTAATTGGGTAGAATATCTAATAAAAGCATGATGAATACTTAATTTTATCGCTGAGTCTTTTTTCGTTTAGTCGTCATTTAGGTTAAAATTCGGGTATTCCAAAAAATACCGCAATAAAGCGTATTTTAACCTTTTATTTGTTTTTATCTTGTAGAAAGCGAGAAAGCCTTGAATTCTAATGACCAAGCCGGCAACACTTCTATTAGCTACCGTGATGCTGGGGTAGATATTGAAGCAGGTGATGCGCTGGTAGAGCAGATTAAGCCTTTTGCTAAACGTACGATGCGCCCTGAAGTGTTGGGTGGTATTGGCGGCTTCGGATCTTTATTTGAAATGCCTAAGAAATTCAAGAATCCAGTATTGGTCTCTGGTACTGACGGTGTAGGCACAAAACTAAAACTCGCTTTTGAATTAAATAAACATGACACCGTTGGTATCGATTTGGTCGCGATGAGTGTCAACGATATTTTGGTTCAGGGTGCTGAACCATTGTTCTTCTTAGATTATTTTGCTTGTGGCAAATTGGAAGTTGGTACTGCTGCACAGGTAATTAAAGGTATTGCGCAAGGCTGCGAACAGTCAGGTTGCGCTTTGGTTGGGGGGGAAACGGCGGAAATGCCAGGCATGTACCCAGCCGGCGAATACGACTTGGCAGGCTTTGCCGTAGGTTGTGTAGATAAAGAAAGCTTAATTACGGGTAAAACCATCTCAACAGGTGATGTTGTGCTTGGTTTAGCTTCAAGTGGCGCTCACTCAAATGGTTATTCACTTATTCGTAAGTTAATTGCGAAATCTGGTATTGATATGGATGCAGATTTCCACGGCAAACCATTTAAGGATGTTGTGATGGCGCCAACACGTATTTATGTGAAATCTTTATTGAAGCTTATTGAAGCGATACCAGTGAAGGGTATGGCGCATATTACAGGTGGCGGCATTACAGAAAACGTGCCGCGTGTGTTGCCAGAAGGATTAACTGCGGAAATTAAAAAAGGTAGTTGGGATATGCCTGCTTTGTTCACTTGGTTGCAAGCACAAGGTAATGTGGCTGAAAGTGAAATGCATAAAACATTTAACTGCGGTATTGGTATGGTGGTGATTGTGGCTAAAGAACAAGCATCAGCAGCGATGGCTTTATTGAAAGCAGAGGGCGAACAAGTCTTTGAAATTGGACATATTCGTGCCCAACAAGCAGGCGAAGCGCCGACAGTTGTTGTTTAAGAAGTCTTTACTGATATGAAGCTTAGATTGTTAGGTTTGGCTTTGTTGGTGTTGGCAAACATTGCGTTTGCTGCACCTAAGCAAGTCACGCTTACTTATCAAGCGATTCGGAATGACAAACCTTTTGCGATCGTAACCGAGACTTATCATCAGTCAGGTGATCAATACAAAATTGATAGCGTGACTGAAGGTATTGGCGTGTATGCCCTTTTTGGTAAACGTATTTTAAAAAGCGAAGGTTTAGTGACGGCTGAAGGTTTGCAACCTTTACACTTTGAATCACATCAAGCAGACAACCCTAAGAAATTTGTCCTTGCTGATTTTGATTGGACTAAGTTGCAGCTCACTATGAAATCCAAAGGTAATGAGACGGTTGAGGCTTTGAATAAAGGTACCCAAGACTTAGTGAGTTATCCTTACCAATGGATGCATACCCCACCACTTTCTGAAGCGGTGCTTTTGTCAGTCACGACAGGTAAGAAATTAAGGAATTATCATTACCATTTAATCTCTAAAGACGATGTAATGGAAACGCCGGCAGGACAATTTAAAGTGGTTGAATTAACGAATAGTGGCAAAGTTGAGCCTGCTGATGAAAAGCATTTTTGGTTAGCAGTCGATCAGCATTATTTGCCTGTGCGTATCTTAATGCAAGATGACAAAGGTGCCGTCATAGAGCAGATATTGACGAGTATCGTTGTTCAGTAGTTTTCTATTGAGGCGATGTTAACAATTTGCCAACAGCACAATTAAAGCAGTATTTAAAAAAGTTAGCGATCCCTTGGGTGTGGTTTTGGGCGCTATTATTTTCTGTTTTGATGCACCTTATTTTGTTTGGTGGCATGCAATTTGAATGGCCCGATTTTGATTTGGAGCCGCATACGATAGAAGCTGAGTTGGTTTTACCACCAAAATCTGTTGCTCAAAAACTCCCCAAAAAAGTTATCAAGGATAAGCCTCCTTTAGAAAGAAAAGAATTAAGGCCGCAATCATCTTCAGTTAATCAGCAACATCAAGTTGCTGAAACTTCGAATATGAACGTTGAAGATACTCTTGATCGAGAGCCGCGATTTGCTGAAGAGCCGCCATTGCCACCGCCAACTTATGTAGATTTGTTCTTTGAAATTAAGCGAACGGGATTTGGAAGTGGTAAAGCGCATATTCGTTATCAGGCTGAGGCGGGTGGTAGATATAGTCTTCGTAGCGAGGCTGAAGCAAAAGGTTTGGCGAGCTTAGCTTTTTCTGGAAAGCGTTTGGAGACCAGCGTTGGCAAGGTAACTGATGAAGGGTTGCAGCCAGAAGATTATCGTTTTGAGCTTTCTAATAAGCCGGAAAAGTTACAAACTGCACATTTTGATTGGGACGCGATGAAGCTCACCATTAAAAATGCGAAGGCAGAAAAGGTGTTGGATTTATCAGAAGGCACTCAAGATTTTTTAAGTTTCTTGTTTCAATTTATTTTTGTTCCGCCGTTAAATCGTATGCAATACCCTTTAACTAATGGCAAAACATTAATGACTTATGATTATCAGTTTGTGGGTGAGGATAAAATTCAAACTGAGATGGGGCAATTAAATGCGTTTCACATCGCAAAAAGTAGCGGTGACCCAGATGAAAAAACCGAGGTTTGGTTAGCAATGGATTATCGATTTATTCCAATTAAAATTTTAAAAATAGCAAAGGACGGTAGCGGGTTCGAATTAGTCGCAACGGGCTTGAATACCGATATAGCAAAATGATAGTGAACTCTAACCTTTTACGATTAGCTGGTGTGGTACTGGCAGATGTCTTATCGAATACTGGCCCAGCAGACGTCAAGCTAGGATGGTTCTTTAAGCAGAATCGTGACCTTGGCACCAAAGATCGTGCATTTATTGCTGAGTCAGTTTATGGCGTTTTGCGTCGCAAATCATTTCTATCTTATGTTTGCGATGGTGAAGATCCACGTAAATTGTTAGTTGCTTGGTTAGTACGTGTGCAAGGAATGAGCACGCGTGATTTAGCTGACTCACTTACTGCACAACAAAAAGAGTGGGCGCAAGAAATCAAAGCTAAAAAGACTGACGATATTAGCAAAGCTATGCAAGCTGATTTGCCTGAATGGTTATGGGATAAATTGGTCGTGCAGTACGGCGAAGAAGAAGCGCTTACTATTGCTAGAAGCATGCATCAGCCTGCATCTTTAGATTTGCGTGTGAACTTGGTTAAAGCAACACGTGAGGATGTGATTGCGAAATTTGCTTCTGAAAAAACAGAAGTAAATCCTACTCCTTACGCCCCTAATGGTTTGCGTATGGCTCAAAAGATGACGATTAGTCGTCATGTATTGTTCACGGATGGCAAGATTGAAGTTCAGGATGAAGGTAGTCAATTGCTAGCGCAATTAGTTGCGCCACGTCGTGGAGAAATGGTTGCTGACTTTTGTGCTGGTGCTGGTGGTAAGAGTTTGGCGATGGGGGCATTGATGCGTAATTCAGGTCGAATTTATGCATTTGATGTTTCAGAAAAGCGTTTGCAGAATTTAGGTAAGCGTCTAAAACGTTCAGGCCTGTCTAATTTGCATAGCCAAGTCATCAGCAGTGAAGCTGATCCAAAATTAAAACGTTTGAATGGTAAATTTGATCGTGTGTTGGTTGATGCACCTTGTAGTGGTTTAGGTACTCTGCGCCGCAATCCAGATTTAAAATGGCGTCAAAAGCCACAAGATGTTTTAGAGCTTTCGGTTAAGCAAACGAATATTTTGGCGCGTGCAGCTAAATTAGTAAAAACGGGTGGTCGTTTGGTTTATGCCACATGTAGTTTGTTGCAAGATGAAAACGAAGTGATTGCAGATGCATTCTTAAAAGCCAATTCAGATTTCGTATTGGTTCCTGCAGGACCTATTTTGCAACAACAGCAAATTAACTTAGATACTGGCCCGTATTTAAAATTACTTCCACATTTACATCAAACAGATGGCTTCTTTGCCGCAGTATTTGAAAAAACAGCAGCCAAGCCAGTAGAAAAGATAGATGTGGATAATCCAGCTATCAGTGTGGACGAAGAAGTTTTAAATGAGAAAGCAGTGGCTAAGGCAAAGAATATTGCTAAAAGCGCAGCAAAAACGAAATTAGCCTCAAAACCAAAGTCCGCAACTAAGTCTACTAAGAAAAAGGCTTAATCATGAGACGCCTGAGCCTTAATATCCAAATTCTGCTTGGTGCAATTTTGGGTGTAGGCCTGGGTGTTTATCTTCACGGAATCAGTCCAGAACAAGCAACTTTTCAAAATAGTGTGTATGCCGCTAATCTTGTTGGCACACTATTTATTGATTTGCTTAAAATGATTCTTGTTCCTTTGGTGTTTTGTTCAATTGCTGTGGGCATTGCTAATTTGAGGCAGCATCAACAAATCCATCGGGTTTGGGTGGTGACTTTGATGTTCTTTCTTAGCTCTATGGCGATTGCAATTGCCCTGGGGCTTGCGGCAAGTAATTACTTTAAGCCTGGATTGGGTTTGCATTTGGATATGTTCCAAAATTCCTTGCATGCTTTTGAAGCAAAACAATTGCCATTGTCAGAATTCTTCACACAATTACTTCATGGATTATTTCTTAATCCGTTTTCTGCCCTCGCTCAAGGGAACGTGCTTGCCGTTGTGGTATTTGCATTAATTCTTGGTATCGCTTTGGTCGTTGGTGGTGAGCGCTATAAAAATATATTAGCTTTGTTTGAAGAAGGTCTTGAAATCATCATGCGCATGGTTGGCTGGATCATGCATTTAGCGCCGTTGGGGGTCATGGCGCTTTTAGTGAAACTGGTTGCTGTTCAAGATGCTGCCATGTTGAATACCTTAGCTAAGTTTGTTGCAGTAGTTGTCGGCACCACCTTGTTTCATGGCGTCATTGTTTTACCATTAATTCTATATTTATTTACTCGAAAATCTCCTTTGTGGTTTTGGCAGGGTGCTCGTGAAGCTTTATTAACGGCATTCGCGACGAGTTCGAGTAATGCGACTTTGCCAGTAACATTACGTTGCACCACTCAACATTTGCACGTAAAGCCTGAAATCGCCGGTTTCGTTATTCCCTTAGGGGCAACTATAAACATGGATGGTACGGCGCTTTATGAAGCGTCTGCTGCACTGTTTATCGCCAATTTGGCTGGGATAGACTTAAGCATGACTCAACAGATGATTGTATTTTTTACTGCCATGATTGCTGCGATGGGTGCGCCAGGTATTCCAAGTGCTGGTATGGTCACGATGGTTATGGTTTTACAGTCAGTAGGCTTGCCTCTTGAAGCAATTGCAATTTTATTGCCTATCGACCGACTGCTCGACACTATAAGAACAACAGTCAACGTGCAGGGTGATATGGTGGGAAGCGTGATTGTTCAGAAATTTACCCTGCAGAAATTCACACAGCCATTGTCGAAGTAATTTAAATGCTTAGTTTCCATAAAGCCGAAATCGGTGATGCCTCAGCTATTAGTGATCTAATTAATGCCGCATATCGTGGCGAAACTAGTCGTTTGGGCTGGACGACAGAGGCCGATTTGATTGATGGTTTGCGTACAACAACTGCTGAAGTGGCAGAAATTATTCGACGTGAAGACGCCTTTATATTGGTTGGTGTATTGAAGGATCAGATTGTCGCTACGATTTGTTGTGAGCGTCATGAGAACACTGCCAAGCTTGGCATGGTGGCAGTAAAGCCGGCTTTGCAAAATAAAGGCTATGGTCGAGAAATGATACAAGCGGTTGAAGCGATTACCTTAAGAGAGTGGCGTGTTGCTGGTTTCTTTATGTCTGTGATTACGGTGCGTAAAGAACTAATCGAATTTTATGAGCGCTTGGGTTATGAGCGCACGGGAAATTTAAATGACTTTCCTGTTGAATCTGATTTGTGGCAAGTGAAAGTGCCAAATTTAAAACTGGAATATCTTGTAAAAATTATGAGGCGTCCAGCAGCGTCAGATTAAGTTTTCCTATATTTTTTCTTGAAGTTGTCTAATCCATTCATCGCCAAAGAATAAGCGGCCGGCACTACAATTAATGTCAGTAGTGTAGAAGAAATCATCCCACCAATAATTGCAACGGAAAGCGGTTTGTTTGTCTCGCTACCAGCACCTAGGCCAAGCGCGGCAGGTAATAGCGCCAGAATGATTGTGAGAGAAGTCATAACAACTGGACGCAAACGAATTGGACAGGCTGCTTTTAATGCGTCATCAATACTTTCACCACTTTCACGTAATTGATTGGTTAAGTCGACTAGTAAAATAGAGTTCTTTGCAACTAATCCAATCAGCAAGACTAGGCCAATCATAGAGTAAATATTGAGAGAATCACCTGCGATTAATAGGGCGATTAGACCGCCAATAATGGCAAGTGGCTGGGCTAGCATGATGATAAATGGTTGTACGAATGAGTTAAATTGGCTTGCCAATACCATGTAAAGTAAGATGAGCGCGAGTAAGAATACAAACTTCACATTTTTAATTGTTTTGCCGAATTCTTCTGCTTGCCCTGTCATTTTAAGTTTGTAATTTGAAGGTACAATTTTTGATGCGGTTTCTTTAACGAGGGTAACAGCATCACCTAGCGGCATGCTTGGGTTCGCATAAAAGTTAGCTGAATATTGTAAGTCATAGCGACCAATCACTGCCGCGCCAAGGGTTGATTTGAAGCTGGCTACAGAATCTAAACGTACTAACTCACCACTAGCGCTTCGTAAGTAAATTTTACTTAAATCGGCAACTTGTTTAAGTTCACCTTCCGTTGCTTTTAGGCGGATGTCGTAACGTTGACCATCACCATTAGTGTCGTTGTACTTAGCAACGTTGATGCCACCAGCAAATAAGCTGACTGCGCCAGCAATATCGCTTGCATTTAACCCCATAGCTGTAGCGCGTTGGCGGTCAATTTCCATGTCTAACTGTGGTAAATCTAGCTGTACATCTAAATCCACTTTCCCCATTTCTGTGTTTTTGCTGAGTGATTGTTGCATTGCTTTTGAGAGTTGCCCAATCTCTTCTAAGTTGTTGCCTGTGATGTTGAATTGCAATTTTTCTGAGCGTTGGCCTTTAGCAATCGATGCAGGTGATGGAATGGCTTTTACGCCAGGAATGCTATCGAAATCTTTTTTCAGTTCTTTAATTAGAGCCTGCTGACTTTTTTTGCGATCCGCTTTTGATAAGAGACGTACGTTGACATTCCCTTGGTTTACTTGACCTTTTGATCCAGAGCCAATGGTAGAGAAATAACTAGCAACTTCTTTTGGATGTTTTGCAATGGCTGCTTCCACCAATTTCATGCGGTCATTTGTATATTCTAAAGAGGAGCCTAGAGGTGTTTTTACATTGATGCTAAAGCTACCTTCATCAGCTTCCGGAACGAAGTCTTTTTTGACATAAGAAAGGGAAACGCTGCCGCCAACAATAACAAAAAAGAATGTTGAAATGAGCACTGTCCAACGACGATTAAGCGCCATCGTTAAGAGCTTGTGATAATAGGTATCAAGCTTGTTAAGTTTGTCGCTGATTGCTGTGTACCATTTATTATCAGTATGGCCAACTTGTAGGTAACGAGAGCAAAGCATCGGCGTGAGTGTGAGGGAGACGAATAGTGAAGCTAATACGCCAAATGTCACGACTACGCCAAAGGATTTAAAGAACATGCCAATGATGCCATCCATAAAAATGACAGGGGCAAAAATACAAACCAAGGATAACGATGCGGCGATAACAGCAAAGGTTACTTCTCGGGAGCCGTTAATGGCGGCTGACATTGGATTTTTATCAATATGCTCTCGATGACGATAAATGTTTTCAAGAACAACAATTGCATCATCAACCACAACGCCAATCAGTAGGAGTAGGCCGAGTAAGGTCATTGAGTTAAAGGTGTATCCAGAAAAGTACATTACTGCAATTGCGCCTAACAGAGATACTGGAATGGCTGTGGCGATAATTAAAGTGGAGCGCATAGATCGCAAGAAAATGAATACAACTAATGCCGCTAAAAATGTACCTGTGAACAAATGCTCTTTGAGCGATGAAACCATTTGATTGATGAAAATGGAGTCATTGGTTGAAATGTCGATATTCATCCCTTGTGGAAGATTCGGGCGAATTTCTTCATCAAGACGGCGTTCAACTTCTTTAATAATTTCTACGGTATTGGCATTGGCGATTTTTACCATCCCTAAACCTACTGTAGGCTTGCCGTTGTACCGAGCAACTTGTCGATTATCCGTAATGCTGTCTTCAATATTTGCAACGTCTTTCAATCGAACAGGTGCGCCGTCTTTATGTTGAATAATTAAATTGCCGAGATCTTGTACGTTATGAAATTCAAGGTCTAATTTGAGTAATTTTTCAGTTTGGGAGCTGACTAAAAATCCACCAGGAAGCTGAACATGTTCACGATTAAAAGCGTTAATCAGATCGGTAGAGGTTAGTTTGTAAGCTGCCATTCTATCTGGAGATAAATTGACTCTAATTACACGGTCACGACGACCACCTAAAGTGACTTCGCCCACCCCATTGATTGTTTCAAGTTTCTTCTTAAGAACATTAGTTGCGTAAAGATTTAGTTGTTGAATCGTTCTGTCACCAGTAAGCGCCAACCAAATAACTGCCTGTGCGTTGGAGTCTACTTTTTGAATGGTTGGTGGGTCGGTGTCTTGGGGAAGGCGGCGAAGTACCTGACTGACTTTCGCCTGTACTTCGTTGTAAGCGACATCAATATTTTTATTAAGTGCAAAGGTGATTGTGATTGTTGAGACACCTGGTGAGGATGATGATTGAATATGATCAATGCCAGGAGTTGTATTGATTGCGGATTCAATAATGCTAGTAATGCTTGCATCTACAACATCTGGGTTGGCACCCTTGAGTGTGGTATTAACCATGATGATTGGGAAATCAATCGATGGAATACGGTCTACACCAATCCGTTGATAAGAGATTACGCCAAAAAGGACGATAACCGCAGATAGCATCCACGCAAAAACGTGGCGTTTAATGGAAAGCTCAGGTAACGTCATGCGGCATTTTCCTATTTATTCTTTTTATTAGCTTCAATTTTAATTTTAGCTTGGTCTGTTAGAAATGCTGCACCGTTTGTTGCGATTACTTCGCCGGCATTAAGGCCTTCGATAATTTCAATCTTCCCATCTTGGCGTAGTCCGGTTTTTACTACATGTTGAGTGGCAAGATTATCTTTAATGACATAAACAACTTCACCGGCCGGACGTAGAACAACACTTTCCTCGGGCACAATCACCGCTTGTGTATGCTCCCCTAAAATAATTAATCCTTTTACGCTAGCACCTGGTTGCCATCCAGCTTGGTCGGTAACATCGGCAATTACATCGACAGCACGACTGGTTTCACTGATTAACGGTTTTAGTTCATGAATGGTACTTATTACTTCTGTATTTGAAGTTGGTGTGCTAAGACGAACTTTAATGCCTGCATGTAATTTCGCAGCAATATTTTCAGGTAAAGGTAGATG
>JAHEEA010000024.1 GCA_024640945.1 Candidatus Methylopumilus sp.
TTAAGCAACAGTTGGAGCAGGCAAAAGCCAATTTTGATGTAGGTACAGCAACAATTACCGATTTTAATGAAGCGCAAGCGCGTTTTGATTTGGTTCAGGCGCAAGAGATTGCTGCGGTGAGCGATTTGGAGATTAAGAAGCGTGCTATTCAAGCCGTTATTGGCCAGCTTGCGGCTCCTCTGAGCGGTGTTCGTAATGATTTGCAACCAAGCTTGCCTGAGTCTGTTGATATGGAAAAATGGGTTGCTATGGCAGAACAGAATAACTTGTCTATCCTGATTCAGCAGCAAGCCCTAGAGGTTGCTACGCAAGAAGTCGATCGTCAGAACGCAGGACATATGCCAACCTTAGATGCGGTTGGGTCTTATGTTGATACATATAGCAATGGGGGTATCAGCGGTTTTGGCAATGATTTAAAAAACGCGACCATCGGTTTGCAATTGCAGATTCCAATTTATCAAGGTGGTGCTGTAAGTTCTAAGGTGCGAGAAGCTGTTGCCAATAAAGAAAAAGCAGCTGATGATTTGGAGCAGGCAAGACGCCAAGCGGATTTGGATGCACGCCAGGCTTACTTGAATTTGGTAAGTTCGGTTTCTCAAATTAAAGCTTACGAACAGGCGCTCACATCATCACAAAGTCAGCTTGATTCAACGGTGCTTGGTTACGAGGTTGGTGTTCGAACCAGCGTGGATGTTTTGAATGCGCAACAACAGTTCTTTGGCGCTAAGCGTGATCTATTGCAGGCTCGCTACACTTACTTGATGAATATTATTGCGTTGAAGGCTGCAACAGGATTGCTGGCTGAAGTCGATGTTGACGCAGTTAACCAACAATTGGTTAGCAACTAAATTTTAAGGGGCATGTATGGCTTCAGTTTCACTCATTGCTAACCGTCATCAAGGCCAACTTATCATGGTTGATATGCAGGAAAAATTATCCTCTGTCATGCCAGAGGCAATTTCTCAAGTGGTTAGAAATTGCGCTGTATTATTACAAGCAGCTTCATTACTCGATGTGCCTGTTGTTTTTACTGAGCAATATCCTAAAGGCTTGGGACATACAATGCCAGATTTGATGGTGCATTTATCCAACAAAACTCCCGTTGAAAAAACCGCTTTCTCATGTTGTGCTGAGCCAACTTTCAATCGTCGATTGTTTGGCGACAAGCCACAAGTCATTCTCATGGGTATGGAATCGCACATTTGTGTTTTGCAAACTGCTTTAGATTTACTTAAAGCTGGCAAGCAAGTGCTGGTGGTTGAAGATGCCGTTATCTCACGTAATCCAAGCAATAAAGAAAATGCATTGAATCGTTTGCGTCAAGCAGGTGTTCTGGTTGTTAATGCCGAGTCTGTTGTCTTTGAATGGTTAGGCCTTGCAGAAGGCGATGCATTTAAAGCGATTAGTAAATTAATTAGGTAAATATTTTTTTACGATTTGCATTGCACGATCAGTTGCTCCGCCGGCTTTTTGACTGAAGTTTAGGGCAGCATCCCCCATCGTTTTAATTTCATCAGTTTGTTGCATCAGCTTGGCAAGCTTTTCACTTAAGTCATTCTTATCTGTCACACGAAGTGCTGCACCTGCCGCTATCGCTTGCTTCGTTGCATCTTCAAAATTAAAGGTATGCGGGCCAATCAATACAGGTTTTCCCATGGTGCAGGCTTCAATTAAATTCTGACCACCCAGCGGCATGAGGCTGCCGCCTATAAACGCAATATCACAGGCAACGTAATACATAAACATTTCCCCCATGCTGTCACCAAGCACTAGGCTGTTGCTAGGGATGTCGCCAGCAACCGTCCCCATAGAAAACTCGGAGCGTCTACAGAATGAGATCCCACGTTTGCTCAGTAGCGTTGCGACTTCGTCAAAGCGTTGCGGATGTCGTGGCACGATCACTGTTAACAAGTTGGGAATATTAGCTTGCGCGACCGCATCCAATATTAAAGCTTCTTCGCCCTCTCGCGTACTGGCCGCTAAAAATATGGGGCGCTTTATGCCTAGCAAGCTACGTAAATAACGTCCGCGTTCAGCCGCATCGTCGGGTGGCATAACATCAAATTTTAGATTGCCCATTAAAGTAATCGTTTCTGGATCTTTATGCATCAAGTTCGCAATGCGCTCCGCATCTTGCTCAGTTTGAGCTGCAATTCCACTTAATTGATTTAGGCCCTGTTTCACTAATGTACCTGTCTTGGCGTACCCGCGTGCGGAGCGTTCAGAAAGTCTGGCATTAATCAGTAACAAAGGAATATTTTGCGCGCTACAGGCGTCAATCAAGTTAAACCATAGTTCGGTTTCCATTAGCAATCCAAGTTGCGGCTGGTGGTGCTTTAAAAAGCGTTTTGCCGCACCAGGAACGTCATAAGGCAGATAGCAACGGCGTACACGACTAAATTGAGCCTCTGGGAAAAGCCTTAAGCCTGCATCTCGTCCAGTGGGCGTTGTATGGCTGAGTAAGATTTGATGGTAAGGATATTGCTTAAGTAATGCATGAATGAGGGGTTCAGCTGCGCGGGTTTCACCAACTGAGACGCAATGCAGCCAAATGAGCGGTTGGGTGTTCGCTGGTGTTTTATAAAATCCATAACGCTCAGCCCAGTGTTGGAGATACTCACGTTGGCGCAGCCCTCGCCATAAAAGCTTGATTGGCGTGAAGGGCAGTAAAAGATACAAAATTGCTGAATATATTAATTTAGGCATGGCGCAATTTTCTCACAAATCTTTATGCACAGAAGGTTAAGTTTTGTCCAGAAAACTATTTTAATTTTGGTTAGTGAACACTCACTAGGTATTAATCTGAATCGCCTATTTAGCTTGTAATTTTGATGTCCATTTCAGCCGTCGCACTTGTAAAAGTTGTTAAATAAAACGCTTGATTGACACAACAAAATGGAATAATCTTGCAAAAAATCACAAGATATTGTGGTCTGGGCAAATTTTGATCTAAAAGCGCCCATAAAAGAATTGGGCCAAAATCCAGACTAATAATTAAGAAAAACCAGGAAGGTGTATCCATGTTACAAGCCGT
>JAHEEA010000003.1 GCA_024640945.1 Candidatus Methylopumilus sp.
TTGGTGGGCTGTGCGGGGATCGAACCCACGACAAACGGATTAAAAGTCCGCTGCTCTACCAGCTGAGCTAACAGCCCTAAATCAGTTCACTTATAAAGCGTTCTAATTCGAAGGCCGCAATTATGCTTAAATAAAACGACCAAGTCAATCAAAGTCTAGCGTAAACCTGGAAATTTTCCTTGCATGGCACGCATCATTTTACCCATGCCTCCTTTTGAGAACATTTTCATCATCTTTTGAGTCTCTTCGAACTGGTTCAAAAGTCTATTAACATCCTGCACTTGCACGCCAGAACCCGCTGCAATACGGCGTTTTCTTGTGGCTTTGATGATTTCAGGCTTGCGACGCTCCAACGCTGTCATTGAATTGATAATACCTTCAATGCGGCGCATAGCTTTGTCGCCATCTTCGTTATTCATTTTACCGGCCATGCCTGATGACATTTGCGCAGGGAGTTTATCCATAAGGGCGCCAACGCCCCCCATCTTACGCATTTGCACCATTTGCGCTTTAAAGTCTTCTAGGTCAAAGTTTTTACCTGACTTTACTTTGTCTGCTAATTTTTTAGCTTCTTCTAGATCAACACTTTTTTGCGCTTGCTCAATAAGTGAAAGCACATCGCCCATGCCAAGCACGCGTGATGCCATACGCTCTGGATGGAAAGGCTCTAAACCATCAACTTTTTCACTGACACCAATAAATTTAATAGGTTTTCCTGTGACATGACGGACTGATAAAGCAGCACCGCCACGTGAATCACCATCTAATTTAGTCAGGACAATACCCGTAAGTGGCAATGTTTCGCCAAAAGCACGTGCGGTATTAATCGCATCTTGACCTTGCATGGCATCGACCACGAATAAGGTTTCAATTGGGTTGAGCTGTTGATGTAGGGCTTTGATTTCGGCCATCATGGCTTCATCAATGCCTAAACGACCTGCGGTATCGAAAATTAACACGTCATAGAAGAAACGCTTGGCATAGACTAATACATCACGCGCGATGTCTTCTGGTTTTTGTGTATTACTTGAATCGAAGAAATCGATTTCTAAACTATTCGCCAGCGTTTTAAGCTGTTCAATTGCGGCAGGGCGATAAATATCAGCGCTCACCAGCAATACTTTTTTCTTTTGCTCTTTTAAAAGCTTGGCGAGTTTTGCAGATGTGGTCGTTTTACCAGAACCTTGCAAACCGGCCATTAAAATCACGGCTGGCGGCACAGCAGCCAGATTTAAGCCTACATTCTCAGCCCCCATAAGCTTGGTCAGCTCTTGATGAACCACTTCAATCACCGCTTGGCCTGGCGTTAAGCTTGCAAGCACTTCCTTGCCTTGGGCACGCTCTTTTACTTGAGCAATAAAGTCTTTAACCACTGGCAATGCAACGTCTGCCTCTAGCAAGGCCATGCGCACTTCACGCATTGCGTCTGCAATATTGTCTTCCGTTAGGCGGGCTTGGCCGCGCAGGGTTTTAATAACCCCTTGTAAACGACCACTTAAATTTTCTAACATGCTTTTAATTTCCTAATTGAAATAAGCGAATTTGATTTTCAATCGCACAGACGAGACCCTAAATTAAGCTCATGCTATAGTGTGATTTGTTAATAACTAACGTGATTTTAACTCATAACCCAAAATGCAAGCATCTACCTATCTACCTTATTTAGCTGTTGTTCTAAATTACGCATTAGTTGCGACAGATTTTTGGCGAGCCGCAAATAAAACAAGCGCATCATCAAAAAGTCTGAGCTTACGTTGGCATTCAGGTTTAATTGCATTGGGTTTATTAATTCACGGCGGCCTGCTTTACCAAGATATCTTCATTGGTGATTTAAATCTCAATATTGCGAATACTGTATCGGCGGTTCTTTGGTTAACCGTTTTAATTTATTGGATTGCAAATTTCAAACACCAATTAAACAGCCTACAAGCTTTTGTATTGCCACCTGCCGCTCTAGCTGTTGCTGCGCAAGCTTATTCACACAACACCCACATTAACGCATACGCAAGTGAGCCTTTATTTGTAGCGCACATCATCATTGCGATGGTGGCCTATAGCTTATTTACCTTTGCCGCTTTACACGCATTACTCATGGCGATGGCTGAACGCAGTCTGCATCAAAAAAATAATCTCATTAAGTTGCCTAGCTTTCCACCGATTATGATGATGGAGACTTTGTTATTCAGAATTATTGGCTTGGGGTTTGTATTACTGACATTCACACTCATCAGCGGAATGTTGTTTTCTGAGCAAATTTTTCATCAAGCTTTAAAAATGAATCACAAAAATATTTTTGCGATTATTTCATGGCTGATTTACGGTGGCTTGCTCTTCGGTAGATTGCAATACGGCTGGCGTGGCCGCACTGCAATTCGTTGGACGCTTTCTGGCTTTGTGATTTTATTGCTGGCTTATGTCGGCACTAAATTTGTACTAGAAGTACTGCTAGGCCGCTAAGATTATCTTAGGCTGATAATCGGCCAGTTTTTGTCTTTTGCGTATTGCTCTAAAACCGGATCAGGATTCACTGCAACTGGCGCATCAACCAGCTTCATCAACGGTAAATCATTGTGTGAATCGCTATAAAACCAAGTCTTATTAAAATCCTTCAGCGATTCACCACGCGCTGCTAGCCATTCATTCAAACGTGTGATTTTGCCTTCTTGAAAACTTGGCGTACCAACAACCTTGCCAGTAAATTCACCTTTCACTTCTTCAGGCATTGTTCCGATTAAATGTTCAATACCAAATGCCTTGGCAATTGGCCCTGTCACAAAGCTATTTGTAGCAGTAATAATCAACATCAAATCGCCATTGGCGCGATGCTTTTCAACTAGCGCACGTGATTTTTCAGTCATCATAGGTGCAATTTTTGTTTGCATAAATTGCTGATGCCAAGCATCTAACTGAGCACGTGGATGTTGACTCAGCGGCTTTAGTTGGAATGCTAAGAATTTATAAATATCTAATTGGCCAGCTTTGTAATCAGCGTAAAACTGATCATTAATCGCTGCATGTTCTGCGCGATTTAATACGTCAATTTCAATTAAAAACTCACCCCATTGGTAATCACTATCACCAGCGAGCAAAGTGTTATCCAAATCAAAAATCGCTAAATCCAACAGATACTCCTCAACAAATAAATACAGGCGACATGAGCCGCCTGTAAAAACAATCCATGTTACAAAAAACTAAACTTGCGGATGCGCACGTTCAGATTTAGCTTGGATTTTATTCAAACCATTTAAATACGCTTTAGCTGACGCAATCACGATATCAGTATCAGCGCCTTGACCATTCACAATACGACCACCTTTAGATAAACGTACTGTCACTTCACCTTGAGCGTCTGTTCCACTCGTGATGTTGTTCACTGAATATAAAAGTAATTCAGCGCCACTATTCACGATTTTTTCAATCGCTTTAAATGCAGCATCTACTGGACCGCCGCCATCTGCCTCAGCACGTTTTTCTGCGCCATTATCAAGCACAGCAACCACTGCGTGTGGCGTTTCACCTGTTTGTGAACATACTTGCAAATAAGCCAATTTAAAATACTCAGTGTCATCGCTCACGAATTCATCGCTTACCAATGCTTGAATATCTTCATCAAAAATTTCAGATTTTTTATCAGCCAAGGTTTTAAAGCGCGCAAAAGCTGCGTTTAACGCTTCTTCACCATCTAAGGTAATGCCTAATTCTTCCAAACGTGATCTGAAAGCATTACGGCCAGACAATTTACCTAAAGTTAATTTGTTGGCGTTCCAACCCACATCTTCGGCACGCATAATTTCGTAAGTTTCACGGAATTTCAATACGCCGTCTTGGTGAATACCACTTTCATGTGCGAAAGCATTTGCACCAACCACTGCTTTGTTAGGCTGAACTGGATAGCCAGTAATGGTTGAAACCAATTTTGAAGTCGGCACGATTTGAGTCGTGTCGATAGAAGTGCTTAAGTTAAATACATCTTTACGTGTACGCACTGCCATGACGATTTCTTCCAAGCTGGCATTACCTGCACGCTCACCCAAGCCATTAATCGTACATTCAACTTGGCGTGCACCGCCCATCACAGCTGCTAATGAGTTAGCTACCGCCATGCCTAAGTCGTTATGGCAATGTGTTGACCAAACCACTTTGTCTGAATTCTTAACACGCGCAATTAATTGCTGCATACGCTCACCCCAAAGTGCAGGGATTGAGTAACCAACAGTATCTGGCACGTTAATAGTTTTAGCGCCCGCTTCAATCACGGCGTCAAACACTTTTACCAAGAAATCCATATCAGAACGCACTGCATCTTCTGCAGAGAACTCTACGTCATCGGTATATTCCAACGCCCACTTCACGGCCTGAACTGCACGCGCCAACACCTGGTCTGGCGTCATGCGTAATTTATTTTCCATGTGTATAGGTGAGGTCGCGATAAAGGTATGAATACGGCCTTTTTTCGCAGGTTTAATCGCTTCACCAGCACGGCGGATATCATTTTCATTAGCACGCGCTAATGAACAAACCGTTGAATCTTTAATGGCTTCAGCAACCGCGTAAATCGCATCAAAGTCGCCAGGGCTCGCTGCTGCAAAACCAGCTTCAATGACGTTCACGCCCAATTTTTCAAGTTGACGTGCGATACGAATTTTTTCTTCTTTAGTCATCGCAGCGCCTGGGCTTTGTTCGCCATCGCGCAATGTTGTATCAAATATGATTAATTGATTATTTTGAGTCATTTTATTTTTCCATCTTAATTTTTATAGCAGTACCCGTTACGCATTCGTCATAACGGCATGGGCAAATCTGTATTGTGGTGTTTGGTATGTGTACTGCCTAAGGCAGTAGTTTTGCTAGGCGTAACAAAGCACCAGCCAAGAGATGGCTGGAATTTGAATGTGCAGATGTGTAACTGTTTAATAACATAACGAAATAATATCATGCTTTTTATTAAAGAATAGTCAATTAAACTTATGACTCTGATAAGTTTTGCTTTGATTCTTTTTGGCCAACTCTCTGCAATATCCACAACACATAGCCTGACAAGGCATAAACAAAAGACACAAAGAATAAGACTTCTGGTGGACTGTAAGACACCAAGACGATCGCCAATACAACAAACAAGATAACGATGAATGGCACACTACTTCTTAAGTTAATGTCTTTACCGCTATAAAAACGTAAATCACTGACCATTGATAAACCAGCGCCAACCGTTAAAGTCCAAGCAATCCATTTCATTTTTAACCAAGGATAAAAGTCTAAATCGCCTGGCAAATCATTATCAAAACAAACCCAAACCAAACCAGCTAACAATGCAGCGGCGGCAGGACTAGGCAAGCCTTGGAAATAGCGTTTATCAGCATTACCTGAATTCGTATTAAAACGTGCCAAACGTAAGGCAGCACAAGCGCAATAAATAAAGGCAGCAATCCACCCTAATTTACCCATAGGCTTAAGTGCCCAAACATAAAGCACTAAAGATGGCGCAACTCCGAAAGAAACCATGTCTGAAAGACTATCAAATTCAGCACCAAATGCACTTTGCGTGTTGGTCATACGGGCAACACGGCCATCCAACCCATCAAGCACCATGGCAATAAAAATGGCGACAGCAGCATGTTCATATTTGCCATTCATCGCTTGAACAATGGCATAAAACCCAGCAAACAAAGCTGCTGTGGTAAATAAATTAGGAAGTAAATAAATCCCACGCTCACGCAAACTAGCTTGTGCAAGAGTGCTTTTACGACGGGTACGAGGTGTAGCTTCAGCCATATTTTCTGCATTTCCAATCATTAATCTTTGGCTAGTATATCAAAGGCTAGCTAATTGCCTATGCCTGACTATGATAGTATCGCGTTTTGATTGATTAACCTTTTAATTAGATTTACGCCTAAGCACATGCAATTTTCCCTGATTACCAATGATGGCCTTGCCCGAAGAGGCACCGTTAGCCTAGCGCACGGCGATGTTCAAACTCCCGCATTCATGCCTGTCGGCACTTATGGTTCTGTTAAAACGCTTTCGCCCGTTGAGATTCACGATATTGGCGCACATATCGTTTTAGGCAACACTTTCCATTTGTGGCTAAGACCAGGTTTAGATGTCATCGCAGCCCATGGTGGTTTGCATGACTTCATGGGATGGGATGGTCCGATTTTGACTGACTCTGGCGGCTTCCAAGTTTGGAGCCTAGGTGATTTACGCAAAATTACAGAAGAAGGCGTTAAATTTAGATCGCCTATTAATGGTGATAGCTGCTTTTTAACACCAGAAGAATCCATGCGAATTCAAAAAGTCTTAAATTCTGACATCGTCATGATTTTTGATGAGTGCACGCCCTACCCTGCGACTGTTAAAGAAGCAGATGACTCTATGCAGCTTAGCCTTCGCTGGGCACGTCGCAGTAAAGATGCACACCAAGGTAATCCAAATGCCCTTTTTGGTATTATCCAAGGCGGGATGTACGAAGACTTACGTGATGTTTCATTGAATGGTTTAACCGACATCGGATTTGATGGTTATGCGATTGGTGGTCTTTCTGTTGGCGAACCCAAAGAAGACATGCTGCGCATCCTGGCGCATACCGCACCTAAAATGCCCCAAGATAAACCACGCTATTTAATGGGTGTAGGCACCCCTGAAGATTTAGTGGCTGCGGTCAGCAACGGGGTTGATATGTTTGACTGTGTGATGCCTACACGCAATGCACGTAATGGCTGGTTATTTACTCGCCATGGCGATATCAAACTTAAGAATGCACGCTACAAGCTAGACACAGGACCATTAGACCCTGAATGCACTTGCTATACCTGCAAAAATTTCACTCGGGCATACTTGCATCATTTGCATCGCGTAGGTGAGATTTTAGGCGCCCGCCTCAACACCATCCATAACTTACATTATTATCAAGAACTGATGGCTGGCATGCGTAAAGCAATTGAAGAACACACCTTTGAAGATTTCAAAAAAACCTTTGCAGCGCAACGTGGTGGAATTCGCGCCGAGGGTTAAGACTCTATGTTAATATTTCGCACTTATTGAATACACTAAGCTAGTAAAGAAAGGCTCTACCTCATGTTAATTAGTACCGCTTACGCTGCATCATCTGCTCCAGCACAAGACTGGACAAGTTTTTTACCAATGGTTGTTATTTTTGTTCTGTTTTATTTCATGTTGATTCGTCCACAAATGAAACAAGCAAAAGCCCAACGTGAGATGATTGCTGCCTTGCAAAAAGGTGATGAAGTTGCAACAAGCAGCGGCATTATCGGCAAAATCACTAAAGTAGGTGACGATATCATTAGCCTTGAAATTGCTGCGGGCGTTGTGATTAACGTTCAAAAACCTGCTATTCAAGCAAAATTAGAAAAAGGCACGATCAAAGCGCTTTAATCTTAAGTTATTTATCAATATGGCCTAGCAACGCTAGGTCATTTAACCATCAACAGTTATTAATGCGAGTCACATCATGAATCGTTACCCATTGTGGAAGTACCTTTTAGTTTTATTTGTTTTAGCGATAGGCTTGGTTTATTCCATGCCTAATATGTTTGGCGAATCGCCTGCTGTACAAATTACAACTGCAAAAAATTCCGCAAAATTGGATCCTGCCACACTTAAAAAAGTGGAAGATGCGCTTAAACAAGAAAACATCACTTTTGATGCAATCTTTATGGATCCTACTGGCGTCAAGGTTCGGTTTGCTGACACCGATACTCAAATTAAAGCAAAAGATGCGCTTAAAAATAATTTAGGCAAAGATTATGTGGTTGCTTTAAATCTAATCTCACGTTCACCAGCATGGCTTACTAACATCGCTGCTCGCCCAATGTATTTGGGTTTGGACTTGCGTGGTGGGGTTCACTTCTTATTACAGGTTGATATGAAGTCAGCGCTTGACCAAGCAGCTGATCGTTATGTAAGCGACATTCGCTCTGCCCTTCGTAAAGACCGCATTTCTTATTCTGGCGTTGCACGTGAAGGCCAAACTGTACAAGTTAAATTTAGTGATGCTGACCAATTAGCAAAAGCTGAAAAAATTCTTAACAAAGAATTCCCTGATTTAACCTTCAAAACGACAAATGAAACCGTGACAGCCAGCTTGAGCTTAGCGGCACAAACTCGTATTCAAGATTTTGCGCTTAAGCAAAATATCCAAACACTACACAACCGTATTAATGAATTGGGTGTAGCTGAGCCAGTGATTCAACAACAAGGTTTAGATCGCGTGGTTGTTCAACTTCCAGGCGTTCAAGACACAGCAAAAGCAAAAGAAATTTTAGGTCGTACTGCGACGCTAGAAATTCGCTTAGTAGATGAAGAAAAAAGTGATCCAGCAACATTAGATCAAGCAAGCAAAGGGCAATTGCCTTTTGGCGATGAATTCTTTGTTGGTCGTAATGGTCAGCCAGTATTAGTTAAAAAGAAAGTTGAACTGACTGGTGACTATATTACTGATGCGGGTCCAGGCTTGGATCAACAAAGTGGTCGCTCCGTAGTTCACGTAACTTTAGATGCTCGCGGTGCACGTATTTTTAGACAAGTGACTAAAGATAACGTTGGTAAACGTATGGCCATTTTACTGATTGAAAAAGGTCAGGCAGAAGTGATTACTGCACCAGTGATTAACGAAGAAATTGGTGGCGGTCGTGTGCAAATCTCTGGCATGGACAATGTTCAAGAAGCCACTGACATTTCATTACTACTTCGTGCTGGCGCGCTTGCCGCACCGATGGAAATCATTGAAGAACGTACTGTTGGCCCAAGCATGGGTGAAGAGAATATCAAACGTGGTATGCACTCAACACTATGGGGCTTTGCTGCTATCGCCGTATTCATGTTGATTTACTACGTATTGTTTGGCGGTATTTCAGTGGTTGCACTAGGCATTAACTTGTTGCTTTTACTTGCCATACTTTCAATGTTGCAAGCAACACTCACCCTGCCAGGTTTAGCCGCGATTGCGTTGACACTGGGGATGGCGATTGATGCAAACGTATTGATTAATGAACGTATTCGTGAAGAGTTACGCAGCGGTAATTCTCCACAAGCTTCTATCCATGCTGGTTACGACCGAGCATTCGATACGATTTTGGACTCTAACGTGACAACCATGATTGCCGGTTTGGCCTTGTTCATGTTTGGTTCAGGTCCAGTCAAGGGCTTTGCTGTGGTTCACGTGCTAGGCATTTTGACTTCAATGTTTAGTGCTGTTGTTGTATCACGTGCGATTGTGAATTTGGTTTACGGCTATCGTCGCAAAATCGACAAATTAGCGATTGGTTAATTGCTCGTTTCACTCATTTAAAGAACGCTTAATTTAAGAGTAAAGATTATGGAAATTTTTAAAATCAAGAATGACATTCCGTTTATGAGCTATGGCCGTTTAACTACGGCAATTTCTCTGATTACGTTTATCTTTGCGGTATTTTTTCTTGCTCAAAAAGGTTTGAACCTAGGGGTCGACTTTACTGGCGGCACTGTGATCGAAGTCAGCTACCCTCAAGCGGCTGATTTAACAAAGATTCGTCATGCTGTAGATAGCGTTGGCTTAAATGAAGCGACTGTTCAAAACTTTGGCTCAAGCCATGACGTGATGATTCGCTTACCGCTTAAAAAAGGCGTTACTTCAGCTCAACTATCTGAAGAAGTATTAAGTGCTCTGCATAAAGAAGATGACCAAGTTGAAATGCGCCGTGTTGAAACTGTTGGCGCACAAGTTGGCCAAGAGCTTTATGACAATGGCGCACTCGCTCTACTACTAGTTTCTATTGGTATAATGGCTTACTTAGCGATGCGATTCGAATGGCGCTTTGCGGTTGCTGCAATTGTTGCGAACATGCATGACGTTGTGATTATTTTGGGCTTCTTTGCTTTCTTCCAATGGGAATTCAACTTAACTGTTTTAGCTGCGGTATTGGCTGTTCTAGGCTACTCAGTAAATGAGTCTGTAGTGGTATTTGACCGAGTGCGTGAAAACTTCAAGAAAATGCGTAAAGCTGCGGTGACGACAGTAATTGATAATGCGATTACTCGCACAATGTCACGTACCGTCATTACCCACTTCTGTACACAGTTAATGGTGTTATCAATGCTGTTATTCGGTGGCGAAACCTTACATAACTTCTCGCTTGCGCTGACAATTGGTATTTTATTTGGTATCTATTCTTCAGTATTGGTTGCTTGCCCGATTGCACTTTACTTGGGTGTATCACGTGAGAACTTAATTACTGGCGCAGAAAAGAAACAAAACGAAGAGACCATGCCTTGACAAGTAAAGCCTAAAGCGTGGAAACTTAAGTATTCCATTCAATAGCGATTCCACTTGGACATACCCATACATCTGCAATTCCTTGTACTAGGATTGCTACTTGCGTTATCAGCGTTTTTTTCAAGCGCTGAAACTAGCCTCATGACCCTTAATCGTTACCGCCTGCGCCATCTCGCAAATGATGGCCACCACGGTGCACGATTAGCTCAGGCTCTACTTAAAAAAACTGACCATCTTCTAGGCGCGATTTTACTTGGCAATACTTTTGCTGCGGTTGCGATTGCAACTATCAGTGATGACATTAGCCTTCAGCTTTTAGGTGAAGGAAATACCGGATTAATCATCGGCACAATCACTGTCACTTTTGTGATTCTGATTTTTGGTGAAATCACGCCTAAAGTGGTGGCCGCCGCTCATGCTGAAAAATTAGCCTTTGCATACAGCTACGTGCTATATCCCCTCACAAAAATACTCTACCCAGCAATCTGGTTTACCAATTTATTTGTGATGGGATTGCTTAAGTTATTTCGCATCAAAGTTAACTTCTCAGAAGTAACACAAGCTATATCAACTGAAGAATTGCGAAGTATCGTAACGGAATCTGGCCATTACATCCCGAAAAAGAATCGGGCCATTTTGCTTAATTTATTCGATTTGGAAAATGCGATTGTGGATGATGTGATGACTGCTCACACGCACATTGAAGATGTCGATTTAGACACGCCATTTGAAGAGCTTACACTTCAAATCTCATCTAGCAATCATACCCGCCTCTTGGTTAAACAAGGAGCAAATGAAGAAATTGTCGGAGTGATACACATTCGAAAAGTCATCAATTTACTTCGGAATGGTGAACTGACGATTGAGGGCCTTAAAGAAATTATTGATGATCCTTATTTCATTCCATCGGGCACGCCTTTATATACTCAAATTCAACAATTCCAAGAGAAACATGAACGTTTAGCTTTAGTGGTTGACGAATATGGTGAACTGAAAGGCTTAGTAACACTCGAAGATATATTAGAAGAGATTATCGGCGATTTCACTACACAATCACCTTTACGTGCTAACACTTACCATCAAGAAGAAGACGGTAGTTGGCTGGTTGATGGCAGTAGTAACTTGCGCGACTTAAATAAAAAATTAAATCTTGAATTTCCACTCGATGGACCAAGAACATTAAACGGATTAATTCTTGAACATTTCGAGGATATTCCTGAAGCGGGTACAAGCATCAAGATTGCCAATTGCGCTTTAGAGATTGTACAAACACAAGACAAGATTGTTAAAAGCGTTAGATTGTTGCTGCTAAACAGCAACAGTGATCAAGATGAATAGCTGAAGTCATTAAAGCCTCATAACCATTTTCATTTCAGGCTTGAATTATTTCGAATTAGGCTCAAAATAGGATACGCATGGCTAGCATTAAGCATCAAGAAAATACCATTGAAGCCACTAAAACGGCAAAACCAAAACCACCTTCTATGTATCGGGTCGTTTTACTCAATGATGATTTCACCCCTATGGAGTTTGTTGTAGATGTACTTGAACGTTTTTTTAATAAAAACCGTGAACAAGCAACGCAAATCATGCTCCAAGTACATACCGAAGGCTCGGGCGTGTGCGGAATTTATCCACATGGAATTGCAGAAACAAAAGTAAGCCAAGTATTAGCTTACGCAAATGAACACCAACATCCATTGCAATGTGCAATGCAGGAAGTATAAAAGTCGTCAAAAGGTCTTAATAATGATTGCTCAAGAATTAGAAGTTTCACTCCACATGGCCTTTATGGATGCTCGCCAAAAAAGGCACGAGCTGATTACGGTCGAACATTTGCTAGTAGCGATGATAGACAATCCAACCGCTGCAGAAGTGTTACGTGCCTGCGGAGCTAATCTAGAAACTCTACGTTCCGAGCTTAACCACTACATTGAAGAACACACGCCGACGGTGGATGGCTCGGAAGAAGTCGACACACAACCAACCTTGGGCTTTCAGCGTGTGATTCAACGCGCCATTTTGCATGTGCAATCATCTGGCAAAAAAGAGGTAACCGGCGCTAATGTACTAGTAGCAATTTATGGTGAGAAAGATTCACATGCTGTGTTCTTCTTGCACCAACAAAATATCACCCGTTTAGATGTTGTGAACTATATCGCGCATGGTGTTGCAAAAGCTGAGGAAGCTAGCGCAAGAGGCGCCGAAGCAAATCCAGAAGCTGGAACAGAAGCCCCTCCAGCAAGTGCTTTGGATAGTTATACTCTCAATCTAAACCAACAAGTATTAGCTGGCAAAATTGATCCTGTAATCGGTCGTGATAAAGAACTAGAACGTGTTATTCAAACGCTATGCCGTCGTCGCAAAAATAACCCATTATTGGTTGGTGAAGCAGGTGTTGGTAAAACTGCAATCGCTGAAGGTTTGGCACGTCGTATCGTTGAAAAAAGCGTGCCAGAAGTATTGGCCAATGCTGTCATCTACTCACTCGATATGGGCGCACTATTAGCAGGTACAAAATACCGTGGCGATTTTGAGCAGCGTCTAAAAGCAGTGATGCAAAAACTTGCTGAACAAGAAGATGCGGTGTTGTTTATTGATGAGATTCACACACTGATCGGTGCGGGCGCTGCAAGTGGCGGCACCATGGATGCTTCTAATTTACTCAAGCCAGCCCTGTCCAATGGATCACTAAAATGTATAGGTGCAACCACCTATCAAGAATACCGTGGCATTTTTGAAAAAGACCACGCTTTATCACGTCGCTTCCAAAAAGTGGACGTTGAAGAACCGAGTGTTGCTGAAACAGTTGAGATTCTCAAAGGCCTTAAATCTCGGTTTGAAAAACACCATAGCGTTAAATACAGTGCTGCTGCGCTCAACACTGCAGCTGAATTATCAGCGAAATATATCAATGACAGACACTTACCGGATAAAGCGATTGATGTGATTGATGAAGCCGGCGCGGCACAACGTATATTGCCTAAATCAAAACAGAAAAAAGTGATTGGCGATAAAGAAATTGAAGACATTATCGCTAAGATTGCACGTATTCCACCTAAGAACATTTCAACAGATGATAGAAATGCTTTAAAAACTTTAGATCGTGATTTAAAAGCTGTCGTGTTTGGTCAAGATCAAGCGATTGAGTCACTTGCCTCAGCCATTAAAATGGCACGCAGTGGCTTAGGCAACGCTAACAAACCAATTGGCTCATTCTTATTCTCTGGCCCAACAGGTGTAGGTAAAACTGAAGTCGCTAAACAACTAGCCTATACCTTAGGGATTGAGTTGGTACGCTTTGATATGTCTGAATACATGGAGCGTCATGCAGTTTCGCGTCTAATCGGTGCGCCTCCTGGTTATGTAGGTTTCGAACAAGGCGGCCTATTAACCGAGGCAATCACTAAGCATCCATATTGTGTCTTACTGTTAGATGAGATTGAAAAAGCACATCCTGATATTTATAACATCCTGTTGCAAGTGATGGATCATGGTACGTTGACCGACAACAACGGTCGCAAAGCTGACTTCCGAAATGTCACTATCATCATGACCACTAATGCGGGTGCGGAGTCACTTTCTAAAACCAGCATGGGCTTTACACAAGGCAAGCAAGCGGGCGATGAAATGGCTGAAATCAAACGTTTATTCAGCCCAGAATTCCGCAACCGTTTAGATGCAACTGTTTCGTTTGCACCGCTTTCTGAAGATGTGATTATGCGTGTCGTTGATAAATTCTTAATGCAATTAGAAGATCAATTACATGAGAAAAAAGTTGAGGCTAACTTTAGCGACAAACTTAAAGCTTATCTTGCTAAAAAAGGCTTCGACCCACTCATGGGTGCACGACCAATGTCTCGCTTAATTCAGGATACTATTCGTCGTGGTTTAGCTGACGAATTGCTATTTGGCAAACTAGCCAATGGCGGTCATGTGAATGTCGATATTAATGAAAAAGATGAAATCATCTTAGATTTTGATGATATTGCAAGCCCTAAGTCTACAGGCACCTCTGATCAATTAGCGGCTGACACAGTCGAATAAAACGAGCTTTACTTCATCCAGTTAGGCGTCCTGCCAAACTGGATGTTTTTGCATTATGTCGTTAAATAACTGACTATCCTTTAAGTTAGATAACCAGACTTTAAGTTTTGAATAGTGAGTCGCATCAAACCAATCTTCGTCCACCATTCTAAATTGACGAACAAAAGGAAAAATAGCGATATCTACTTGAGCAAACTGATCTCTCAACAAGTAATGATGTCGTGACAGTAACTTTTCCAAGCGTTTTAAAAATAACTCTCCCTGTGCACGATAATGTTCCATCGGAAACTCAGGATATCTGTCAGCATACTTATATCGATCTAAAGCTTGCTTAAAAGCACCATCATTTTCTGCAATTAGAGCAGCTGTATGCGACTTTAATTCAGAAGATGAGCTGAGCATCCAATCATCAACATCATGCTGATTTAGAGCCCACTCCATGATTTCCAAGCTTTGCTCAATCACTTGACCATTTGGCTGAATTAAAACTGGCACCGTTCCTTTGGGAGATGCCAAAAGCATAGACTGTGGTTTTTCACGCAAAGAAATTTCACGAATTTCGACATCAACGCCAGCATATCGAAGTGCCATTCTTGCGCGCATCGCATAAGGGCAACGACGATAAGAATATAAGATGGTCTGAGACAAACTATTCGCCAATGAGGTGCAACAGAACCTGACGCGTATGAGAAGCGAGCCTATGCTCGTAAAGGAAAATACCCTGCCAGGTGCCTAGTGCTAATTTTCCATTAAGCAATGGAATAGAAATAGATGTTTGCGTAAGTGCGCTTCTGACATGTGCCGGCATATCATCTACGCCTTCAGCTGTGTGAATAAACAAAGGATCGCCATCAGGCACTAGTCGTGCAAAAAAACTTTCCATATCCACGAGTACATCAGGATCATAATTTTCATTAATCAAAATACTCGCAGAGGTATGTTGAATATAAAGGTTTAGCATCCCAGTTTGCATGCCACTATTTGCCGCCCACTGCATAATCTGTGGCGTAATATCGTACAAACGACGACCGTTCGTTTTAACACTGATTTTATGATTAATTTGATGCATATCTAACATTACCAACCAAAACGATAGAACATATTAGGCCCGTAAAAAGGCGGTCTGTAACGTCCATAAGGATAAGGGCCATAACCCCAGAAAGGATCATAGAATTGTTGCCTTAACTGGTATTCACGCTTGAGCTTTTCTTGCTCTTTCAGTTTAGCTTTCTCACGCTTGTTAATCTCTTCAGCAAAGCCATCACGAATCGCTTGCTCATGGGCTTGATGAATAAAATCCAGAACCTTTGCATCAACACCTTTTCTACTTAAATCTAGTAACTGAGTAGGCGACAAATCATATTGTGACTGGCTGTCTTTTATTTTCTGAATAATTTGCTCAGCGGGCACTTTAGTTTGAGAAAGCTGAACAATCTCATCCAAACTTAAATTTGGCACTTGCTTGGGCATAATACGCTCAAGCTCTTCAGGTGAAATACGCTGTATCAAAGGTTCTTGATTAGGCGCACTGGCACAGCCAGTGACTAAAATAACCGCCACTAACCATGCCGTGTTTTTACTTAAAAATTGATTCAAACTTTTAAAAAGATTCATGACACCACTTTATTTAGTGAACAACATTTTTCCACCTTTGAAGTCTACCTTAATCGTTTCTTTTGGCGCAAAATTACCTGCCAAAATTTCACGCGAAAGCGGATTCTCAAGCTCACTTTGAATTGCACGCTTCAATGGTCTTGCACCATAAACTGGATCAAAACCGGCATTAGAGATTTCAGATAAAGCAGCTTCACTCACCTCTAATTTCATATCCATCGCAGCCAAACGTTTAGCCAAGTATTGCAATTGAATGCCCGCAATTGCCTTAATATTACTCTCGCCAAGTGAATGGAATACCACTACTTCATCAATACGATTGATGAACTCTGGACGGAAGTGTGTTTTCACCTCTCCCATCACTGCCAATTTAACCACTTGGTAATCATCACCCTGCATCCCTTGTATCATCTGACTGCCCAAGTTAGATGTCATGATAATGACGGTATTTTTAAAGTCCACCGTACGGCCTTGACCATCAGTCAAACGGCCATCATCCAACACTTGCAGTAAGACGTTAAACACATCAGGATGCGCCTTCTCAACTTCATCGAGCAAAATCACTGAGTAAGGTTTACGACGCACCGCCTCAGTCAAAGTTCCACCTTCTTCGTAACCAACATAACCCGGAGGCGCGCCAATTAAACGTGAGACAGAATGCTTCTCCATAAACTCGCTCATATCGATACGAATTAAATGGTCTTCCGAATCAAATAAGAAGCCAGCCAATGCTTTACATAGCTCAGTTTTACCAACGCCAGTGGGTCCTAAGAACAAGAACGAACCATAAGGTCTATTAGGATCACTCAAGCCAGAGCGTGAACGACGAATCGCATCAGAAACCAATCGCACTGCCTCATCTTGACCTACTACACGCTCATGCAATTTCGTTTCCATCGTTAATAATTTTGCACGTTCACCCGTCATCATTTTAGATACAGGAATGCCGGTTGCACGACTCACGACTTCAGCAATCTCTTCAGCACCTACTTGTGTACGCAGTAGTTTGTTGAGCTTCACTTCACCCTTGTCTTCTTCAGCTGCAGCATTTTTCAACTGCGCTTCCAAAGTTGGTAATTTACCGTATTGCAACTCAGAAACTTTCTGCCACTCACCTTTACGAGTCGCTTCTTCCATGTGTTGCTTAATCTTTTCAATCTCTTCTTTGATATGCGCAGAGCCTTGAACTTGCGCTTTTTCAGCTTTCCAAATATCTTCCAAGTCAGCGGATTCTTTTTCCAATCTCGCAATCTCTTCTTCAATCAAAGCAAATCGCTTTTTAGAACCTTCGTCTTTTTCTTTACGCACCGCTTCACGTTCGATTTTCAATTGAATCAAACGACGATCCAACTTATCCAAAGCTTCCGGCTTACTGTCAATTTCCATCTTAATCTTTGCTGCTGCTTCATCAATCAAATCAATCGCCTTATCAGGCAAGAAACGATCAGTAATGTAGCGATGGCTTAGTTCTGCCGCAGCAACAATTGCAGGGTCGGTAATTTCTACCCCGTGATGCAATTCGTACTTTTCTTGTAAGCCACGCAAAATCGCAATCGTTGCTTCAACTGATGGCTCATCTACCAATACCTTTTGAAAACGACGTTCTAAAGCTGCGTCTTTTTCAATATATTTACGATATTCATCGAGTGTGGTTGCACCAACACAATGTAACTCACCACGTGCTAAAGCTGGCTTAAGCATATTGCCGGCATCCATTGCACCCTCAGCCTTGCCCGCTCCGACCATCGTGTGAAGCTCATCAATAAATACAATTGTTTGACCTTCATCTTGGGCCAACTCTTTCAGCACCGATTTCAAGCGCTCCTCGAATTCACCGCGATATTTAGCACCCGCGAGTAAAGCAGCCATATCAAGCGACAGCACCTTCTTACCTTTAAGAGACTCAGGTACTTCACCATTTACAATACGTTGTGCCAGGCCTTCAACAATGGCAGTTTTACCAACACCAGGCTCACCAATTAAAACTGGATTATTTTTAGTGCGTCGTTGTAAAACTTGAATCGCACGACGAATCTCATCATCACGACCGATGACAGGATCAAGTTTGCCCATACGTGCACGCTCAGTTAAATCTAGTGTGTATTTTTTCAATGCCTCACGCTGACCTTCCGCCTCTTGATTATCAACAGAGTCGCCACCACGTACTGCTTTAATCGCAGCTTCAAGCGCAGCTTTATTTAAGCCAACTTGTTTAAGTAATTTTGCGGTATCGCCCTTATCTTCAGCCAAGGCAAGCAAGAACATTTCACTGGCGATATAAGCATCACCACGTTTCTGCGCGTGTTTGTCAGTTAGATTTAATAGATTATTTAAATCACGAGAAATCGTTACCTCGCCAGAACTTTCAGCGACTTTAGGCAACTGGTTGATTGCTACTTGAAGGCCAGCTTTAAGCGGTTCCAAATTAACGCCAGCACGTGCGAGCAATGATGATGTTCCACCATCATCTTGGTTCAATAAAGCTGAAAGCAAATGTGCAGCCTCAATACTGGCATGGTCATGACCGACCGCCAAGCTTTGCGCATCATTTAATGCTTGTTGGAATTTAGTTGTAAGTTTATCGACTCTCATTACTCACTCCACTTAAGTTTCTAATATCACTTAAATGGGGGAGTATTTTGAATTTTCAATGGGAACAACAGATATTTAAAGAAATGAGATTTACTTCTGATCAGAGACTATAAAATTACGGCCCTCATCATCTGAAATAAGAACCTGTAACTTAGATTGGTTTAACAACTGATAACTCAAAATCAACTGACCTGATTTCTCAGACAACAAAACTTGCTCAGCTAATTGAGGCGTTATTTTTTTAGGCAATGAAGATACCCAAGCATCTCCATCAACACGGACAAAATAAACAGCTTGCTTAGCAGTAGAAACCCATGCCACATGCCAACCCCAATCGCCGCCTTTTAAAACTGAAACCTCAGAGAAGTGACACTTAGCCTCTTTGCTGCCGGCGAAACTTAATCGAACAACTGGCGGAGATCCATCATTGATAACAGGCGCCATAACTAAATCAAAAACGCCATCTTCAAACTGCTGTTGCCAGACTTTAACCATAACCTGTTTAGACTGAAACTCTTTTACCGGACAAAGAGAACTTGCTGATAAGTCTTGAGCAATAACGCTTAAAGGCATCCAACTCAGCAAACCAATTAAAAAAGCGTTACAGAACTGTTTATTTAAACAAACCATCTCAACACACTCTCTATTCCTTAATAACAAAAGGGATTATAATTCGCAAAACTTTATTTTATTAACGCATGCTAAAAACACATACAAAAAGAATCGTCAGTTGGGTCGCAATGTTTGCCATCCTGATGACTTCTTTTGCGCCTATGGTTTCTCATGCACTTAATTTAAGCAATACTAGTTTTGTAGAAGTTTGTACTTCTCAAGGCGTTAAGCTTATTCAAACAAATGATTCAAACTCTCAAGATCAAAAATCTAGCATCGATCTTAATCACTGTTCATATTGCACATTAGCGACTGATAAAGCTTATATCCCTTCCGGTGATATACAATTAGGTTCAACCCTAATTTCTTCAAGCTCAAAATTCTTTATTGAATACGAATCTCCAGTTTTACAAGCGCACTTCCAATCTTCACATCCTCCGCAAGCTCCTCCAGCAGTTTAAAAAAAACAGAAGTTTTATATAGCCAGCTAGCTGGTTATTTGCCTATGCGCTAAGCGCGTGGCTGTTTTTTTAACTGGAGGGATCATGATCCAACTACAAATCAAGAAACTGATTACGACGAGAAGTCTGAAATGGGGTAGAGATATCACCATGTCAGAAGTTGCAAAAGCAAGCGGCATGAGCCGCACGACTTTGTACCGTGCCATTAATAACGAACATAACGTTTCTATTAACGCACTAGATCGCCTATGTAATTTTTTTGAATGTGACATTCAAGATCTTGTGAGACATACCCCAAATACAACAAAGAAATGTCATCAAGATAGCTTATTAACGCTCGCAGCTTAATATTCTATTGAAAGACTTAAGGAGATTTTATGTTTTATAAAATGATTAACTTAAAAAGGTTATTAATGGCTATCTTCGCTATTACTACCTGTTCAATTTCGATTGCGGCTTCTACTGATCAAATTGAAATCATCAATACTATTTCACGTATTTATGACAAACCAAATCTTAAAGTTACAACCAACCCTATTTCTATTAATGAAAACTTTGCTATTGCAGATTGGACTCAAGGCGATAGAGGCGGGCGAGCTTTATTAAAAAAAGATAATGGGCACTGGGCGATCATAACTTGCGGCGCTGACGAGATTAAAGATCTAAAAAATCTAAAAGATGCTGGAATCTCTACGAATGTTGCAAAAGCACTTATTGAACAACTCAATCAGCTAGAGAAATCAATAGATCCCCATCAAATTCATTTATTCAGCCTCTTTGGCACCAAAAATGATCCGAAACATGCGGAACATCATGATCACAAACATTAGGAATGAAAAATGAAAATCAATAAAATAAAAGCAGCTATTCTATTTTCTTTATCGAGTGTTGCGCACGCAGAAGTTAATGTTTTAGCGCCAAACGTGTCCGTTCTCTCAAAACCAATTATTGAAGATATAGCAATCGATGAGTACTCAAGCACATCTGCTGTAATTACTGATGAACAATTGCGGGATCAAAATGCTGTAGATCTTGGATCAGCATTAAGAAGAACACCGGGGGTTGAAATTTCACGTTACAACCCAGTTGGAGCATTTGGTGGTGACCAGGGTGGCGCCGTTTTTATTCGTGGGATAGGGGTGAGTCGCCCAGGCAGTGAAATTAAAACCTACATTGATGGTATCCCTTTTTATATGGGTACATGGGGCCATCCATTATTGGATTTATTGCCAATTAACGGAATGCGTTCAATTACTGTTTATAAAAGCCCTCAGCCACAAATGAATGGTAATAATTTTGCATCTATTAATTTAGAAACAAAAAATGCAAGCGAAAATGGAATGCATGGTGACACAAGAATGTCGGCTGGGTCATTTGGTACTTTTATTGAGCAAACCAATATAGCCGGAAAACAAGATGCATTAGATTTTGTATTTGCTCAAGGCTATGCAAAATCAAACGGTCATCGTAAAAATGCTGATGGCGAATTAAACAATGCTCTTGGACGAATTGGCTACCAACTCAATGAAAATTGGAAAGCCAACCTCGGATTTGTATATGTCAACAACAGTGTAAGCGATCCAGGTGACTCAAGAATTGCTAGGCCTGCTGTAACCCCGAAATACAAGACGGAAGCGACCATGCTCACAGCAAACTTGGAACATGAGTTTGAGAACTTAAAGGGTGATATTAAGATTTATCAAAATAGCGGCAAAGGCTATCTATATGACCCATCAAACTCAAATGGCTGGGGGACTTTTACATCTAACTTTGAGATGACAGGTTTCAGATGGAAGGAGGCGTTATCTCCCTGGAAAGGTGGGAAGTTTACTGCAGGTCTTGATATAGATAACTCGTCAGGGGATGTAAACGGTGATCATACTGGTGGCTCTATGGGCGTCGGTGGGAAAAACCACCTTCCTAATTTTACTGTCACATCACCATTTATTGGCTACAGCCATTTAATTCCCGTTAACTCAGAGTGGTCAGTTTTACCATCTGCTGGCATTCGTTATTACGATAGCAATAAATTTGGTAGTGAAACTGCACCTCATGCTGGAATATCTTTAATCTCTGAAAAGGTTACTTTATTCGCAAATGTTTCAAGGGGTATCAATTTTCCAGGTACTGAAACAGCTGGCATTCAAGCAGCACTTCCCTTTCTTTTTGCATCGACTGCAACAGCAAAGAATTTATCAGCCGAAAAAATGGATCACAAGGAAATTGGGGTGAAATGGACACCTAATAACTCAACCCAAATCAATGCAAGTTTATTTAGTGATCACATCAAAAATAGATATCTATGGGATTTAGGATTTGGCTCAGGTTCATTCATTAATATGAGTGGATACCATAACAATGGAGCTGAATTATCAGTTAAACAAAAAATTACTGATAATTGGGAAGCTTTCGGTGGACTGACATTACTCAATCCAAGCATAAAAAATCTTCCATACAATCCTCACTCGGCTCTCACTGCAGGATTAAATGGCAATATCGGTTTAGTTAGATTAGCTCTTGATGCTCAGTACCAATCAGAAGTTTATGCTTTAAATCGCAACAGAAATCAGGCTTCCAACACAGAGAAAGTGGACTCATATACTGTAGTTAACTTGAGAGCTTCTTATCCTATTCAATCTTTAGGTAAAAAAGGTGAAGTATTCCTCGCAGTTGAAAATTTGTTTGATCAGAATTATGAATATAGGCCTGGTTATCAAATGCCTGGTATCTCTGGCCAAGTCGGATTCTCGGCGAGCTTTTAGAACAAACACCTAAAAAATATCAATAAAATTAGTGAGATTCAAATGAAAAAAGAAACAAACAAAATAGCAATAAAAACGATTCCTCTATGTATCGCTTTAGCTTTCACACAACAAAGCTTTGCACACGACGCAATGCACGAAATGATAACGCCAGAAGTGACCGTTAAAGAAGACAAAATCAATCCACTTCCTGCTGCAACGACATCCGAAGTGAATGAGAAAAAGTTAATCCAATTACGCACACATACCAACGACACTGCTAAGTTATTAGATGGCGAACCAGGTGTTAGCTTATACCAAGCTGGAGGTGTATCTAGCATGCCTGTTATTCGTGGTTTTGCAGATGATCGTATTCGCATCAAAGTAGATGGTATGGATCTTATTTCAGCCTGTGCTAACCATATGAACACACCGCTTTCTTATATAGACCCAGCTAATGTCGGCAGTATTAAAGTCTATGCTGGCGTCACGCCAGTGAGCATTGGTGGAGATAGTATCGGCGGCACAATTAAAGTTGAATCTGCCGCACCAAAATTCGCCAAAGCAGGTGAGGGTCTTTTACACGAAGGTCAAGTTGGTACTTTTTATCGTAGTAATAATGATGCACGTGGCGCCAATTTCTCAGCGACGATTGCAAACGAGAATTTTTCAGCACGCTACACAGGCTCAACTGTTGAAGCTAATAATTATAAGGCTGGTGGAAACTTCAAACCTGCTGGCCAAGCGGCTTGGGGACGCGGTTCACTTTCAGCAGATGAAGTAGGTTCTACGGCATACAAATCTGAAAATCACGCGATGGCATTTGCACTAAAAAACGATAACCATTTATTTGAGTTTAAAGTGGGTGTGCAAAATATTCCTTACCAAGGTTTCGCAAATCAACGTATGGACATGACGGACAATAACAGTCAGCAATACAACCTTAAATACACTGGGCAATACGACTGGGGTAATTTACAAGCGAATGTCTATCATGAACGTACGCGCCACAGCATGGATTTTGGTAAAGATAAACAATATTGGTACAACTCAGCAATGATGGGACCCGCTAACTACAACGTTGCAGGCATGCCAATGGATACACAAGGAAGAAATACCGGCGCTTCATTAAAAGCCGATATTATTTTAAATGAGAGAGATAGTCTAAAAGTAGGTACGGAAATTCAAAAGTATCGTTTAGATGACTGGTGGGACCCAGTTGCAAACTCTAGCATGATGGCAGGGCCTAATGCTTTTCAAAACATTAACAATGGCCAACGCGACCGTTATGATGTATTCACAGAATGGGACGCAAAATGGAGTAAGGAATGGATGAGTCAACTCGGCTTGCGACATAGTACTGTCAAAATGGATGCCGACGATGTTCATGGCTACAGCACGACCATGATGAGTAACTATAGTACAGCAGCAAATTTGTTCAACAACAAAAGTCATACTAAAACTGATCATAATTTAGATATGACTGCGCTAGCCAGATTTACGCCTGATGAAACCAAGATTTTTGAAGCTGGTTACTCGATTAAAAACCGCTCACCTAACTTATACGAGCGCTATACATGGTCAAATACCAACAGCATGGTGATGAACATGAACAACTGGGTGGGCGATGGTAATGGTTATGTTGGCAATCTCGACTTAAAACCAGAAACTGCACACACGCTTAGCTTAAGTGGTGAATGGCATGATGCTCAACATGAAAAATGGAATCTTCGAGTTTCGCCTTATTACTCTTACGTCGATAACTATATTGATGCGGTTGCTTTTGGCCCAACAAATAGAGCTGATGGTTTTACAAACCTAAGCCTAGAGAACCAAACCGCACGCTTATATGGTGCAGACATTTCCAGCAATATCGTACTAGGCAGCCTATCTAATCTTGGTAACTTCCGTGCGATGGGTGTCGTTAATTATGTCCGTGGTAAAAATAAAGACACCGGTGATGATCTTTATAACATCATGCCGCTTAATGCCAAGTTTGCTTTGGAGCAACGCTTGGGTGGTTGGACCAATGTCGCAGAACTCAAAATGGTCAGTGCTAAAGATGATATTCAAGCCGTTCGTAAAGAGTTGGAAACCTCAGGTTATAGCATCGTTAACTTATATAGCAGTTATGACTGGACTAAAGTACGTTTTGACTTTGGTATTGAAAACGTCTTTGATAAGCACTACTACCATCCACTTGGTGGCGCTTATTTAGGCCAAGGAGCGACGATGATGTCATCAGCAATGGCTCCACTACATGGAACACTCGTTCCAGCAATGGGACGTTCTGTAAACGTAGGATTAACTTTTAAATTCTAATTCTAAGTATCGCTAATCATTAAAAAAGCCGCCTATTGGCGGCTTTTTTACTAAACCCAAAAGATACTCATATGAATAAAATTACCAGCACTCATTTTGGCTTTTTAAAGCCGTCCAATAACAATAAAGCAACACCGCCTGTAATCGCAGAATCCGCCAAATTAAATGCTGGCCAATAATACTGACCAATATGGAAAAACAAGAAATCAACGACATAACCTAATGTGAGTCTGTCGTACAAATTACCTAAGGCCCCACCTAAGACTAAAGCTAAGGCCAAACAAAACAACTTCTGTTCTGAATTTTTTCTTAACAAATAAATCATCACAACTGAAGCAATTAAAGCAATTGCACTAAAAAATAAGCGTTGCCAACCACCCTCCGTCGCTAGAAAACTAAATGCAGCACCTTCATTGTGATAACGCACTAAATCAAAAAAACTACTGATTTGCAGATGCTCACCATATTGAAACGCTTGTTGAATAAGATGCTTGGTATAAACATCCAACACCAAGACAGTAGCGCTTATTAATAACCATCTGCTCCAAGCGTTTTTAAGCATATTTGCGACTCTCGCCAGCACCAAATAAGTTGCTCACACAACGACCACAAATCGTTGGATGCTCAGCAGTCGCGCCTACATCGTCACGGTAATGCCAACAACGGTCACATTTAGTGTGTTGACTTGCTACCACATTAAACTTCAAACCTGAGCCAGATTGTTTTTCAACTTTTGCTTGAGAAGTGATAAATACAAAACGAAGCGCATCTTCCATGCGAGCTAATGAGTCATAAGTATCACCATCAACAGCAATACTGATTTCAGCCTGCAATGAAGAACCTACTTCACCAGCACCACGTTTTTCTTCAATCGCTTTATTGGCTAAGGCACGGACTTCGATAATATTTTTCCAGTCTTGGATTTGCGTATCGCTCAAGCCATGTGCTGGCAAGTCATACCAAAGCTCTTCAAAAACCGTTGCCTCTTTATCCAAGCCTAATGTTTGCCAAACTTCATTCGCAGTAAAGCTCAAAATAGGTGCCATCAAACGCATCATAGTGTGCGTAATATGATGCAATGCACTTTGTGCTGCACGTCGTGCATGCGAGTTTTCACCCGTGGTGTAGAGGCGGTCTTTAAGAATATCTAAATAGAAACTGCCTAAGTCTTCGGAGCAGAAACCAACGAATTTCTGAATCGCCAGATGGAACTCATAACGATCAAAATCAGCCAAAATTTCCGCTTGCAACTTCTCTGTCAGCACTAGCGCATAGCGGTCGATTTCCAACCACTGATCAACTGGCAATAAATCTTTGCTCGCGTCAAAGTCAGCCAAATTTGCCAACAAGAAACGTAAGGTATTACGAATACGGCGATAGCTTTCGGCCACACGTTTTAAAATTTCATCTGAAATTGTCAGCTCGCCTGAGTAGTCAGTTGATGCCACCCACAAACGTAAAATATCAGCGCCATAAGTATCCATGACTTTCTGCGGCGCAACTACGTTGCCTTTAGATTTACTCATTTTGTGGCCAGCGCCATCCACCACAAAACCATGCGTGAGCAAAGCTTCATAAGGGGCTCTGCCATCAATCGCACAACCGGTTAATAACGAACTTTGGAACCAACCGCGATGCTGGTCTGAACCTTCCAAATACAAGTCTGCAGGGTGTTGTAATTCAGGACGACGCTTAAGAACCGCCGCATGGGTAGAACCTGAATCAAACCAAACATCTAATGTGTCTGTCACTTTTTTGTATTGGTCTGCGTTTTCTGGTGCATGTTTCGCTAAGAAAGCGGCACCATCTAAACTGAACCAAGCTTCAACACCTGTTTGCTCTGTCAGCAAAGCAGCTTGCTCTAATAACTCAGCTGTTTTTGGATGTGGCTCACCTGTTTCTTTATGCACGAATAGTGGCATCGGCACACCCCAATTACGTTGACGTGATACGCACCAATCAGGACGGTTTTTAATCATTGCTTCTAAACGCGCACGACCCCAGCTAGGGAAGAATTCAGTTTCATCGACGGCTTTATTTGCATACTCACGTAGGCTCTTACCTGATGCATCAGTTTCGTTCATCCCAATAAACCATTGGTGCGTCGCTAGTTGCATCAATGGAGTTTTATGACGCCAGCAATGTGGAAAACTATGATTCAAACGTGCACTAGCAATTAAAGCGCCACTTTCTTGCATTAAGCCCAAGATGACTTTGTTTGCATCTTGGCGACTTAAACCTCGGATTGCTTCAAGCTCAACCAGATTGCTACTAAAGAATTTACCGTCCGCACCAATTAAGACGCGTGGTTTTTCCTGCGGAAAGTTAGCACGCATCACCAACCAGTCATCATTACCGTGAGCTGCAGCGGTATGCACCAAGCCCGTACCAGCATCAGTTGTCACGTGTTCACCGCAGATGACAGGCACTTGGCGATTATCAAACGGATGTTGTAGCGGAATGCCATTTAAAGCAGCACCTTTACATGAAGCCAGTGTTTTAGCACCTTCTTCAGCGTAACGAACTAAGGTCGCTTGCGCTAAATCATGTCCAAGGATTAGTAAACCTTTGCTGGTTTGAATGAGGTCGTAATCCAATTCAGGATGCACACTTACCGCTTGGTTAGCTGGTAAGGTCCAAGGCGTAGTTGTCCAGATCACCGCAAATACATCGCCTGAAATATCAGCACCAAACGCTTTAGCTAATGCAGCCTTATCCGCCACTTTAAAACCAACATCAATGGCTGGGGAATTCACATCTTCATATTCAACTTCCGCTTCCGCCAATGCAGAACCGCAATCAACGCACCAATGCACAGGCTTGCTACCTTGATACAAATACCCATTCTTATAAATATCACCCAAAGCACGCATGATGTCGGCTTCGGTTTTAAAATCCATGGTCAGATATGGCTGATTCCAATCTGCTTGTACGCCCAAACGCACAAAGTCTTTCTTTTGACGCTCTACTTGTTCTTTTGCATATTCACGGCAAAGCTCACGGAACTTGGCTGGCGCAATATCTTTGCCATGACTCTTCTCGACCACCAATTCAATTGGCAAACCGTGACAATCCCAACCTGGCACATAAGGCGCATCAAAGCCGCTCATGGTTTTAGATTTAACGATGATATCTTTTAAAATTTTATTAACTGCGTGACCAATATGAATATCGCCATTTGCATAAGGAGGGCCATCATGCAAAATGAATTTTTTAGCGCCTTGACGGGCTTTACGGATACGTTGATATAATTTTTTATCTTGCCACTCTTTAAGCCAAGCAGGTTCGCGCTTCGCCAAATCGCCACGCATGGGAAAGTTGGTTTCCGGCAGATTTAATTTATATTTTGAGTCTTCAGTCATCACAAACTTTCAATCTTGATTAATGCTTTTCAAAAAAATCTCGTGCTACTTGTGCATCTTTTGCAATCTGAGCGCTTAAGGCTTCTAAGCCATTAAATTTCATTTCATCTCGAATCTTGTGAAAGAACTCAACATGTACATGTTGATCATATAAATCACCATCGAAATCAAACAAATGGACTTCCAGCAATAATTTAGGCACACCGGCTACCGTTGGTCTTACACCTAAATTTGCAACTCCCTTAACACCCTCTAATTTTACTGCATACACGCCTTTTAAGGCAGGGCGCTCATGGCGCATATGAACATTAGCTGTTGGGAAACCTAATTTCCTGCCCAACTGCGCACCATGAATGACTTTTCCGCTAATGCTATATGGTCGACCCAGTAAACGCTCTGCAAGATTAAGATCACCAATAGCTAAGGCATTTCTAACGCCTGTGCTAGAAACTCTTATTGTCTGAACTTTGTCATCAAAATTAACTTGCGGCAAACTCATCAAATCTAAACCGGCTTCAGCAATATCAGCAATACTGCCACGACGACCAGCACCAAATCTAAAATCTTCGCCAACTAACACTGTTTGAGCATTTAGGGATGAACGCAAAATCTGATTGATAAAGTCGTCACTACTTAAACTGGCAAAAGCTTTGTTAAAGCGGCACAAATAAACTTTATCGATTCCAATTTTCACAAACCATTCCAACTTCTCTCTTAAAGAAGCAAGTCTTGCTGGTGCTTGATGAGGAGTAAAAAACTCGCGCGGATGCGGCTCAAAAGTCATGACTGCTGATTCTAATTGCCTAGATTTAGCAACCGTTGTTAGTTGCTCAAGCAAAGCCTGGTGTCCTAAATGTACACCATCAAAATTGCCTATTGCCAAAGCACAAGGCGCACTACCTTCAGGAAAATGTCTAAAAACCTGCATATTAAAGATTAGTTCGCTGAATAAAGTCTTTAACGCGAATACCCAACACCCAAAGCACAGCAAAGTAAGTGATCACGCCAATCACTAGTAACACTGCCAAATGGATCAATTTAGGGATTAAGTGATATGCCATCCACATGGCATCACTGCCTGCCGCCAGATGTAACACAAAAGCCATCGCACCCACTGCAATTGCAAGCTTAGTCATAAATGAGGGCCAGCCAGGCTGCGGCTTATAAACATTTGCTTTACGTAAATAATAATAAAGCAATCCAGCATTCATACACGCTCCCAAACCAATCGCTAGCGCCAAACCTGCATGCTTAAATGGCCCTATGAATAATAAGTTCATTAACTGCGTTGATGCCAAAGTAAATAAGGCAATTTTGACTGGCGTTTTAATGTTTTGACGCGAATAAAAAGCTGGCGCTAACACTTTCACCATAATCAAACCCAGCAAACCTAAGCTATACGCCATCAGCGCCTGTCTTGTCATCTCAACATCTAGCGCACTAAATGCACCGTAGTGAAATAAGCCCGTGACAAGCGGAACAGAAAGCACAGCTAAGGCAACTGCAGCCGGCAAAGCTAAAATAAAAGTCAGACGCAATCCCCAATCTAGTAGCTGAGAATATTCACCATCTGCTTTGTCTGCATAACTTTTGGCCAAGCTTGGTAACAAAATAGTGCCTAAGGCCACGCCCAAGACTCCCGTTGGGAATTCCATCAGGCGATCTGCGTAGTACAACCATGAAACACTACCCGTCACTAAAAACGAAGCAAAAATCGTATTAATGAGTAATGAAATTTGAGCAATTGAAACACCAAAAATAGCGGGACCCATTAACTTCACAATGCGCCACACACCTTCATCTTGCAGATTTAGCTCATAGCGAGGCAACAAGCCTAGTTTCCGCAAATACGGCCATTGATAAGCCAGTTGTAACAAACCACCAACAAAGACTGCCCAAGCGAGCACCTTGATTGAATTATCAAAATAAGGGGCAACAAATAGAACTGCAACAATAAAAGAAATATTAAGCCAAACCGGCGTAAGTGCTGGCACACTAAAATTGCTATAAGTATTGAGCACGCCACCAGCGAGCGAAACCAATGAAATAAAGAAAATATAAGGGAAGGTAATGCGAAGCAAATCAACGGTAAGATCAAACTTTGCTTTATCAGCAATAAAGCCGGGTGCGCTCACTTGAACGACCCAAGGGGCAGCAAGCATCCCCACAATCGTAATCAATACTAAAAATAGCCCTAGTAATGTTGCAACGTGATTGATGAGTGCTTTAGTTTCATCAAAGCTACGCTGTTTTTTATACTCGGCCAATATCGGCACAAAAGCTTGAGAAAAGGCACCTTCTGCAGAAATTCGACGTAATAGATTAGGGATTTTAAAAGCGACAAAAAACGCATCGGTCACAACTCCTGCGCCAAAAACACGCGCAATCAGGGTGTCGCGCACGAACCCCAATATTCTAGAAATAAATGTCATGCTACCAACGGTAGCGAGTGCTTTTAGCAAATTCATTGCGTGGGCATTTGTCATGTAAAATTTAAAAAGTAATGCACTTATTTAAAAGTGCATTTATGTGTCATGATTTTAGCATGAGCGCTTAGCAAACCCATTGATTAAAGCGTGCTTTTAACATTAGGTTTGGTTTATCAGCACAAAGGTAAGCGTTATAAGATTAAACACGCACAAATTCTTGCAAAACTAGAAATAAAACGATATGATGCTCGGCTTCGTATTTTGTTAATTAGGAAAATTCATGGCTAATACCGCGCAGGCAAGAAAACGTGCTCGTCAGGCAGTTAAGCAACGCGCCCATAACGCCAGCTTGCGTTCTACTTTGCGCACCGCGATCAAAAAGATCATCAAAGCGGTAGAGGCTGGTGACAAAGCTGCAGCACAATCAGCATACTCAGAAAACGTAAGCGTGATTGATCGCATTGCTGATAAAAATATCATTCATAAAAACAAAGCAGCTCGTCATAAGAGCCGTTTGAATGCATCTATCAAGGCAATGGCTTAATTAAGTCTTTGCTTTAAAGCACAAATAAAAAAGCCGAACTGATGTTCGGCTTTTTTATTATCTATATCTTATAAAACTTTTATCAGCCGATACCTAATTCAGCTCTCGCTTTAACGGCACCAACAATCACCGTTTCTTGCTCAGCGCCAATCACCGTAAAGTGGCCCATTTTACGACCTGGACGAGGCTCATGCTTGCCATACAAATGTAATTTCAGTTCAGGATGCGCAAAAACTTTGGCCCAATCAGGCTCACTAAAGGAACCATTGCTAGCAAATTTCCAAACGTCACCCAAAATATTCACCATTACTGCTTGGCTATGAAGACGTGCATCACCTAAAGGCAAACCAGTTAATGCACGCAATTGCTGCTCGAATTGATTCGTGACACACGCATCAATCGTATAATGCCCAGAATTGTGGGGCCTAGGGGCCATTTCATTGGCAAGCAACTGACCTTCACTCACAAAAAACTCAACAGCCATCACACCGATGTATTCTAATTTTTCAGCAATTTTAATCGCCAATTCGCGGGCTTGCTTTTGAATAGATTGAGGCGCACGGGCAGGTACGATACTCACATCCAAAATACCGTTTAAATGACTATTTTCAGCCGTAGGATAAACAGCAACGGATCCGTTCGCTTCCCTTGCCAGCACTATTGAAACCTCATAATCCAAGCTCAACATCTTCTCTAAAACACATTGTTCACCTTTGAAGGTTTCGAATGCTGCTAGCGCTTGTGATTGATTAGCAACGCGAGCTTGGCCTTTACCATCGTAACCAAAACGGGCAACTTTCAGAATGGCAGGATAAATATCAGCGCCATCTGTAGGCAAATCAGAGGCAACATTCACAACGACGAATGGCGCAACAGGAATGCCAGCATCACGAATAAACTGTTTTTCCAATACACGATGCTGAGCAATAGAAACTGCGTGGGCTGAAGGCCGCACAATGCGACTTTGAGCTAATGTATCCAGAGTGCTTGCAGGAACATTCTCAAACTCAGTCGTGATTGCTTCACAAGTTTTGGCCATCACCTTCAATGCCGCTGAATCGTCATATGCAGCACACAAATGCACATCAGCAATCTTACCAGCGGGGCTATTTTTATCAGGATCCAACACTGTCACGCGATAACCCATTTCATGAGCTGCGATGACAAAGAAACGGCCAAGCTGACCGCCACCCAACATCCCCAGCATTGCTGGAGGAAGAATCACAGGAAAACTCAAGGCTGCTCCGTTAATGTCATATTAAATACTTTAGCGGTTTGAGCCGCACGAAAATCTTTTAATTTTTTAGCGAGCACTTCATCCGAAGTGGCTAATATAGAAACTGCAAACAAGCCTGCATTCGCAGCACCAGCCTCACCAATTGCAAATGTCGCAACAGGCACCCCTTTAGGCATCTGTACAATCGACAACAATGAGTCCTGCCCTTGCAAATGCTTAGAAGCAACAGGCACACCAAGCACTGGTAGTGTTGTCTTAGCCGCAACCATCCCTGGCAAATGCGCCGCGCCGCCAGCACCCGCAATAATTACTTTAAAGCCTTTTGATGATGCTGTTTCAGCAAATTCAAACATTAAATCTGGAGTGCGGTGCGCTGAAACGACTTTTGCTTCATAAGCAACGCCAAAATCTGCAAGGGCTTGGGCTGCCAATTTCATTGTCGGCCAATCGCTATCCGATCCCATAATAATGGCTACTTTTGGTAATGTATTCGTCATCGTGACTCCAGCTTTTACAAAAGAATAAGATTATCGCGATGAATCAATTCAGCTTCATCCACATAACCCAAAATAGAAGCAATTTCGCTACTAGGCTGACGCAGAATCCTGGCGGTTTCTGCCGAGGAATAATTCACTAAACCACGCGCAATGGTCTGTCCTTGAGGATCTAAACATGCAACAACATCGCCACGCTCAAAACTACCTTCCACACCAATCACACCAACAGGCAATAAACTTTTGCCATCGGTACGCAATACTTTAACCGCACCAGCGTCTAAATGTAACTCGCCACTCACTCTAAGATGATCAGCCATCCATTGTTTTTTAGCGAGCATCTTGGCCTGTTCCGTACGCAAATGCGTGCCAACTGCCTCACCAGAGGCAAGCCTCACCAGCACGTTAGCCTCACGTCCCGAAGCAATCACCGTGTGGGCGCCACTTCTGGCTGCACGCTTAGCTGCCAGAATCTTGGTTAACATGCCGCCAGTACCTACATTACTGCCAGCTCCACCTGCCATTTGTTCTAGCGCTTCATCACCTGCGATAGCATGTTGGATAAATTGCGCATCAGGATTTTTACGTGGGTCTGCTGAATAAAGGCCTGATTGATCAGTCAAAATCACTAAAGCATCAGCCTCAATTAAATTGGCAACCAAAGAAGCCAAAGTGTCGTTATCACCAAAACGAATCTCATCTGTCACGACAGTATCATTTTCATTGATGATAGGAATCACACCCATCGCAAGCAAAGTTCTCAAAGTGCTACGCGCATTCAAATAACGCTTACGATCAGCCAAATCATCATGTGTGAGTAAAACTTGAGCAGTATGCAAACCGTGCTGACTAAAGCAACTCTCGTACATTTGTACCAAGCCCATTTGCCCAACAGCTGCTGCCGCTTGCAACTCATTGACCGCGGTTGGGCGTTTTTTCCAACCTAAGCGCTGCATCCCCTCAGCTACGGCACCACTAGAAACCAAGACTACCTGCCTGGCCTCCATGCCACCTCCTGGACGAACCAATTGCGCAATCTGGCCAGCCCAAGCAGCAATCGCAGCTTGATCTAAGCCTTCGCCATTATTAGTTACTAAGCTAGAACCTACCTTAATTACTAAACATTTAGCATCGGTCAATAATGAGGACTGATTAGTCAATTTAACCCTTTACTCTTGATTGGCTAACTTTGCTTGCCGCGCCAACTCTTGTGCGGCATGTTTTTCTTGTCTTGCTAGCTTTTGTGCAGCACGCTCTAATTCTAACGCAGCCTTTTCGGCTTCTGCATCAGCTAATGCTTGGGCATTTACTGCTTCGACGTGATCCATAATGGCGTAAACAAGCTCCTTACAGCCGCCACCGCTAATTGCAGAAATCGCATAACAAGGGCCTTCCCAACCGTAAGCCTTAACAAACTCTGCAACTTTTTCAGCAGAATTTTCCAGCATATCTACTTTGTTGAGAATTAACCAACGCGGCTTGTTATAAAGCTCTTCGTCATATTTACGTAATTCTTCAACAATTGCTTTAGCTTCAGCAACGGGGTCAACCATTTCATCAAATGGAGCCAGGTCAACAATATGTAACAACAAGCGTGTTCGCGCCAGATGACGCAAGAATTGATGACCTAATCCAGCACCTTCAGCAGCGCCTTCAATTAATCCTGGAATATCCGCAATCACAAAACTACGATTGGTATCCACACGAACTACCCCAAGATTAGGATGCAAAGTCGTGAATGGATAATCTGCAACTTTTGGTTTAGCTGCAGAAACTGAACGAATAAAAGTCGACTTACCAGCATTTGGCATCCCTAGCAGACCGACGTCAGCCAAGACTTTCAATTCCAAATACAATTCTATCTCTTCGCCGGGCTCACCTTTGGTGCATTGGCGCGGAGAACGATTCAAACTTGATTTAAAGTGGATATTACCCAAACCACCTTTGCCACCTTTAGCCAACATCGCTCGTTGACCGTGATCAGCCAAATCCACCAAAAGTTGCCCTGAAGCTTTATCGCTAATCACAGTTCCAACAGGCACTCGCAGAATCATATCTTCACCGCCAGCGCCATAACAATCAGAACCTCGACCATTTTCGCCGCGTTGAGCACGGAAAGAACGCGTGTAGCGATAATCAACTAAGGTGTTGATATTACGATCAGCTTCAATAAACACTGAACCGCCTGTACCACCATCGCCGCCGTTAGGGCCGCCCATAGGCTCGTACTTTTCACGACGAAAAGTAGCTACCCCATTGCCGCCGTCACCAGCGAAGAGCTTAATAGTCGCTTCATCTATAAATTTCATGACTTACCACACACATTCATATTAACCGTCTCGACCAAGCGCAATATCGATAAAAAATCTTAGTATGATTCCAGTACGATAATACAGCTAGTTAGCCCGTTATAAAACAAAAAAGCCCTACCAACAGATAGGGCTTTTGGAATACCGAATCCAAATTAAACTGGAACGATATTAACCATTTTGCGGCGCAAAGCACCTTTTACTGCAAATGTTACTTTGCCATCAACTTTAGCGAATAAAGTATGGTCTTTACCCATGCCTACGTTCTCACCAGCATGCATACGTGTACCACGTTGACGAACAATAATACTGCCAGCTGAAACCACTTGCTCACCAAAGGCTTTTACGCCTAATCGTTGGGCTTGTGAGTCGCGACCGTTACGGGAACTCCCGCCTGCTTTCTTATGTGCCATTTTTTACTCCTTATTCAGCTGCTTTAGCTTTAGTAGCTTTAGCTTTTGCTGGTTTTGTTGAAGCGCTACCGAAATCACCAATTTGGATTTCTGTATAGCTTTGACGATGACCTTGTGTCTTACGGTAGTGCTTACGACGACGGAATTTGAAAATCATTACCTTGTCGCCACGGCCGTGTGATAACACTTTAGCTGTCACGCTTGCGCCAGCGATTAAAGGTGCACCAATAGTGACATTCTCACCGTCAGCCATCACTAACACTTGATCGATAGTAACGTCGCTACCGACATCACCAACTAATTTTTCCACCTTAAGCCTTAAGCCAGGGGTTACGCGGTACTGTTTACCGCCAGTCTTGATGACTGCATACATGATTGAGCCTCGTTTGCTACGCATTAAAATCAATCGCGCATTATACGTAAAATTCGGACTTAAGCAAACACAATCTCCAATTGAAATCAAAAAACTTACATCCAAAAACGTAGGGGTGGCTTTAATGGACGTAATTTAAAACACTGCGGGACTCTATGATAAAATTGCATCAAAATTTATCTGGTCTATTTCCGTGTCATTAGCACTTATACAATCTAGCATTACTGAAGACATGCGCGCTGTTGACGCGGTTATTCGAAAATCATTGCACTCAGAGGTTGTACTCATCAACCAAGTCGCAGACTACATTATCAACAGTGGGGGCAAGCGCTTACGACCAGCTCTTGTTTTACTGTCTGCCGGCGTATTTGGGAAAATCGAAACGCGCCATCACAAATTAGCAGCTGTCGTTGAGTTCATCCACACCGCCACTTTACTACATGACGACGTCGTAGATGAGTCCGCATTACGTCGAGGTCGCGCAACTGCGAATACATTATTTGGCAATGCTGCCAGCGTCCTCGTAGGAGATTTCGTATATTCACGGGCCTTTCAAATGATGGTCGGTGTTCAGAATATGCGTGTCATGGATATTTTGGCAGAAGCCACCAACATTATCGCCGAGGGCGAAGTCCTGCAGCTCCTCAACATTAATGACGCGGATATTAGTGATGATGACTATCTCCGTGTTATTCACTACAAAACGGCTAAATTATTTGAAGCTGCTACGCGTTTAGGCGCCGTTATTTGCCAAGCCTCTACCGAGGATGAAAACGCAATGGCAGAATACGGCATGCGCTTAGGCACGGCATTTCAACTCATCGACGATGTGTTGGACTTGAGTGGTAATAGCGAAGATATTGGAAAAAGCCTGGGTGATGACATTGCAGAAGGTAAACCAACACTACCTTTACTGTACGCAATGCGTCATGGCGATGCAAAGCAAAGCCAATTAATTCGGAATGCTATTGAACAAGGTGGCCTAGAAGATTTCTCAGCCATCATACAAGCTGTGGAACAAACCGGGGCTTTAGACTACGTTAGAAATATTGCCAAACAAGAGGCCGAACTAGCATGTAAGGCGATTCAACACTTACCTTCCACTCCTCAACTCCAAGCACTTATTCAACTTGCAGAGTTTTCGGTAAGCCGTACTTTTTAATTGAATGTAATTGGTTCGCCGTCTTCAGCGTTAAAGTAACTAAGCTGCGCCCAATCGTTCTTACCATTGGTGAGCGTACCATCAAATAGTGCCTGACCATCCACATCAACCACCGCGTAGCCACTGTGATAAAGCGTCACTTCTGCTTGCTTACGACCTAAACGCATTGCGTAAGTGAGGTAGTGCTCATTCTCCTCTTCATCGAGAAGCTCCCAGTCATCATGACCTGTAAGCTGAGCCAGCCAGCCATTCAGATCTACTTCAACACGGCACACAATAGGCTTAGACCAAGCATTCAGCTGCTCATCTTCTAACAAGCTAGACTCAATTGAAGCTTCTGCGCTCATATGTGAGACCTTTCAAAACGATTTATTCTTATTATATATTGGTGACTACTTTTTACATTTCAATAGAGCAACATTTTTATCTTCTTGCTCACCCCTTCTTTCAGTGAGAATATGCTAAAACTTAACATCATGAATCAATAGAAATAAGATTATGTTCAAAATAAGCTCTGCGATTACTCACGCAATCCAAGTCAACATTAGCATATTGATCGAATTAGCAAGATTAGGATAACCAAGATTGCTTGTTATTGGCTTAACTGGAGGAATAGGTAGCGGAAAAAGTGAAGTATCACGCTTATTTTCTGAGCTTGGCGTTCCCATCGTCGACGTAGATGTAATTAGTCACCAACTCACAGCCAAAGGTCAAAGTACATTACAAGCAATTGCAAATCAATTCGGCACCATCGTTTTGAATAAAGATGGCAGTTTAAATCGGGAGCGTTTAAGAGAAATCGTATTTAACAACACTGAGGCACGATATGCACTAGAGGCTATTATGCATCCGGCCATTTATGAAGAGGCGATGATAGAACTCAACAGAAATAAAGCCATTCCCTATCAGATCTTAGTAGTTCCTTTGCTATTTGAAAGCACTCGTTATCAAAAATTGATTAATCATTCGCTAGTGATTGATTGTGATAGTGCTACTCAAATTGATCGCGCAAGTAAAAGAGATGGTTCAAGTAAATCTCAAATTGAGAAAATCATTGCAGCACAAATTCCTAGAGAAACTCGCAATCAACTTGCTGACGATATTATTCCTAACAATGGGTCGCTGGATGATCTTAAAGAAAAAGTAATCCAACTGAATGATAAATATAGAAATACTTGCGCTGTTACCCAATCGACCTCATAATCCATTTCAATCATAAGGTTTAATGAAAAAAGACTTAAAGAAATAAGACGGTGCCAACTTACGAGTTTCCCTTTAACGAACGCATTCGGACGCTTCTGCGCCTAGAGGATCTATTTTCTAAAGTTCTGTTGAATATTGAATCGAAACAGGCAGCTAATCACCACAATGCCATCATTTCTTTCTTTCAAATTCTTGATTTAATTGACCGTTCAGACCTTAAGTCAGACCTAGTACAAGAGCTAGATCGCCAGAAGGCAATCCTCACCCACCTATCAGACAATCCAAACATTGATTTATCAGTCTTGGAGCCGATTCTAGACAATATCAATGCGGTCAGCACCGAACTTAAAAATGCTCCCAACAAACCGGGCCAACGATTACGTGAAAACGAATGGCTAATGACCATTAAGCAACGCGCAGTAATTCCCGGTGGCTTATGTGAATTTGATTTACCTTCGTATCATTACTGGCTAGAACAATCAGCAGAACAACGCCAACACGACCTTAAAGCTTGGATGGCGAATATTATTCCTATATACGATGCTTTAAAAATCATTCTTAACATTATTCGAGGTAGCGGTAAAAAAACTCAGATCACTGCCAATAGAGGCGCTTATCAGCAAATGCTGGGTGGTGCTAAAACAGCACAAATGCTCAGCATACAAGTGGATGATACTCTCACTTGCTACCCTGAAATAAGTGCAAATAAATATGCGATCAACATTAGATTTATTTCAATGAGCCAATCAAAGAAACCGCAACCCTCAGAAATTGATGTTCCATTTAATTTAACTCTCGGCAACTTATAAGCATCATGCAGTCATCGAGCCCCAAAAAGCGTATTGTCACCTGCCCGCAATGCGGCGGTGAATCCGAATTTAGCCCTGACAACAAATACAGACCGTTTTGTTCAGAGCGTTGCAAACTAATTGACTTGGGCGCTTGGGCCAATGAAGGTTATCGCATTCCAACCCCGATCACGCCTGAAGATTTAGAAAACGAAGAGTTTAATCATTAAGCTAAGAATGAAAACGACGTCCCTACTTAAGAAAATTGGTTTGCCTTTACTAAGCGCTATGTTCATAGCATCCATCCTAATCTCGGCTTGTAGCAAGCAAGATTCTATCGAAATCAAAAATCAATGGGTTCGAGCAAGCAATGATGGGCAGGATGTAAGCGCAGCTTATATGACGATTGTAAGCAACGAAGATACTAACTTAATTGCGATTGATAGCGATGTTGCAGATGTAATCGAAATACACAGCATGAGCATGGAAAACGGTGTGATGAAAATGCGTATGCTTGATACGCTTGATTTGATAGCAGGCAAACCCACCGAACTCAGCCCTGGTGGATTTCATCTAATGCTTTTTGATTTAAAGAAACCTCTAAACGCAGGTAATGAGGCGCATTTCACATTGCACTTCAGAAACAAAGCTGGACAAGAAAAAACAATCTCTGTCACTAGCGCAATTAAAGCTGAAGCTCCTTAATTCTTAGCGTCAACTTTAAACGGAATTTGGTAACGCATCGTTTCTAGTTGGGTTTTTATTTCAAGCTCTACCACCCAATCACTTCGACCTTGCACACATACGGGCAAAGTTACTTCAGCAAACCACAAATCTGAATCAGCTTGCTTAAGCAAATGATAACGATTAAGCCCCATTTCCATTCTTTCCATTGCAAAACTAACATAGACTTGCCTGGCATTTACTGTTTCCAACTGCAATCTAATCGGTTTCATTACCTGTGGTGAGTTAAGAAACTTTAGCTTAAATAAGTCATTACCACATCCACTCACAATATCGGTACAAACCAACTTTTGCGCCACAGATTCAGTTCGCTTAACCCATATAACAATACTAGCTAGCGTAAAAATACACACAACCGAAATGATTTTGTAATAACGACTCATTCATTAATTCCAAATTTCTCTAAGCATTGCAACACCATGAGCCCCTGCACGCCAGGCTTGATTTAAATGGGAAGGCTTCATACCGCCCAGCGCATAAACTGGCAAAGGGTAATCCTCGATCAATGTACTAAAAGCTTCCCAACCCATCGCTGAGTCTTGCGGATGACTTTTAGTTGGCAAGACTGGTGAAAGCACAACAAAATCTAAACCCAGTTTTGCCGCATGTCTCAATTCAGACACTTGATGGCAAGACGCACTAACCAGAAGATTAGGCGGTTTTTGATCTAAAGCCATCAATCTATCACTCGATAAATGAATTCCATCAACGCCCATAGACTGAACTTGATCCAATGGGGCATTCACCAGAACTTTGGCTTGATAAGGAACCGTTAATGCAAGAACGCGTTGCGTGAAACCAGCCAATTCAACTTCATTCAGATCCTTCTCCCTGATCTGAATGAGACGCAAACCAGCCTTAAGTCGCTCATGCAATCTCGCAAAAAACACTTCCTCACCTAATTCATGTTGATTAGTAATCGCGTAAACATCAGGCAATTTAAGCGCATCTAAAATAGGAGTATTTGCAGGTAAGGTTGGTGAAACCGTCACCGCATGTGGATTCTGCCAACTCAGGACCTGTCCTTCTTTACCTTCAGGACTACCTTGCCATCGCCTTACAATAAAAAAATGTAGTTTGACTGTTTTTTCTGGGTAATCAAATGTACGCGTAAGCCAAGGATAAGCTTCTAAAACTTGAACACCTAGCTCCTCATCTATTTCACGCACCAATGCTTGAAAGGAAGTTTCACCATCTTCAATTTTGCCCCCTGGAAACTCCCACCAGCCTGCCCAACCTTTGCCTTCTGGGCGACTTGCTAACAAAACCATGCCATCTTCTCTGAGCAATACTGCTGCAGCAACATTCACGACTTTTGGCATTATTTTGAAGCGTCTTTTAAAGCAGAACGGCCAACATAGTCACGTGCAAACTGATAAGCGACACGACCACTTCTAGCACCTCGAGTAAGTGAGAATAGTAATGCAGCCTGCTTAATCTCCGCAGTCATCTCAGAAATTCCAAAATGCATCAGCCAATATTGTGCCACTTTCAAATATTCGTCTTGATCAAATGCATAAAAAGAAAGCCAAAGTCCAAATCGCTCAGACAACGAAACTTTCTCTTCCGTAGTATCTCCTGGACGAATTTCCTCACCAACATATTGAGTTTGCAAATTTTCAGCCATAAATTCAGGCATTAAATGACGTCGATTAGAAGTTGCATAAACCACGACATTATCTGAGGTCGATGAAATTGAACCATCAAGCACCACTTTAAGTGACTTATATCCAGGTTCAGTAGCCTCAAAAGACAAGTCATCGCAGAATACAATAAAGCATTCAGGTCGATTTCTCAGTATTTCAACAATTTCCGGCAAGTCGACCAAGTCTTCTTTTTCGACTTCAACCAAACGTAAACCATCTTTTGAAAACTCGCTCAATAGCGCTTTCACTAAAGTTGATTTTCCTGTGCCACGAGCACCGGTCAGCAAAACATTATTCGCTGGGAAGCCATTTACAAACTGTGCTGTATTGCGAACAATTTCGCTTTTTTGTTCATCAACATTACAAATCACATCCAATACGATGTGATGGGGATGGTCGACCGCTCTCAAATAACCACGGCCTTGTTTAACTTGCCAGCGCCAAGCTAAAGCATTCCAGTCAATGTCGGTGGCTACGGGGGGAAGAACCGCCTCCAGTCTTGCAATCAGCGACTCTGCTTTTTGAATGAGCGATTCAAAATCAGCCATGACTAAGAACGATAATCCGCATTAATTTTGACATAATCATAAGAAAAGTCACACGTCCAAACCATAGCATTAGCCAGGCCACGATTTAAAACGACACGCACCAAAATCTCAGGCTCAGCCATCACAGCAGCACCCTGGGCTTCTTCATAAGCCTGCGCGCGACCACCATGCTCAGCTACTAAAACATCGCCCAAATACAACTGCATATTGTTTACATCCAATCGATCCAGCCCTGCATACCCAATCGCTGCAAGAATTCGCCCTAAATTAGGATCTGATGCAAAAAACGCTGTTTTAATTAGTGGGGAATGTGCAATGGCATAGGCCACTTGACGGCATTCTTCAACATCACGACCGGCCTCAACTTTAATCGTCATAAATTTAGTTGCGCCTTCGCCATCACGAACAATCGCTTGAGCCAATAGCGTTGCAACTTCTGTCATCGCATCGCGCAAACTCTCATATGCTGCTGTATCAGCCTGAATCTCAGAAATACCAGACTGCCCTGTTGCCATGAGAATTAAAGAGTCATTAGTTGAAGTATCACCATCAACGGTAATGCAATTGAAGGAGCGATTAACCGCATAATCAATCAACTTTTCAAGTGCAGCTTGGCTAATTGCTGCATCTGTGGCGACATAACCCAACATGGTTGCCATGTTAGGATGAATCATCCCTGAGCCTTTAGAAATGCCAGTGATTGTGACCGTTTTACCATCTATGACAATCTGCTTAGAATATCCTTTGGATACAATATCAGTGGTCATAATCGCTTCGGCGGCGTTCAACCAATTATCGGATTTAAGATTGCTAAGGCAATCAGGTAAACCAGCAACAACACGATCAACTGGCAAAGGCTCCAAAATCACACCTGTTGAAAACGGCAAAATTTGATTAGCTTTGACCTCAACACCTTGACTCAACAACTGAGCTAAAGCTTGGCATGTCTTTTCAGCATCAAGCATCCCCTGCTCACCTGTACCAGCGTTTGCATTACCTGTGTTAACAACTAAAGCACGGATTTCAGCGCCTGCTGCCAAATGCTTTTTACATAAAGTTACAGGGGCTGCACAAAATTGGTTTTTGGTAAAAACACCAGCGACCCGAGTTCCTTCACTCAACTTAATCACCAACACATCTTTACGATTTGGCTTACGAATATTGGCTTCTGCAAAACCTAATTCAACTCCTTTAACAGGCAATAAAGTATGCGCTTGCGGGGCAGAAAGATTAACTGGCATAAGAATTTCTCAGGGGGTTATATCAATAGTTTAATTTTAACTGATAGCGCTGACTTGTATAAGACGAGAAGGAATATTGAGGCAAAAAAAAGCGGCATATTCTGCCGCTTCTACTAGAACTGAGTGTGATCAGCCATACGTTGATCTAAAGCAGAGGAAACTTGATCTCGCTCCGCATCGCTCATATTCCACCACTCTCGGATTTCATCAATCGTGCGGTAACAACCTTGACATAAGCCAGACGTGTCGCTGATTGTACAAACCCCAATACAAGGTGAAGAAATATTTTCAATACTTGTTTCTGACATATCAAACCTCTTAAGAAAGTTTACCGTGGCATTGCTTGTATTTTTGTCCAGATCCACATGGGCATGGATCATTGCGACCAACTTTCACACCCTCACGCTCAAAAGGCGCAACGTCTTGATCTTGATTTGCTAAAGCTTCATCGTAATCAGTATGCTGATACTTAACGTTTTCAAGCTCCGTTGGTTTTTCAACCGCCTCAACATCAGCCTCATTCTTGACTTGAATTTGCATAGTTACTTGCGTTACTTCACGCTTAATCGTATCTAACAAACCAGCAAACAATTCAAACGCTTCACGCTTGTACTCTTGCTTAGGATTTTTTTGTGCATAAGAACGCAAATGAATTCCTTGGCGCAAATGATCTAAGGCCGCCAAATGCTCACGCCAATGATTATCTAGACTTTGCAACATGACTGCACGCTCGAACTGACGCATGACATCAGCTGTTGCCAATTGCTCTTTAGCTAAATAAGCTTCGTTAGCCGCAGCGTGAATACGATCACTTAGACTTTCTTCATGCAAGTCTGGATTTTCTTCAAGCATTTTTTGCAAAGGTAGATGTAAATTTATTTCGCCTTGCAAAGCCTTCTCAAGAGAAGCAACTTCCCACTGCTCTTCTACACTTCCAGGTGGAATAAATGTTGCGATCGTGTCATCAATCACATCACGACGCATTGCGGCAATTGTTTCACCAACATCGGTCGCTTCTAACAGCTCATTACGTTGCTCATAAATCACTTTACGCTGATCATTAGCAACATCGTCGTACTCAAGTAATTGCTTACGAATATCGAAGTTACGACCTTCCACTTTGCGTTGAGCATTTTCAATTGCACGGGTCACCCATGGATGTTCAATCGCCTCACCTTCAGGCATTTTTAAACGTTCCATAATGGCTGAAACACGATCTGATGCGAAAATGCGTAATAACTGATCTTCAAGTGACAAGTAAAAACGACTAGAACCTTTATCACCCTGACGGCCAGAACGACCGCGCAATTGATTGTCTACACGACGTGATTCATGGCGCTCAGTTCCAATAATATGTAAACCACCGGCTTCCAATACCGCATCATGACGTTGTTGCCACTCCGCTTTAATTGCCGAAATTTTGGCTTCTTTCTGGGCTTCGCTTAATTTTTCGTCCGCATGCACTAAAGCGATCTCAGGTTCAGGATTACCCCCTAGTACGATATCAGTACCACGACCAGCCATATTAGTTGCGATTGTAATGACGCCAGGACGACCAGCTTGAACAATAATTTGTGCTTCACGTTCGTGCTGCTTTGCGTTCAATACTTGATGAGGCAACTTTGCTTTAGTGAGTAACTCTGCGATTAATTCAGAATTTTCAATAGAAGTTGTACCAACAAGCACAGGCTGACCGCGTCCTTGGCACTCTTTAATATCATCAATGACCGCGTTATATTTTTCTTTGGCTGTACGATAAACCTTATCCATTTGGTCTATACGTTGCATATGACGGTGTGGAGGAACAACAACTGTTTCCAAACCATAAATCTGATTAAACTCGTAAGCCTCAGTGTCTGCAGTCCCTGTCATACCTGAAAGTTTTCCGTACATACGGAAATAATTTTGGAAGGTAATCGCAGCAAGCGTTTGGTTTTCTTTTTGAATCGCAACGCCTTCTTTGGCTTCAACTGCCTGATGCAAGCCATCTGACCAGCGACGACCGCTCATCATACGACCTGTAAACTCATCGACAATCACAATATCACCATCACGCACTACATAATGTTGATCCTTGTGGAATAAAGATTGCGCACGCAAGGTTGCATACAAGTGGTGAACAAGGCTAATGCTAGCCGCATCATATAAACTCACGCCTTGAGCTAACAAACCTGATTTCTCAAGCAACTCCTCAGCATGCTCATGACCTTGCTCAGACATAATGACTTGCTGTGTCTTTTCATCAACCCAGTAATCACCTTCACCTTCTTCTTCAGTTTGGCGAATCAATTGAGCAGCAATACCATTCATTTGAGTATACAAATCAATACTGTCGTCAGCCTGACCTGAAATAATCAAAGGTGTACGCGCTTCATCAATCAGGATGGAGTCAACCTCATCAATTAAAGCGTAGCTTAGTGCACGTTGAACACGCTCTTCAGCGGTATAAACCATATTGTCGCGCAAATAATCGAAACCAAATTCATTGTTGGTACCGTAAGTAATGTCAGCGGCATAAGCTTTTTGCTTCTCATCGTGAGGCATTTGAGAAAGATTGATGCCTACAGTTAAACCTAAAAAGTTATATAAACGAGACATCCATTCCGCATCTCGCTTAGCTAAATAATCGTTCACTGTCACAACATGAACGCCATTGCCAGTTAACGCATTCAAATACGCTGGCAGTGTTGCAACCAAAGTTTTACCTTCTCCAGTCCGCATCTCAGCAATTTTGCCTGCATTAAGCACCATGCCGCCAATCAATTGCACGTCGAAATGACGCATTTGTAAGACACGGCAACTGCCTTCACGCACGACTGCAAAAGCTTCTGGCAACAAATCTTCTAGCGCTTCCCCAGCTTGGTAACGACGCTTAAATTCATCGGTCTTAGCTTTTAATTGCTCATCAGTTAAAGCTTGAACAGATGGCTCAAGCGCATTGATTTTCACAACTTGCTGGGCGTATTGCTTAATCAGCCTGTCATTACGACTACCGAATATTTTTCTAAACAGCTTGGATACCATGAAGTAACACCAACTTTCCGATTAACGGAAACCTCTAAAAATTAACTTAAAAAATAATATCTAAAAACTAAACCACTAATTAATAATTGCCACAATTTTACCATAACCATGAGCTCAAACAGCAGAGCTATTGAATGCATCCTATTTTCTACCTATAGCCTATATAATTAAACAAAATATAACTTAAGGAATGGACTTGCAATTAATTAACGCCATTTTTAAAGGCAATACCGAATTAAAAGCACTAAGCCAGCAAGTTTCTGAATTAACAGCCGTTCAGAAGCTATGGCAAGAAATCGTCCCCGCAGCCTTAAAAAACCAAACTCAAGCAGGTGCGATTGAACATAAACGCCTGACTATTTATGCCCTCAATGGTGCCGTAGCAGCAAAAATAAAATTATTATTGCCTAGCTTACTTACAAAATTACAAAAAGAAGGTGTGGCTATCAGCTCTATAAGGGTTAGTGTCCAAGTGCAATCTCACACACCTAAAGCCGACAAACCTTTGCGCAATTTAAGTTCGGAGGCAGCTGAGAACATTCATTCTCTTGCTCAAAAACTTCAAGGAAGTGCCTTGGGTGATGTTTTAGAAAGACTTGCACAACGCGCCAAAAAATAAAGGCCATTTCGCAATGAAATGGCCTTTTAATAAGCGATCGCTAGTTACTTAGTACGAGCAACGCTAGCTACAATCTCAGCTTTTGCTGCATCAATACCCTGCCATTGACCAACTTTAACCCACTTACCCTTTTCCAAATCTTTGTAATGCTCAAAGAAGTGTGCAATTGGTGCTAATTGGAACTCAGGAATGTCTTCAAAACTTTGAATGTTTTTATACTGTGGACAAATTTTATCTACAGGTACTGCCAATACTTTGGCATCCATGCCTGACTCATCCTCCATCATCAAAACGCCAATTGCACGGCATCGAATTACCACACCAGGCTGCAATGGGATTGGTGTAATTACCAATACATCTGTTGGGTCACCATCTTCTGATAATGTCTGTGGAATATATCCGTAATTACATGGGTAATGCATTGATGTGCCCATGAAGCGATCCACGAAAATTGCGCCTGACTCTTTATCAACCTCAAATTTAATTGGCTCTCCACGCATTGGAATTTCAATGATGACATTAAAATCATTAGGTACATCTTTACCTGCTGGCACATTACTCAAAGACATTACTTTCCCCTTCAATCGTTTTAATAATTAATTAAACCACTAAATCTAAACCAGTTAATTTTGTATAAGCCTCACGGTACTTCTCGCCCGTTTTAATCGCAACATCCTGAGGCAACTCAGGTGCTGGTGGCGACTTATCCCAACCCGAAGCCTCCAGCCAATCCCGAACAAATTGCTTATCGAAACTTGGTGGGTTCTTCCCAACAACATATTGATCGGCTGGCCAAAAACGTGATGAATCTGGCGTTAAAACCTCATCAATAAGATACAGCTCACCCGCAGCGTCCAAACCAAACTCGAACTTAGTATCCGCAATAATAATTCCGCGAGTAAGTGCGTACTCAGCAGCTTCTTTATACAGGCGCAAACTCACTTCTGCGACTTTAGCTGCCAAGTCTCTACCTAACAGTTGCGCGCACTTTTCCAAACTAATATTTTCATCATGATCACCTACATCTGCTTTGCTCGATGGGGTGAAAATTGGCTCAGGTAACTTTGATGCTTCTTGTAAACCAGTAGGCAAAGCTATGCCACAAACCGTACCACTTACTTTATATTCTTTCCAACCACTACCCACCAAATAACCTCTAACAATTGCTTCAATAGGCAATGGTTTTAATTTCTTGACCACTAAAGCACGCTTACCTAATTGTACTTTTTCTGCAGGATCCGAAACCACCGATTTTGGATCTATCCCTGTTAAGTGGTTAGGTACGACATGACCAAGTTTTTTAAACCAAAAATTAGCAATCTCGGTCAAAATCGCACCCTTATCTTGAATGGGCGTTGGCAAAATAACATCAAATGCAGAAAGTCTATCCGTGGCAATCAATAACATTGTATTTGCATCAATATCGTAGATATCACGAACTTTACCTTGATGAAGAAGCGGCAAGCTTTTAATGCTTGATTGAGTCAGTGTGTTTGACAATTCAATATCCCAAATAAAATTTAGCGGAAATGACCTGTATTGCCTCGCAATTATACATTAACTAAGCATCGCCCTAAAAACCCGGCTGGATTTAAGCCACCCATAAAAAAGGGCTCAGATGAGCCCTTTTTTATTAAATACAATTAAGCAATAGAACGCTGCTCTAGAATTTCAACGGCTGGCAACTTCTTACCTTCCAAGAATTCCAAAAAGGCACCACCCGCAGTAGAAATATATGAAACTTGATCATAAATATCATATTTCTGAATCGCAGCAATTGTGTCGCCACCACCAGCTAAAGTAAAGGCTTTGGTCTTGGCAATCGCCATTGCAATGGCTTTAGTGCCCTCACCAAATTGATCAAACTCAAACACGCCAACTGGTCCATTCCAAACAACCGTACCCGCATTCATGATGATATTTGCCAACTCTTTAGCAGATTCCGGTCCAATATCAAAAATCATGTCATCCATTTCAATCGCATCTGCGCTTTTAATCACCGCTGGCTCATTAGCATCAAAATGTTTGCCAGTTACCAGATCAACCGCAATCGGAACTGCTGCACCACGCGCTGACATTTTTTCCATTAAAGCACGCGCCGTTGGCAACAAATCATCCTCACATAATGAATGTCCAATTTCCAAGCCTGTTGCTTTTAAGAAAGTGTTAGCGATTCCTCCACCGACCACTAACTGATCAACTTTATCAGATAGACTTTCTAGCACTGTTAACTTTGTTGATACTTTAGAGCCCCCAACAATTGCCACCATCGGACGCGCTGGACTTAACAAAGCTTTCGTTAACGCCTCAAGCTCTTGAACCAACAAAATACCGGCTGCAGCCATAGGTGCGAATTTTGCAACGCCATGTGTAGATGCTTCTGCACGATGTGCTGTACCAAAAGCGTCCATCACAAATACATCACAGAGGCTTGCATAACTCTGCGCAGTAGCATCCAGATTCTTTTTCTCACCAGAATTAAAACGACAGTTTTCTAATAAGACTAATTCGCCATTTGCCACATCAAAACCACCAGCTACCCAATCTTTAATTAAGCGAACTGGTTTTCCGAGCTTAGATGAAATAATATCGGCAACAGGCTTAAGTGAGTTCTCTTCTGAATAAACACCCTCTTCAGGACGACCAAGATGAGATGTAACCATTACCTTTGCACCAGCTTTTAGTGCAAACTCAATCGTTGCCATTGATGCCGTAATACGAGCATCAGAGGTCACCTTACCGTCTTTAACTGGCACATTTAAATCTGAGCGTATCAATACTCGCTTGCCAGCCAAATCAAGATCCGTCATTTTAATTACCGACATGATTTCTCCTTAAGCAACGTGACGTACAAGACGCATTAAATTGCAGGTATAACCATATTCATTGTCATACCAAGCCACGACTTTTACAAATGTAGGATCAAGGGCAATACCAGCCTCGGCATCAAATACTGATGGACAAGTTTCACCACGAAAATCTGTTGAAACCACCTTCTCATTAGTGAAACCCAGTACGCCTTTTAATGGACCATTCTCAGATGCGGCTTTCATGGCAGCTACAATTTGCTCGTAACTTGCTTCTTTATTAAGCTCACAAGTTAAATCAACCACTGACACATCAGAAGTTGGTACGCGGAATGCCATGCCTGTTAATTTCTTATTAAGAGTAGGAATAACCTTACCCACCGCTTTAGCAGCCCCTGTTGATGATGGAATAATATTTTCTAAAATACCACGCCCACCACGCCAATCCTTATTTGATGGACCATCTACTGTTTTTTGCGTCGCTGTGGCTGCATGTACTGTTGTCATCAAACCACGCTTAATACCAAAGCTATCATTAAGCACTTTTGCTACAGGTGCTAAAGCATTTGTAGTACAAGACGCTGCTGAAACGATTGCTTCACCCTTATAAGTCTCGTGGTTAACCCCATAAACAAACATTGGCGTTTCATCTTTTGAAGGTGCTGACTGCACAACTTTTTTAGCCCCTGCCGCGATATGCTTTTGACATGTTTCTTCTGTTAAAAACAAACCCGTACATTCAATTACGATGTCTGCACCTACTTCATTCCACTTAAGTGCCGCAGGATCTTTTTCTGCAGTTAACCGAATCTTCTTACCATTTACAATCAGATCATTGCCGCTAACAGACACTTCACCATCAAATCGGCCATGTACTGAATCGTACTTCAGCATATAAGCCAAATACTCCGGCTCAAGCAAATCATTAATACCAACCACTTCGATATCTTTAAAATCTTGAACTGCAGCCCGCAATACCATGCGGCCAATACGACCAAATCCGTTAATACCCACTTTAATTGTCATGATTGATACCTTAAATTAGCAAACAAAAAGGGAGCCGAAAAATACTGGCTCCCTTGGTCTAACCTACTTCAATAATTACAGTACTGACTTAACAGTTTTCACTACGTTTTCCACAGTGAAACCGAAGTGCTTCATCAATACGCCACCAGGTGCAGATTCACCGAATGTGTCGATACCAACAACAGCACCTTCTAAACCAACATATTTGCGCCAGAAGTCTGGGTGAGCAGCTTCAACAGCCACGCGTTTAACACCTGGAGTTAAAACACTGTCACGATATGATTTGTCTTGACGGTCAAATACGTTTGTTGATGGCATTGAAACTACGCGCACTTTCGTACCAGCAGCATTCAATTCAGTAGCAGCCTTAATTGCTAAATCAAGTTCAGAACCGTTAGCAATAATAATTACGTCAGCTTTACCAGCAGCATCAGAGAACACATAACCACCCTTACGGATAAGGTCGAAGTGCGCTGTGTCATGCTTGATACCCGGCACGTTTTGACGGCTTAATACCAAGCTTGATGGACCATTATGACGTTCAGCAGCAGCAACCCAAGCCACAGCAGTTTCTGTTGAGTCAGCTGGACGCCATACATCCATATTAGGAATGTAACGTAGGCCAGATGTATTTTCTACTGGTTGGTGAGTTGGACCATCTTCACCTTGACCGATAGAGTCATGCGTCAATACTGCAACAGTACGTTGCTTCATCAATGCAGCCATACGTAATGCGCTCTTAGCGTAGTCTGAGAACATGTGAAATGTGCCGCCGAATGGTAAGAAGCCACCGTGCAATGCCATACCGTTCATGATTGCGAACATACCAAACTCACGGACACCGTAAGAGATGTAGTTACCTGGTTTTTTACCATCAACGTGTGTGAAGCTACCGCATGATGTTAAGTTAGAGCCAGTCAAGTCAGCTGAACCGCCCAAGAACTCAGGCAATGTTGGTGCTAGAGCAGCGATAACATTTTGTGAAGCTTTACGCGTTGCAATAGTTTCTGCTTTTTCGTTTGTTGATGCAATCAATGCATCAGCAGCTTGTTTCCAGTTAGCTGGTAAATCACCTGCCATACGACGTTTAAATTCAGCAGCTTCAGCTGGGAAAGCTTTTGCATAAGCATCAAACTTAGCATTCCAGTCAGCTTCTAATTTAGCGCCTTTAGCTTTTTGATCCCAACCAGCATAAACGTCTGCAGGGATTTCAAATGGAGGGTAATTCCAACCAATGTTTGCACGTGTCGCTGCAACTTCTTCTTCACCTAGTGCAGAACCGTGGCAATCATGGCTACCAGATTTATTTGGTGAACCCATACCAATGACTGTTTTACAGCAAATTAATGATGGTTTATCTGTCACTGCTTTAGCTTTTTGAATTGCTGCATTAATTGCATCAGAGTCGTGACCGTCTACTGATTGAACATGCCAGCCATAAGATTCAAAGCGTTTAGCTGTGTCATCCGTATACCAACCTTCGATGTGACCATCGATAGAGATGCCGTTGTCATCCCAGAATGCAACCAATTTACCTAGACCCCATGTACCAGCCAAAGCACAAGCTTCATGTGATACACCTTCCATCATACAGCCGTCACCTAAGAAGCAGTATGTATAGTGATCAACGATGTCGTGACCTGGCTTGTTGAATTGATTAGCCATCAATTTTTCAGCCATCGCGAAACCAACTGCGTTAGTGATACCTTGACCTAATGGACCAGTTGTTGTTTCGATACCTGGTGCGTAGCTATATTCTGGGTGACCAGCACATTTAGAATGCAATTGACGGAACGTCTTAATTTCATCCATAGGCAAATCGTAGCCAGTTAGATGCAACAATGAATAAATCAACATCGAGCCATGGCCATTAGACAATACGAAACGATCGCGATCAGCCCAATTTGGATTTGTTGGGTTATGACGCAAATTATGGTTCCATAGTACTTCAGCGATTTCAGCCATGCCCATAGGTGCGCCTGGGTGGCCAGAGTTAGCTTTCTGCACCGCATCCATAGACAAAGCACGGATAGCGTTTGCTAAATCTTTACGAGTTGCCATTTCTTTCTCCCTATCATCAAATCTATAAACGTAAAAAGCGCCAGCTTGTTTATTGGATCTAGATAGATTCAACGCATAAGCATGGCACTAGAAATTCTTTGGATACTCCCAAACGCATGAATATCAAGGCTGCAAGGCTTTCCATACAGCGAAATATTTAATTATTAATTTTACGGGAGCTTAATGCTGAATTATTGCTTAAATGGGCATTTTGAGCAATACCATCAGACCCGAAATGGTTACGATTTACAGATATTTAGCCCGAGCAGATCAAAAGCACTAATCTTTCCACTTAATTGAACAACCAATACTGGAAATTTGCTGACTTGGACCATGTCCTGTTTTTGCAACTATTGTCATCGCTTCCAATAAATCTTTTGTAGCGTTTGGCTTAGGCGTTAAATCACGACCTTGATCATCAAAACGCCCTCGGTACTGAAGCTCAAGCCTGGCATTAAATCCAAAAAAGTCTGGCGTACACACAGCGCCATAAGCTTTTGCAACAGATTGAGACTCATCATAAACATAAGGAAAATCAAAATTAAACGTTTCCGCAATTTGCTTCATCTGCTCAAATGAGTCCTGCGGATAGCTAATAACGTCATTTGAAGAAATTGCGATCGCATTGACTCCCAAAGTCTTTAAAACAGCGATATCTTCAACCAAGCGCTGACGAATTGATTGAACATAAGGGCAATGATTGCAAATAAACATTACCAATAAGCCATGTTCGCCCTTAACATCATCAAGCGTCCAATCACGCCCACCAACCCCAGGCAATTTAAAATGAGGCGCCTGCCATCCGAAATCACAGACTGGCGGATTCAAACTTGCCATTTTTTTCATTCCTTCCTTTAAAATACATCGACCGATTCCATCATTTTGGCTTAAATTGAATGTCTACACCACGTTTTTACTGTGATCCAGCAATTTCTAATTCACTGTCAATCGGCAGTGAAATTAAATTGTCTGAAAGTGCGGCGACCCATGCGACAAGAGCCCTACGTCTTAACGTAGGCGATGATGTGGTTCTCTTCAATGGAGATGGGAATGATTATCCAGCCCAACTCACGATGGTTAAAAAAAATGAGGTCATCGCAAAAATAAGTGAGCAAACTCGCGTCAATAACGAAGCCCCCATCTCCATACATCTAGCACAAGCCATATCAAGCGGCGATCGCATGGACTTTACCATTCAAAAAGCAGTCGAAATGGGAGTAACGTCCATTCAACCAATCGCGAGTCAACGTAGTGTTGTTAAATTATCTGGTGAGCGCGCTGAAAAACGAATTACGCATTGGCAAAATGTAGTGATATCGGCATGCGAACAATGTGGTCGCGCAACCGTTCCAATTGTAAAAGCACCTTTATCCCTACCACAATGGCTGGCCTCAATTAAGCCAACAGACCTAATGATTACCTTAGCACCAAACGCGGCGTGTTCCCTCAAAGATCTACCGCAACCAAAAACTGACATTCATTTACTTGTTGGCGCAGAGGGCGGTCTTACAAATGATGAAATAAAGCTAAGCACCCAACAAGGATTTACAGCTGTTCGACTTGGGAAACGCATACTAAGAACCGAAACCGCCCCGCTTGCAGCAATCGCCGCCATGCAGACACTTTGGGGCGACTTTTGCGAATAACGCAATTTAAATACTTTTAATTTTGCATTAAACGCATTTTTATATTAAAATAATGCATAAAACGCAAAATAATAATGAGGCGCTATGTCACTAGGTCAAGCCATCAGGCAACAAAGAAAGCTTTTTAAACACACTCTTCAATCTCTTGCCAATCAAATTGGCACGGATGCAGGAAATCTCTCTCGCATCGAAAGGGGCGCGCAAGGCCTTAGTGAACAAATGCTATTGAAGCTGTGCAAAGCGCTTAATTGCACCCCGGCGTTTCTTTATGAACAAAGCGATCAATCCAAAATACTTAACGGCACTGAAAATATTGCGAATTACGCAAATTTAACCAAGTCTGCAATACAGAACATTCAAAACTTAAGTAAGCCTCAAGAATTTGTCAGCTGGTTTCGCTCAGTCGCCCCATACATTCACGCCTTTGGTGGCCGCACTTTTGTTATCGCCTTTGGCGGCGAAGTTGTCGATGATGGGCAGTTTGTAGCGCTATCTCACGACTTGAACTTACTTGCTAGTCTAGAAGTTAGATTGGTTTTAGTTCATGGATCACGGCCACAAATTGAATCACGCCTAAGAAAATCCAAGATTGAGACAAAAATGGCCGACGGTCTTCGCGTTACCGACGATGTGGCGATGGAAGCAGTAAAAGAAGCGAACGGTGCCATTCGGGTAGAAATTGAAGCTTTACTTTCAATGGGACTGATTAACTCACCAATGGCCGGCTCAGATATTCGAGTTGCAAGTGGTAACTTCGTGACAGCAAAGCCACTTGGCGTTAGAAATGGTGTAGACCTACAACACACTGGTGAAGTTAGAAAAGTAGATGCTGTCGGCATTCAGAAACGTTTAGATGATGGCGAGATGGTATTGCTATCACCACTAGGTTACTCACCAACTGGTGAAGCGTTCAATTTATCTTTAGAAGATGTCGCCGTGAGCACCGCGATTGCTTTAGATGCAGACAAACTTATTTTCTTAATGGATGCGTCTGGTGTCCATAACGCACGTGGTGAACTATTACGTGAAATGACTGCACAAAAAGCAGAAAACTTACTCAAACACGTCAAAAATAATCATCAAGGCAACAGCAACATTACAGAAGATGAAGCTTACTTCTTACCCGCCGCAATTAAAGCTTGTGAGCACGGGGTAGCAAGAACGCATTTAATTTGTCGTCATACTGACGGCGCAATTCTTCAAGAGCTATTCACACATGATGGCATAGGCACCATGGTCACAGAAATGCCTTTAGAATCCATGCGACAGGCAGAAATTAGCGATGTAGGTGCACTATTACAACTAATTGAACCATTAGAAAATGAAGGTGTTCTAGTCAGACGCGGTCGTGAACGCTTGGAAATGGAAATCGACCAATTTTATATTATGGAACACGATGGCCGCGTCATAGGTTGCGCTGCTTTATATCCTTTCATAAGTGAAAAAATGGCAGAATTTGCTTGCCTTGCCATTCATCCGGCCTACCGTGGTGGTGGTCGTGGTGACAGGCTCTTCCACTACTGCGAAGATCAGGCACGAGAGCAAAGAATTACAACATTATTTTGTTTAACCACAAGAACTGAACATTGGTTTTTAGAGCGTGGATTTAAAGAAAAAAGTGTTGAGGACTTGCCTGAAGAAAAACAAAAAATCTACAACCTACAGAGACGTTCTAAGGTGTTCGTTAAGACACTGTAAGTTTTAATGATATTTCAATGTAAAATATCAAAAAAGTTAATCATAAAGGCATTGGGAAATGAACAACACGACCGCCACTCAAAAAGCGCAAACGCTCGCTGAGGCTCTTCCTTACATTAAACGCTTCTTCGATAAAACCATCGTAATTAAATACGGCGGCAATGCAATGACCGATCCGCAATTAAAGGAATCTTTTGCGAGCGATGTTGTTTTACTAAAACTGGTCGGGATGAACCCTGTTGTTGTGCATGGCGGCGGCCCGCAAATCAATGAAATGCTAGATAAGCTCGGCAAAAAAGGTGTCTTCATTCAAGGCATGCGCGTCACAGATGAAGAAACCATGGATATTGTAGAGATGGTACTGGGTGGCCAAGTAAATAAAGAGATTGTTAATCTTATCAACCAAAAAGGCGGCAGAGCAGTTGGGCTCACAGGCCAAGATGGAAATTTCATTCATGCTGAAAAACTTCGCATGCAAAGCAAAGAAAATCCAGATGAAACGATTGATATCGGCCAAGTAGGTGATATCACTAAAATCGATCCAAGCATTATCAATTTCCTTGATAGCGGCGATTTCATTCCTGTGATTGCACCGATTGGCGTTGGTCCAGATGGCGAGACTTACAATATCAACGCCGATGTTGTCGCTGGCAAGTTGGCAGAAATTTTAGGTGCGGAGAAATTAATCTTGCTCACTAATACGCCAGGCGTATTAGATAAAAATGGCGCCTTACTTACTGGACTAACACCAAAACAAATCGACGATTTAGTTGAAGATGGTACGCTTTCAGGTGGCATGCTACCTAAAATTAGCTCAGCGCTAGATGCTGCACGTAGCGGCGTAAAAGCTGTACATATTATTGACGGTCGTGTTGAGCATGCGTTGCTACTTGAAGTTCTCACAGACGACGGCGTAGGCACGCTAATCAAAGCTAAATAATGCAAAATAGCCAACGTGTTTGGGTGTTTGACCTAGACGACACCCTACACGATGCTTCATCACATATCTTTCCTGTGATGAATAAAGCCATGACGCAATACATCATGGACACTTTAAATATTGATGAACACCATGCCTTTAAATTGCGCCAACATTACTGGCGCATCTACGGGGCAACCCTAAAGGGCCTCATGAGACATCATGGGGTAGACCCTTATCATTTCTTATGCGAAACACATGACAACATTGATTTGGAAAACATGGTGTCGGAAACCAAAAAATTACGGCATTGCATTAATCGTTTAAAAGGTCGTAAAGTGATCTTCACTAATGCGCCAATGAATTATGCAATTCGAGTATTAAATGTATTAGGAATCGCTGATTTATTTACTGTGGTTTTTAGTGTGGAGTCCACAAACTTTCATCCCAAACCTTCGGTACGTGGATTTCGACAACTGCTTCATGTGATTAAAGCTAAAGCGAGTGACTGCGTCATGATGGAAGATAACTTACCAGCGCTAATGACCGCTAAACGCATGGGGATGAAAACTGTGTGGATTTCAAAATCATTACAAAAACCAAGTTTTGTCGATTTACGTATCAATAACGTGTTAGCACTTACTCATTCTAGAATATAATAACAGCAACAAATAAACTTCAACTCTACCGCGACTAATGGAGATTAAAGATGGCATCAAAACCTGGTGAACGTAAACAACAGATTCTAGAGACACTAGCCAATATGCTAGAAAAGCCAACGCGTGAAAAAATCACTACAGCGTCACTTGCAGCAAAATTAGACGTGAGTGAAGCAGCGCTTTACAGGCATTTTGCAAGTAAAGCGCAAATGTTCGAAGGCTTAATCGAATTTATCGAACAAAGCTTATTTGGATTAATTAATAAAATTGGGGCGGAAGAAACAAATGGCATTAGCCAAGTCCGTCGGATCATTACTGTCATGCTATTGTTCGCAGAAAAAAATCCAGGCATGACACGCGTACTCATCGGTGATGCTTTGGTGAACGAAGATGATCGCTTACAACTGCGTATCAATCAATTATTTGATCGGGTTGAATCAACGCTAAAACAATCATTACGTATCTCTGAAGCACAAACTGGACGTAAAGTAGACGCCGAGTCTCAAGCTAATTTAATGTTGTGTTTTGTGATTGGCAGATGGCATCAATTTGCTAAGAGTGGATTTAAACGCTTGCCTATGGAATATGTTCAAGAACAACTCACTTGCTTGAATGGCGCGGAGGAATAATTAAGAATTCAATGCCTGCTCTAGGGCATTGAGTCTTGCTTCATACACTGCCTGTTTAATCTTATCTGGCGTATCTTGCAGTTTTGCAACGGCGCCTGCATCAACTTCAGAAGCAGCTTTCAATAAACTCAAGAGCAAGTCTGCTTTTTCAAATACTTGGGTTTCATAACCTGTTCTGCCCCGAATATCACATTCACAAGCGAGTAAGAAGTCACCAAATCTTTCAGGCTGGCGAATTGCATCGGTCTCAACTAAAAACTTAAGCAAGGTCTCCGGACACATTTTCTCCACTTGATGAACTTTGCCATGGAATTTAGCAACGATATGCGCAAGTTCTTTGCAATCGTTAGGCACACGTAAACGCTTACAAAGCACTTGCAATAAATCAACACTACGCTGCTCATGATCTATATGACGAGGCAATAGATCTTTAGGTGTCGTACCCTTACCTAAATCATGCATCAAAGCTGCGAAGCGAACTGGTAATTGATATTGCTTAGATGCGGCATAATCGATCACCATCATGACATGTACCCCAGTATCAATTTCAGGATGATGATTTGCTGGTTGCGGCACACCCCAAAGTGCATCTAACTCAGGCAAGAGTTTTTTAAGCGCTCCACAGGCTCTTAAAACTTCAAACATACGACTTGGCTTTTCTTCCATTAAGCCCTTAGATATTTCCTGCCAAACTCGTTCAGGCACCAAAGCATCCACTTCACCTTTTTCTACCATTTCACGCATCAGATTCATGGTGGCTGGCGCAACATCAAAATCAATGAATCTTGCAGCAAAGCGAGCAGCTCTTAATATACGAACTGGGTCTTCAGAAAATGCTGGGCTCACATGCCTCAACACCTTATCTTTTAAATCTTGAATCCCTGAATAAGGGTCGATTAGATGGCCAGACTCATCTTTAGCAATCGCATTAATCGTTAAGTCACGGCGAGCAAGATCTTGCTCTAAAGTAACGTCCGGATCAGCATGTACTTGGAAGCCCTTATATCCTTTAGCAGTTTTACGCTCAGTTCTGGCGAGCGCATATTCATCACGCGTATTAGGATGTAAAAAAACTGGAAAGTCTTTACCTACAGGCTTATAACCTGCCGATTCCATTTCTGTTGGCGTGCTTCCAACCACAACAAAGTCTCTATCCTGGACACCTAATCCAAGTAATTCATCTCGAACCGCTCCGCCAACACAATACACTTGCATTAATTATCTACCTGCGTAAGAACGATAATGGTTGTATGCATTGCGTGGGTTTTCATTTAACAAATATTCGGGAACAATGGACTCCATCGCTACCGGCGTAAAATTTAAATAATCAGGGAAAGGGTGCTCACAAGTGCTATCAACTTCCATAGATCGAACATTGTCCCGTGTCATCAATTTAATCGGCAGCAATTCCATGGCAAAAGCCTGCATATAAGAAAAAAGATTATTTAAACCAATCACTATGCGTTTTTTATTGAGTGTCGTTGACACAAATTTAATAATTTCGGCCAAAGTATAAACTTTAGGCCCACCTAGGTCATAAGACTTACCATAGGTCTGAGAATTCTCTATACAAGCAACGAAAGCAGCCGCAACATCTTCAACAAAAATAGGCTGAAATTTAGCTTTGGGTTTCGCAAGTAAAATGACCGGTAGAAGCTTAATTAAATGCGCAAACAAATTAATAAAACCATCGCCACGACCAAAAATAATCGAAGGCTTGAAAACTGTAACATGTAACTTCTTACTTTGTGAGAGCACGTAGTTCTCACCTTCAGCTTTTGATCGCAAATAGTGACTTGGTGCTTTCAAATCAGCTCTTAAAGCACTCATATGAATGAAGCGCCCCATACCCAATTTCAAGCAAATCTTTGTTACACGTTTTGGCAATTCCGCATGCATTTTTTCAAAACTCATTTTTTTAGTGGAATGCAAAATACCAATTAGATTGATGACTACATCACAACCTTTTAGAGCCACACTTAGGGCAGCATCATTCATTACATCACATTCAACCACTGTGACATTAGGCAACAAGATAAGGTGCTTACTCCCCTCACGCCTTCGGGTAAGCAGCTTTACTGAATATCCAGCAACACTAAGTTGTTGCGCTAAAGCGCTACCAACGAACCCTGTACCACCCAACAAACATATTTGCTTCATGCTTTAACCTTATTAAATCCAAAATGCTTTTATTCTGCCGCGATTGCGGAATTAGTCTTAGTAATAACACCCAATCGCTGTTTTAAGCTTTGTGTTTTAGTACCTAAACGATAGGCATAAAAGTATGTATTAGCCATCACTTTTTGTACATAAGCACGTGTTTCTAGAATCGGAATATTTTCAATATAAATCGCACCTTCAATCGGCTGATCCGACATCCAATTTTTAACGCGTCCAGGGCCGGCGTTGTAGGCGGCCGTCGCGAGGGGTGTTTGCCCATTCATCATATCTAATGTGTACCTCAAATAATAAGTCCCCAATTGAACATTGGTATCCAACTGATGAATCTTATCTTGTCGATAACCGCCTAAATTCATACGCTTGGCAATCCAAGCCGCGGTTTCAGGCATTACTTGCATAACACCGGCAGCGCCTACACCTGATTTTGCACTTGGATTAAAACGACTTTCTTGTCGTGTTAGACCATAAACCCAAGCCTCATCCACGCCATAGTCTTTTGAAAAATTCGTCACTGTTTCTCGATAAGGCGTAGGGAAACGCAGAGTATAATTATGTACGGATTTAGTCCTCTCCGCCGTGTTAATAGCTACATCATACCAGCCCTGTCGAACCGCCAACTCAGCAGCAGCCAATAACTGTTTGTCATCGTAATCGCGAGTCGCCCAAGACCATTCGGCTCGTGACTCCCACTTCAGACCAATTCGCTGCAACTCTAGTACACGTTGCATTGCTGGCTGATTTTGAATTTGCTGTACTTCGACCTCAGTTGGCACATAATTAATTGGCGTGGCCGTTAACATATCACCCAACTCATCTTCCGCAAGCAAACCGTAATAATTGCGTTCGTGTGTCAAAGCAAGTAACAACTGATTGGCCTTTGGAATATCATTCTGCGCTTTATATGCACGTGCTTTCCAATATCTCCAAACAGGCTCTTCTTGCTGTTCAATCGACATATCAGCAATCGTATTTTTTACCAAACTCCAATCTTTACCCCACAAAGCGACCCTAACTTTCCAAGCAAAAGCCTCTTTATCCATATATTGAGTCTTCACTCGTGCATACATGCCAAGTGCATTACTATCATGATGTCGCGCAGCATAAATTGCAAAACGCTTCCACATCTGCGCAGACTCTTCTTCTGAAAACTGACTCGCTAATTTTTCCCAGCGCTGCTTTGCTGAATCAATCTGTATACGCATAAGACGATCTAAAGCATATAGATGAAGTTCACGGCCCGATCGCGTGTGTAGTGAAATTGGATTTTTAGCATCAAGAAATTGCTGTGGATTTTGGAAAGCAGTATCTAAAGATTTAACAGAAGCAGAAAGATTCAATCGCTGCAATAATGACTTAGCCAAGGGCAACTGACCTTCTTGCAACGCCAATCTGAAGCGCATCCAAATGTCGTTTTCTGTGAGCACATTCGATTTTTGCATGAGATCAAACAGCCCCTCACAATTGAGTGGCTGATCAGTCGTCACCATCCAATAGACTTTACCTTCAGTAAGCGCAATTACATCACCTTTTTTAGCTCTACCTTCTAGGGAATAACAAGCAATTGCGATATCTTCACGTTTATATTGAGGCAACTCTTCAAAGAATGTTGTCCAGTCTTGGCGTTTAGCGAGAGTCTTTAACCATTCTGCTCTTATTCGTTCCGAAAAAGAGGTGTCATTGTATTCAGCAAGGTAGTTTTGGATTTGAGTTTTATCTGCGTTACTTAGCTTCAACAACATTACCCAATAATCAACATATGGAAGCAATACATAGTTCTGCGAATGCAATATTTTTGATGATTGTTCCAGGCCAATTAAATCTCTAGCCTGATAGGATTGCTGAGCTTTTAAGAAAACCTTATCGGCACTTTGCTCTGTAGCAAAAGCGACACTGATAAAAAATAATTGAATCAATAAAATGAGGAAACGCATCAAGTCCTGCTTTCAAAAAGCGTAGTGGCTGATGACCGCTGTAAGATTAAGCACGTCACTATTACGTGCCTGCTAAAAAAGAATAATTCTACTAATCGAATATATAAGTGCAACAAGTACTAACAATACAAATAAAAACTTACTCACTTGCCATGCGAAGCGCAGATAGCGCTTATCTTGACTTAATAAATATACGCCTAAGCAAACAAGTATCGTAATAAGAATAAAAGCAAAAAGTAGACGGAGAACAATCATAAAACAATGAAATTACACATACTGTAAAGAAGGACTTGAATCGAGCAAAGTTTGGAATCCATTAGGCGCTTCCTCGGCACGATCAAAGGTTGCGTATTCCCAAGCATCAACATCATCTAATAAATTACGAAGTAGTTGATTATTGAGCGCATGACCTGATTTATAAGCTGTAAAAGCGCACAATAAAGGATGGCCTAAAACATATAAGTCGCCTATAGCATCTAAGGTTTTATGCTTAACAAACTCATCTTCGTAGCGTAAACCATCACTATTTAGAATTCGGTATTCATCTAAAACAATCGCATTATCTAGACTACCGCCACGCGCCAACCCCATAGAGCGAAGCGCTTCCACTTCGTGCATAAAACCGAAGGTACGAGCACGACTAACATCTTTAATATATGAATTATCAGCGAAATCTATTTTGACATTTTTACCTGTATGCTCAAAAACCGGATGAGCAAAATCAATAGTGAAATCGATTTTAAAGCCAAAGTAAGGATCGAAGCGAACCCATTTATCGCCGTCATGAACTTCGACTGTTTTTTTGATGCGAATGAATTTTTTCGCTGCGGCTTGCTCAACAATTCCTGCTTGCTGCAGCAGAAAGACAAACGGCCCTGAACTCCCATCCATAATAGGAACTTCAGCAGCCGTTAAATCCACATAAATATTATCTATACCAAGCCCAGCAAGCGCTGACATTAAATGCTCAACGGTGGCGATGCGAACCCCTTCATGTTCCAAGGCTGAACACATACGAGTATCACATACATATTGAGGCTGCACTTTGATTTCCGCAGAGCCGGGCAGATCGGATCGACGAAAAACAATACCGGTGTCAGGCATAGCAGGACTCAAGGTCATCGTGACCTTTTCACCCGAATGCAAGCCAACACCAGTGGCACTGATGGCTTTTTTAAGCGTACGTTGTTTCAGCATCATCCAGCTAAAAGTTTTCCTAAAAAAATCATACTCACAAGCGTTTTATATCAAACGCTTTACTCAATATTTACACCGTATTTATCCTTAAAGGATAGCATAAGTGCCGCACCTACTGCTAATACTAGCGCTTCATACACAACTACTTAGTCAGCTTGCTTGCGAAGAAAAGCAGGAATATCGTACTCTTCAATTCCATCTTTTTTCATCGCATCAACCTGTGCACGGCGACCATTTGGGCTAAATACTGCTGGCTCTTCATCTTCAGCGTAACCAATTTCTTGACCCATATACACAGGTTGGTTAGTAGTACCGTTAAGAATTACCGGCGCATTCACTACTAAGGTTGGTTTCTTTTGAACACTGCTGATACCATTCAATCCTGTAGCAACCATTGTTACACGCAATGCGTCACCCATAGTTTCATCAAATACATTACCAACAATCACTGTTGCATCTTCAGCAGTAAATGAACGGATTGTATTCATGACGTCGTTATATTCTTTCATTTTGAAAGAATGACTAGCCGTAATATTCACTAACACACCACGTGCATTTGCCAAGTTCACATTCTCAAGCAATGGACTAGCAACCGCTTGTTCAGCAGCCAATACAGCACGATCTGGACCAGTTGCAATAGCAGAACCCATCATTGCCATACCCATTTCAGACATCACAGTACGCACGTCAGCAAAGTCAACGTTCACCATGCCAGGGCAATTAATGATTTCAGCGATGCCTGAAACTGCATTATGAAGTACATCATTCGCTGCTTTAAAAGCATCAATAAATGTCACGTCATCACCTAAAACTTCCATCAATTTGTCATTAGGAATAATAATTAGAGAGTCCACATGTTTAGAAAGTTCTTCTAAACCGTCTGTAGCTACTTTGCTACGTTTGCCTTCGAAGGCAAATGGTTTAGTCACAACAGCGACAGTTAGAATACCCATTTCCTTAGCGACTTCGGCAACGATAGGTGCTGCACCTGTTCCTGTACCACCACCCATGCCTGCAGTGATAAATAACATATCAGCACCGTCAATCACTTCAGCAATGCGATCACGATCTTCTAAAGCAGCTTCACGACCAATTTCAGGTTTTGCACCTGCGCCCAATCCCTTCGTAATATCCATACCAATTTGAAGTGTGGTTTTTGCTTGGCTTTTCTTAAGCGCTTGCATATCAGTATTAGCGCAAATGAACTCAACGCCTCCCACATTTTTTTCTATCATGTGTTCAACTGCATTGCCGCCACAACCACCCACGCCAATGACCTTAATCACCGCTTCTTGGGAATCTCTATCCATAATTTCAAACATATTGCCTCCTTGTAAACTGCCTATCAAAAAACTACTTCTGCCTATTTCAACTACTTACTGCTACTACTAAAAATTACCTTGGAACCAACTCTTCATTCGCTCCAAAATTCTTGCGAAAGAATTACCATCTAAATTGCTGTGATAATGTTGCTCAACTTGTCGTTTACCAATTAACAATAAACCTACACCGGTTGCATAACGTGGATTGCTAACGACTTCAGACAAACCGCCAACATATCTTGGCAAACCGAGTCGAACAGGCATATGGAAGATCTCTTCACCTAATTCAACCATGCCTTTCATCATTGCTGACCCGCCTGTAATAACAATGCCTGAAGCAATCATTTCCTCTAAACCACTGCGACGTAGTTCAGCCAACACGAAGTCATACAACTCAACCACTCGAGGCTCAATAACTTCGGCTAAGGTTTGCACTGATAACTGACGCGACTCACGCCCATCCGTACCTTGCACCTCAACCACTTCACGAGGATCCGCCAACTGACGTAAAGCACAACCATGTTTAATCTTGATATCTTCTGCTGATTGAGTCGGTGTTCTTAATGCCACAGCAACATCATTAGTGATTTGATCACCCGCGATTGGGATGACTGCAGTATGTCGAATCGCACCTTGTTTAAATACTGCGATATCTGTCGTGCCGCCACCAATATCAACCAAACAAACACCTAATTCTTTTTCATCTTCAGTCAATACTGCTTCACTAGATGCAAGTGGCTGTAAAATCAAATCAGAAACTTCCAACCCACAACGTTTAATACTCTTAACAATGTTTTGCGCTGCTGCAACTGCACCAGTAACAATATGAACTTTCACTTCTAATTTCATACCGCTCATACCCAATGGTTCACGCACATCCTCTTGACCATCGATAATGTATTCTTGAGTCAGAATATGCAGAATCTGCTGATCCGAAGGCAGTGCAATTGCTTGTGCTGTTTCAATCACACGTGCCACATCGGCTTGACTCACTTCAGCGTCTTTAATCTTCACCATGCCTCGCGCATTGATACTTTGCACATGGCTACCAGCGATGCCAGTAAAAACATCTCTTATTTTGCAATCCGCCATTAATTCAGCTTCTTCAATCGCGCGCTGAATTGCATTAACGGTGGAATCAATATTAATCACGACACCTTTTTTTAATCCGCGTGACACATGCTGACCTAAGCCAACCACATTTAAGGTTCCTTCAGGCATTAGCTCCGCAACAATTGCGACCACTTTTGAGGTGCCAATATCCAATCCAATAATGACGGGATTTTTATCTTCTTTAGCCCTGCTCATATATGTCTCCGCTCTTTCTTAAAACTTCTTAGTGTTAAATTTGTTATCTAATAAAAATTTATTTTTTAGCTTTTACTTTTTTAGCATCAGCTGATTTTTTTGCTTCTTTTTTCTTATCTTTAACTGGCGCCTTAACTGCCACTTCTTTGGTTACTGCTGACTTAGCGACTGTTGGCGAACCACCAGCTCGGTAGACTGCAAAGCCATTGGGATAACGTAAATCTACGTATTTCAAATTTCCATTCACACTCGCTAAGGTTTTTGCATATACAGTAGCGAACCTTTTTAATCGGCTATCCATTTCTTCTCGACCAAGTGCAATCACTAAGCCCTTATCCGTTTTCAACTCCCAAGAACGCCTTGGCGTTAATGTCATTTCAATGACTTTCAAATTCATCGGCGCGAGTACATCACTAAAAACCGCATAGCGCTCTGCTATTTCATGTACACCATCGCCAGGGCCTAGAAAACCTGGCAAATCAGAATCTGATGCCGCATGAAAAAGTTCGCCATAAGTATTTACTAAAGCGATATTGCCCCATCTTGCTAGCTCTTTATGCTCTTCAATCACCACTTCCAAACCATTAGGCCAACGTCTTCTTACGGTTACATTTCTCGCCCAGGGTAATTTCTGAAACGCATCACGTGTCTTTTCTAAATCCACTGTAAAAAAATTACCTTGCAAATAACGGCTGGAAATTAACTTCACTTGCTCCCGTGTCACATGCTTAAGTTCGCCTTCAACACGAACTTCGCGCAAAGGAAAAATCGGCAAATGCACAACTGCATACAGTACGCCATACAAAAACAACACGAAGGCAACTGCAAACAATAAATTGGCAACCCAATTAAGAAGCTGTGGTTTATTCCACACGCGCCTGTTCTCCTACATGCTTCTCAATCGCCAGACTTAATATTTTTTTAACTAAGTCACTAAAACTAATTCCAGCAGCTTTAGCGGCCATTGGTACCAAACTATGGTCTGTCATCCCTGGACTAGTATTCACTTCCAAGAAGTAATGCTTACCATCTTCATCCATCAGAAAATCAACACGTCCCCATCCTGTACCGCCAATTGCTTTAAATGCTTGCACGGCTTCCGCCTGAATTTTGGCTTCTTGCTCCGCAGGCAAGCCGCATGGACATAAGTACTGTGTATCATCGCGTAGATACTTAGCCTCAAAATCGTAAAACTCATTTGCAGGAACAATACGGACGATAGGTAATGCACAATTACCTAAGATACCTACGGTATATTCACCGCCACCGACAAACTGTTCCGCAATGACTAAAGGATCAGATTTAGCAGCAAGCTCATAAGCGGCTTTAAGTTCACCCGCATTTTTAACTTTGCTAATCCCAATACTTGAGCCTTCATTGGCTGGTTTCACGAATAAAGGCAAACCCAGTTTTTTCTCAATTGCCGCAAAATCAGTATTCCCAGCCACCACCTCAAAAGCTGGAGTGGTCACACCAGCAGCACGCCAAACCAACTTAGTCCGCCATTTATCCATGCCAATCGCAGAAGCCATCACACCAGAGCCTGTATAAGGAATTCCAAATAACTCCAAAGCACCTTGCATCGTGCCGTCTTCACCAAAGCGGCCATGCAACGAGATAAACGCCGCATCATATTGCTCCAAGTCGTGCAGAGGACGTTGCGCAGGATCAAAAGCTTCCGCTTCAATGCCTTGCCCTTGCAACGCAGCCAAGACAGCCGCACCGCTTTTTAGCGACACCTCACGCTCACCTGATTTACCACCTAATAACACTGCTACTTTGCCAAAATTCATCTTCATTTCTCGCCTATTACTCTGACTTCTTGCTGTAATTCAATACCAAATTTTTCTTTCACCGTGTCACGCATCAAGGTAATGGTTCGGTCAACATCCTCAGCTGTTGCACCTGGTGACGTCACAATAAAATTTGCATGCTTTTCTGACACTTGCGCACCGCCGATTTGATGTCCTTTTAATCCGCATGCTTCAATTAAACGTGCTGCATAATCACCTTTTGGATTACGAAAAGTTGAGCCTGCATTCGGCAAATTAAGTGGCTGCGTTGCCAAACGTTTTGCCAATAAATTTTTAATCGTTAATTCAGCCTCTACCGCACTACCGCTAGCTAGCTCAAACCAAGCACCGATAAACCATTCATTCTTTGCTGGCATTTCTACATGACGATAAGTTGCTATAAATTCATCTCGACTACGCTCATGTAATTTCCCGTGCGTATCAATCGTCAACACTTTGTTCACAACATCCCAAGTTTCGCCGCCATGGCAGCCTGCATTCATAGCCAAAGCACCACCTACCGTACCTGGAATACCAGCCAAAAACTCTGCACCACATTTGCTTTGTTTAGCGCTAAATTTAGCAACTTTTGCACTAGTTACCCCAGCATCGGCATAAATCAAATCACCTTGCATTTCTAATGTGTTTAGAGCGTTGTGCATCACGATAACCGTGCCACGCACCCCACCATCACGCACCAATAAATTCGAACCCAAGCCAATAAAATTCACTGGTTCATTTCCATCTAAGTCTTGCAAGAAAGCTTGCAAATCTTGCAAACCAGCAGGGATGTAAACGCGATCGGCTTTACCGCCAACGCGCCAGCTGTTGTAACGAGCTAATGACTCATTCAACAACAAGGTGCCCTGTAATTTGCTTTGGGCTATCAAGCTGACAACTCCTTGGTTTTAGAAGCCACTTGGCCAATAGAACCTGCACCCATCACAATCACAACATCAGCATTTTTTGCCGTATTTAAAATCGCTTGCGGCAATTCATTTGTTGTTTCCAAAAATAGCGGCTCTACTTTTCCTGCAACACGCACAGCACGTACGAGCGCACGTCCATCGGCAGCAACAATGGCTGCCTCACCAGCTGGATACACTTCAGTAAGTAACACAGCGTCAGCGCTTGAAAGTACACGGACAAAATCTTCAAAACAATCCCGCGTTCTTGTATAGCGATGTGGTTGGAAAGCCAACACCAAACGACGCCCAGGGAATGCTCCTCGTGCAGCAGCAATCACTGCCTGAATTTCAACTGGGTGATGTCCGTAATCATCAATTAAAGTAAAAGTCCCGCCTGTTTTTGCAGCGACTTCACCATAGCGTTCGAAACGACGGCCTACACCTTTAAATTCCTTAAGGGCCTTTGCAATTGCCGCATCTGGAACATTGAGCTCACTCGCGATTGCAATAGCCGCCAACGCGTTTAACACATAATGCTGACCTGGCAAATTAAGTGTGACGTCGAACTCTGTTGTCACGCCATTAATACGCTGGACTGTGAAATGCATTTGACCATTGTCAGCAACAACATTCTTTGCCCGCACTCTCGCTTCTTTACTCAAACCATAAGTCATCACAGGCTTAGTGACTCTTGGAAGAATCTCACGAATATTGGCATCATCAATACACACAACAGCCATGCCCCAAAAAGGGAGTTGCTGTAAAAATTCAACAAACGCACTTTTAAGCTTTTCAAAGCTATGCTCATAAGTGTCCATGTGATCAGCATCAATATTAGTGACGACTGCCATCACTGGGGTTAAGTGTAAAAATGAAGCATCTGATTCATCTGCCTCAGCAACGATATATTCACCAGTACCTAATTTTGCGTTGGCGTTAGCCGACTCTAATTTGCCTCCAATCACATAAGTTGGGTCCATGCCCGCCTCTGCCAAAATGCTGGCAATCAAACTAGTGGTCGTCGTTTTTCCATGCGTTCCTGCGACTGCAATTCCCTGTCTAAAACGCATCAATTCAGCCAGCATCAATGCACGTGGTACCACTGGAATATTTCTAGCACGCGCTTCCATCACTTCTGGATTTGATTCATTAACTGCACTAGAAACTACCACTACATCAGCGTCATTCAGGTTCTCTTTTTGATGGCCTTGATAAACCCTAGCACCAGCATTTTGCAATCGCTCAGTCACATTGCTTTTCGCTAAATCTGAACCAGACACACTGAAGCCTAAATTCACTAGAACCTCAGCAATTCCACTCATGCCTGAGCCGCCAATACCAATAAAGTGAATATTTTTTACTTTATGTTTCATAGCGCCACCTCCATGCAAACATTTGCAACATTAGCTGTCGCCTCTGGCTTGCCGAGCGAACGCGCCTGCTTAGCCATCTTCAAGCATTTATCCCGCGTCAATTGCACAAATATTTGTACCAATTTCTCTACCGTTAACTCTTTTTGTTGAATTAATAATGCGGCATTTTTTTCTGCCAAATAAGCAG
>JAHEEA010000010.1 GCA_024640945.1 Candidatus Methylopumilus sp.
TCAACTCACGTTGACCACGGCCAACTGGAACCATAGAGTCAATCGCTTTAATACCAGTTTGCACAGGTTGTGAAACTGATTTACGAGCAATAACGCCTGGCGCAACTTTTTCAATTTTGTCTGTCATTTTTGCATTGATTGGGCCTTTGCCGTCGATTGGACGACCAAGCGCATCAACGACACGACCGATTAGTTCTGGACCAACTGGCACTTCCAAAATACGACCTGTACATTTACAGATGTCGCCTTCAGTAATGTGCTCGTAATCACCTAGAACAACGGCACCAACTGAGTCACGCTCAAGGTTTAACGCTAAACCGAATGTGTTGCCTGGGAACTCGATCATTTCACCAGCCATTACATTTGATAGGCCGTGAATACGAACAATACCGTCCGTAACTGAAACTACAGTACCTTGTGTACGTGCTTCAGCAGTCGTGGAAAAATTCTCCAGTCTGCTTTTAATCAGTTCACTGATTTCTGATGTTGATAACTGCATTTTTATGTCTCCTGACCTAGATGGTCTAACCTTTTAAGTGTTCTAACCTTTAAGCGTGTATGCAAGTGACTGTAATTGGCCGCGTACTGATGCATCGATCACTGTATCGCCAACTACAATTTTGATCCCACCAATTAATTCAGGATCCAATTTCACTTGAGCTTCAATTTTTTTACCGAACTTAGCTTCAAGTTGCTTTACAAGCTCTTTTACTTGAGCGTCAGTCGGTTTTGCAGCCGCTGTCAATTCCGCCTCTAAAGTACCTTCGTCTTCTGCTTTCAGCTCTTCAAAAGCAGCAACAATGTCAGCAACAATCACGAGTCGATTATTCTCAACAAGCAATTTCACCAAGTTCACTGCTGCATCGCTTAATTTGCCGTCAAAAATTGCCAACAAAATGCGTGAAAGTTCGCTAGAAGGTAGTTTAGGATCATCAATCAAGGCCTTAACCTGGGCGTCATTTGACACCGCAGCGATTAAAGCCAATTCATCTGACCACTTAGCTAGCGCTTTGTTATCCTTAGCCAAGCGGAATACCGCCGTGGCGTAAGGTCTTGCTATCGTTATCGCTTCAGCCATGATTTAGCAAGGCCTCCTAAAGCTCTTGAGCGATAGCAGTTAAGATCTCTGCGTGCGCTTTAGCGTCAATTTCTTTACGCAAGATTTTTTCTGCGCCTGCGATAGCAAGTGTAGACACTTGTTGACGCAAACCTTCTTTAGCGCGGTTAATCTCTTGCTCGATTTCAGCTTTTGCACCAGTGATAATGCGATCGCCTTCAGCTTTAGCTGTGCCTTTTGCATCTTCAACGATTTGTGTCGCGCGCTTTTCAGCTAATGACAAAATCTCTGATGCTTTTTGCTTGGCTTCAGCTAGCGCTTCTGCAGCGCGTTTTGAAGATTGCTCAAGCTCAGCACGGCCTTTTTCGCCAGCTGCCAAGCCATCAGCAATTTCTTTTTGACGCGTTTCAATTGCATTAAGCAGAGGTGGCCACACAAATTTCATAGTGAACACAATAAGCACAAAGAATGCTATCGCTTGTGCTACTAGTGTGAATCCAATATCCATTTTTGCTCCTGTGCTTTAATAAGCTATAAAGTGAATTTAAGAGCTTAGTGAGCAACTACGCTTAATAATGGGTTAGCGAATGCAAACATCATTGCAAGACCAACACCGATAATGAATGAAGCATCGATCAAACCCAATAGCAAGAATACTTTACCTTGCAATGCTGGGATCATTTCTGGTTGACGTGCAGCGCCTTCTAAGAAGCTAGCACACATGATACCGATACCGATACAAGCGCCAGCAGCACCTAAACCGATGATTAGGCCAATACCAATGCCTGTGTATGCTTGAATCATTGCTAAAAATTGAACAGCTTCCATTACTTTTCCTTTCAAATTGAGGGATCTTACAAACTAACTAAAAACAAAACTACAGAACTACAAACTAATAAAACAAAACTACTAAAACTTAATGACTTTCATGCGCCATCGCTAAGTAAACAACGGTTAACATCATGAAAATAAATGCTTGCAACGCTACGATTAGAATGTGGAAGATTGACCAACCAGCACCTAAGATTGCACCTGCGATTGTACCTGTTACACCTGTGGCTGCCCACAAACCAAGTAACAAGAAAATCACTTCGCCAGCATACATGTTGCCAAACAATCGCAATGAATGTGAAAGTGGCTTAGAAACATATTCGATTAAGTTGAATAAGAAGTTGGCTGGCCAGATCAATGGATTGGTGCCAAATGGTGAACAGAATAATTCGTGAATCCAACCGCCTAGACCTTTTGCTTTAATTGCAAAGAAGATCATTAGGAACCATACGGTTAGCGCTAATGCAAATGTTGTATTGATATCAGAAGTTGGAACGCTCCGCCATTTTTCAATACCGACAGCAGCCAAACCTTTAGCAACAACGTCAATAGGTAGGAAATCCATCGCATTCATTAACAAGACCCAAACAAATACTGTCATCGCTGCTGGAGCAATAAATGAGTGGCGGTTACCGTGATAAATATTTTTAACTTGGTCATCAACGAAGCCAAATAGCAACTCAATGAACGCTTGACGCTTTGTTGGCACGCCAGCAGTAGCACCACGAACAACCCACCAGATCAAACCCATTGCAATCACACCAAGCAATACTGACATCACTAAAGTATCTACGTGGATAGTCCAGAAACTTCCCTCGCCAATTGCTTGGGTGTTGAAAGATAGATGGTGCGAAATATAACCAGATGGTGTTAATGCGTGTTCTGTCGCCATAAACTCTAACCCTTGAAATCTTTAAATATTTATTTTTTATCAAGACCGACAAATGTCGCGCCTGACAATATCGCTGATGCTGCTAATCCTAATATCAAAGCAATTGGTACTAATTGCTGATAAAGCTTGAATGTTAAAAACAAAAGCAATGCAATCACAATGATTTTCACAGCTTCGGCTTTAAGCATCGCAATTAAAATTGCACCAGCCTCATGTTTCTTATCACCAGTTTTAGCAATTACAGCGCCACAAAAGCCGCCGATTACCGCTGACAATCCGCCAGCCAAGGCTGAAACTGCCGCATGCGTTCCCGCCAAAAAAAATGCCAGTAATGCAACCACAGATGTCGCTAACAATTGCCATTTGGCCATCTGCTTATAAATATCTGCGGTTTTCATATTGTCCATTTACCACAACTTTTCGGCAAAACAACGTTATGCTTTATAACGTGAAGTCCGCGATTGTATTGTTTAATTAAGTTTAAGTCTAGCCATGCGGTCTAGATTTAGCGTAATTTTGCAACAACATCATCCAACTGATCGAGGTTGGAATAACGTATTTTTAAAGTACCGGCGCCATTTTTTGAGGCATCAATAATCACCACAGCGCCCAATGCCTGAGACAATTCTTCCTGCAATCGCACTACGTCTCTATCTTTTGCTACGACTTTCGAAGGTGCGGATTTCGTCGCTATCAAACCTTTAACCAATTGCTCAGCATCACGGACAGACAAATTATTCTGCACAATCTGCTCAGCAGCCATTATTTGCTTAGCGCCATCAAGCGACAATAAGGCACGGGCGTGACCCATGTCTAATTGCGATTGCATCAACATTTCCTGCACATTTGCATGAAGATTTTGTAAGCGCAAAAGATTAGTGACAGCACTTCTTGAACGGCCAACCGCTTGAGCCGCAGCTTCATGTGTCATATCGAACTCATCGATTAGACGTTTAATACCATTAGCTTCTTCAATTGGATTGAGATTTTCACGCTGAATGTTTTCAATCAACGCCATTGCCAAAGCAGCTTCGTCAGGAATATCTTTAACAATGACAGGCACTTCAAGCAAGCCCGCCAACTGTGAAGCTCTCCAACGACGTTCACCAGCAATAATCTCGTATTGATCTTGTGCAATCGCTCGCACAACAATCGGCTGCATAATGCCTTGCGCTTTAATCGAGTCCGCCAGACTCGCCAAAGAAGCCTGATCCATATGCGTTCTTGGCTGATATTTACCTGGGCGCAGCTGCGTCACAGCAACCGTCATTAAACTGCTTGTGTTGTTAGCAGACGACTCATCGCCCGCCAACAAAGCATCAAGACCGCGACCCAAACCTTTAAGTTTTACCATGCTAAATTCCTAAATCATTCATTCTATATACGCGTTAAGCCGCTACTTTTTTACTGCGCTCAATAATTTCTTTGGCAAGCTCTAAATAAGCCTGTGCACCTTTTGACGCCTTGTCATAAATCAATGCTGGCAAACCATGACTTGGGGCCTCAGCCAATCTGATATTTCTTGGAATAACGGTGTTGTATACCTTATCGCCGAAATGAGTCACCAACTGAGCTGAAACTTGCTGTGCCAACATATTGCGATTATCAAACATTGTTCTTAACAGACCTTCAATTTCCAAGGCTCCGTTTAAATGCGTACGCACTTTTTTAATGGTATTCACCAAATCAGACAAACCTTCCAACGCATAGTACTCACATTGCATTGGAATCATGACTGCATCCGCAGCTGTTAAAGCATTTACAGTCACTAAATTAAGTGCTGGCGGACAATCCAAAAGCACATAATCGTATTGGTCTTGAACGGAAGTAAGCGCTAGCTTTAGTCTAGTTTCTCTACCAATCTCATTCACTAGCTCAACCTCAGCGCCTGCCAAGTTTCTATTGGCAGGAACAATATCAAATCGACCTTTTTCAGCCGTTTGAATGACCTCTTTCATGGTTTTTTCGCCAATGAGCACATGGTAAATCGTTTGCTTCAAGAAAGCCTTATCAACACCACTTCCAGTAGTAGCGTTGCCTTGAGGGTCCAAATCAATCAACAAAACACGGCTACCAAAAGTTGCCAGGCTTGCAGCAAGATTGACACAGGTCGTCGTTTTACCGACCCCACCTTTTTGATTAGTTATGGCTAAAATGCGCATGGCTCAATCACTTTTTATCTTAAAATTTTCATACGGTAAAAATACTAAATGGCGCTGAGCATCCAAACCCGGAACCCTTAACACTTCAGTCTTAGATGGCGTCAAATGGAGATTTTCCGCCAGCTCGTTCAATTCAGCTTCTGGAAAAACACCCTTCATTGCCAACCAAGCACCAGTGGCCTTACATAAATGCTTTGTCAGATTCACAAATAAACACAAATCAGAGAATGCGCGAGAAATCACCACATCGAATTTCTCATCGCGGCGGACTTCTTCAACGCGACCACATAACACTTCTAAATTATCAATCCCAAGCTCAGCCTTCGCCTGTCGCATAAAGCTCGCCTTTTTCTGGCTGGAATCAATAACCGTTACTTTTAACTCAGGCAGACAAATCGCCAACGGGATGCCCGGTAAACCAGCACCACTCCCAACATCCAATAATGTTTTTGCCTGAATAAAAGGTAGTACAGCCAAACTATCAAGAAGATGCAAAGTCACCATCTCATCAGGATCTCGCACCGCGGTTAGGTTATGCACTTTATTCCACTTCTGAATAAGAGCTAAATAATCTAAAAGCTTTTGCTGAACAGCGTCAGACAGATTTAATCCAGCAGCGAGCACGCCCGCCTTAAATTTATCTTCATAACTCATGCGACTTTTTCACCGCCGCCAACAAGCTTTTTGCTACGACTTTTTCGCTTCAAATAAACCAATAACAGTGAAACCGCCACAGGCGTTACGCCTGAAACGCGACTCGCCTGGCCAATGGTTTGCGGTCTATGTTGTGCAAGCTTTTGCTGCACTTCAATTGACAAGCCATGCACATCCGAATAATCCATATCATCAGGCAAAGGCGTGTTCTCATTACCTTGTTGGCGCGCAATCTCATCTTGCTGGCGATCGATATATCCTTGATATTTAGCAGCAATTTCTAACTGTTGCTTAACATCCGCATCCAAATCCGTACTTAACAAACCATCGGCAACTGGCAACGTTAATAAATCTTCATAGCTCACTTCTGGGCGACGCAACAACTCAAATAAAGAATATTCGTGCTCAATTTGTTTGCCCAACACTCTGATGGCATCTTCTTTACTTAAACTTGCCGGCCTTACCCAAGTTGTTTTCAAGCGCTCTTGCTCTCTAGCAATCGCTTCCTGTTTGCGAGAGAAAGCTTCCCAGCGCACATCATCGACCAAACCAATGCGACGGCCATCTTCTGTTAAACGCATATCCGCATTGTCTTCACGGAGCAATAAGCGATATTCAGCGCGACTCGTAAACATACGATAAGGCTCACTAACACCACGGGTAATTAAATCATCCACCAAAACGCCGAGATAAGCCTGATCTCGGCTAGGACACCAACTTTCTTTACCTTGCGCATAGAGACCTGCATTAGCGCCGGCCAACAAACCTTGCGCGCCAGCCTCTTCATAACCTGTCGTGCCATTAATTTGACCTGCGAAGAAAAGACCCTGAACCGCCTTAGTTTCCAAAGAACTTTTCAAGCCTCTAGGATCGTAGTAGTCGTACTCAATCGCGTAACCAGGCCTTAAAATATGTGCATTTTCTAAACCGCGAATTGAACGAACCAACTGATACTGAATATCAAACGGCAAACTAGTAGAAATGCCGTTTGGATAAATCTCGTTAGTTTCCAAGCCTTCTGGCTCAAGGAAAATTTGATGGGAATCTTTATCCGCAAAACGATGAATCTTATCTTCTACCGAAGGGCAATATCTTGGACCAACACCCTCAATCACTCCTGTGTACATCGGTGAACGATCTAAACCGCTACGAATAATGTCATGCGTCCGCTCATTGGTATGGGTAATCCAACAAGGCACTTGTCTTGGGTGCTGAGCAACATTACCTAAAAATGAAAATACCGGCGCAGGATTATCTCCCGGCTGCTCTAGCATCACTGAGTAATCAATGGTTCTGCCATCAATACGTGGCGGAGTCCCAGTTTTCAATCTTCCCGCAGGCAAACCAATCTCTCTCAACCTTGCAGCCAAAGAAAGGGCAGGAGGATCTCCTGCACGTCCAGCCTGATAATGGCTTAAGCCGACATGCACCAACCCACCCAAAAACGTCCCTGCAGTAAGCACAACAGATTTTGCTGAAAAACGTAGGCCAATATTAGTCACAACGCCAGCAACCTTGTCGCACTCTAAAATAATGTCATCAACGGCCTGCTGAAATAGCCATAAGTTCGGTTGATTTTCCAAACGATGACGAATCGCCGCTTTATATAAAATACGATCAGCCTGCGCTCTAGTTGCCCTTACCGCAGGCCCTTTGCTTGAATTTAAAATTCTAAATTGAATACCGCCTTCATCAGTCGCGGCGGCCATTGCACCGCCCAAGGCATCAATCTCTTTAACCAAATGGCCTTTACCAATCCCGCCAATTGAAGGATTACAAGACATCTGACCAAGGGTTTCAATGTTATGCGTCAATAGCAAAGTTTTCTGCCCCATGCGCGCAGAGGCAAGCGCAGCCTCAGTTCCCGCATGGCCGCCACCAATCACAATTACATCGAATTTTTCTGTGTACTGCATGTATAAACAACTTTAAATCGAAAGATGAGTATCTTACTTCAATCGAGCATTGACGTCATTCTTAAACCCATTGTTTCACGTGAAACAATGGGTTTATTACAAATATTATGAATAAGAAATAATTTGTTAACAAAACTGGCATAATATTAGCTTGGGAGTTAAAAGACGAACCCCCACCAACCTCCAAAAAAGGGAATATAAAATGAAAAAAATTAGCCTAATCTTAGTTGCGCTTCTTGGCTTAAGCGCTTTAAACGCAAATGCAGACGTTACAACTGCACAAAAACTTGCTGACAAATATGCAGTGATTGCAAAAAACATCGCTCCAGCATCAACAGGCCTTTCAAGTGAAGATGGCAAAGCATTCTTCAATCGCGAATTGACGATTAAAGGTAAGCCAGTGGCTTGTGCTTCATGCCACACAGCAAACCCAGCTGACACAGGTAAACACGTAGTAACAGGCAAGCCTATTCGCCCACTTGCACCAGCTGCAAACGAAAAACGCTTCGCTTCTATCGACAAAGTTGAAAAGAACTTCACTAAGCATTGCAACGACATTATCGGTCGTGATTGTACTGCTCAAGAAAAAGGCAACTTCATCGCTTACTTACTTACAGTTAAGTAATTAGTAAGTGCGTTACGTTTGGGATCCGTTCGTTAGAATCTGCCACTGGTCACTGGTGGCGGCATTCACGGTTGCCTTCGTAACGCATGCCTCCGAATGGGATCGAGTAACCCATACAAAAGCTGGCTATGTCGCTGGCGCACTCATTATTAGCCGTATTATCTGGGGCTTCCTTAAAACAGGATACGCTCGCTTTCAAAGTTTCCCACCTGACCCAGAAGCAGCGCTTCGCTACACTTGGCGCACTGTTCGTGGTCGCGCCAGACCTTTCGTAGGGCACAATCCAGCAGGATCCTTGGTTATTTACGCCATGCTTGTTCTTGGGCTTTCAACTGTCATTAGTGGTTTTTTAGTTTTTAATGATGGATGGCTATTAGACTTTTCTGACGTTCTTCATGATGTGCACTTTTATAGCGCTTGGGGATGGTTGATTTTGGTCTGCGGACACGTGATTGGGGTGATTACGGAAAGTATATTACACAAAGAAAATTTGATTCTTGCCATGTTCACTGGCATGAAATACGACGTTGAAAAGTCAGTGAAACCGAAAGATAACAAAGTTGTTTCACGTGAAACAATTCGTATTTTCGCAATATTCACACTGCCATTTAAATGGCTCTACAAATGGTTTTGTAGATAAGCGGCTATTTGCCGATACAGAACTTACTAAAAATCTCACCCAATAAATCATCCGGGGTGAACTCCCCAGTAATTGAATTTAACTCTGTTTGCGCCGAACGTAAGTTTTCAGCGACTAATTCTGCCTGATCTATGCTCTGCAATCCAACATTTAAAAAAGACTCAACTTTTGCGATAGATTCTAAATGACGCGTACGCGCCATAAAAATTCCCTCACTCGTTGTCTGCCAACCAGCCATTTTTAATAAATGTGCTTTTAGCAAATCAACGCCATCGCCTTTTTTAGCAGAAATGAACACATGCATTTCGTGATCGATTTCTTTGAGGCCAGGCGCTTCTGAACTCAAGTCAATTTTGTTATGCACCCAGATTTTGGGCAAATCTAACGGTAAGCGGTCTAAAATCGATTTTTCAACATCGGTAATGCCATGAGTTGCATCTAACAACAATAATGCGATATTCGCGCTTTCTAGGGCTCGCCAAGTTCGGGCAATTCCGAATTTTTCGATCTCATCATCTGTTTCACGCAAGCCCGCAGTATCAATAATATGTAAGGGAATACCGTTGATCTGAATTAAGCTTTTAACCGTATCTCGAGTTGTTCCAGCAATCGGGGTGACAATTGCAACTTCATCGCCAGCCAATTGATTTATCAAACTTGATTTACCTACATTAGGTTGCCCAACTAAGACAACCGTTAATCCCTCACGCAATAAATTGCCTTGTTTTGCCTGCTGAAAGATTTTTTGAAGTTCTGCAAGAATGTTTTTTAATTTAGCTTCAACATTCCCCTGATTAATAAAATCAATTTCTTCCTCTGGAAAATCTAAACAAGCCTCAACATACATTCGCAATTCAATTAAGCGATCGAGTAACACATGGATACGATTTGAAAACTCACCAGACAACGAGCGCATCGCACTTCTGGCCGCTTCTACGGTAGAAGCATTAATCACATCAGCCACAGCCTCTGCTTGTGCCAAGTCCATCTTCTCATTCAAATAGGCACGCTGAGTAAACTCACCCGGCAGCGCCTGGCGAGCACCCAAGGCCAAACAACGGCTTAATAAAATTTGTAAGAGGGCAGGGCCGCCGTGCGCCTGTAATTCAAGCACGTCCTCACCGGTGTACGAATTGGGTGCTTGGAAATAAATAGCGATGCCTTGATCAATCGTTGACTGATCAGCCTCTTTAAAAGGAAGATAAGCGGCATGACGCGGGGATGGGCATTGCCCTAAGATGGATTGAGCAATAGTGCGGGCCTGAGGGCCCGACACTCTCACTACACCAATACCACCAGAGCCGGTAGCGGTTGCTATCGCGGCGATGGTATCAGTGACTACATTAGCGTCCTGCATGTCCTTTTTTCTTCGCTAAAGCCGCAGCGTGAATAGAACGGTTGATTTGCGCTTGTTGAAGAATCGACAAGATATTATTCACCAACCAGTAAAGCACCAAGCCTGCTGGGAAGAAGAAGAAGAAAATACTAAATATCACAGGCATCCAAGTCATGACTTTAGCTTGAATCGGATCTGTTGGTTTTGGATTCAACTTAGTTTGAATAATCATCGTCAAACCCATTAATAACGGGAGAACCCAATAAGGATCAGGTGCTGACAAATCGTGAATCCATAAGATGAACGGCGCATGACGCATTTCTACGCTAGCCAATAACATCCAGTAGAGCGAAATAAAGACCGGGATTTGCACCAAAATAGGCAAACAACCGCCCAATGGATTAATTTTTTCGGTTTTATACAAATCCATCATCGCTTGCTGCATTTTTTGACGGTCATCGCCAAACTTCTCTTTCATGCTTTGCAAACGAGGCGCCAATTCACGCATTTGAGCCATGTTGCGGTAACCCGCAGCAGACAATGGATAGAACGCCAACTTAATCAAAATAGTCAGTAAGATAATGGCAACACCCCAGTTACCCACCACATCTTGAATCAAGCACAGCACTTTAAATAATGGGGCTGCGATAAACGCTAACCAACCATAATCAACGGTGTACTCTAAGCCTGGTGCTGTTTTAAGCAAATCATCATGCGTTTGCGGACCTGCAAATAGCTGAGCAGTCACTTCCTTGCTTGCGCCAGGAGCAACAGCACCTAATGAAGATTTAGTGCCAATCGCAAAAACCTTCTCTGAAAGCTTATTAGAATAAAACTCACGTGTTAGAGCCGTTTGAGGGATCCAAGCACTGACAAAATAATGCTGAACTAAGCCAACCCAACCATCTTTAGAAACTTTAGCTAAGTCTTCTTTAGCCATATCACCAAAAGTAATTTTCTTGAATTTATCAGCATCCGTGAAGTAAGCGCCACCAGTAAAGGTAGGCATCATTTTGCTACCTTGATTTGATGCGTTATCGTGCACGATTTGGTAATAAACCCAAGGATCTAAAGCCGCTGCAGAGCCGTTGGTAATCTTGTAATCCACTTTAATTGCATAGCTACCACGTGTAAAAGTGTAGATCTTATCCACAGACACGCCATCAGCATTCCTCCAAGTCATCACAACTTTAACGTCGTTCTGATCGGCTTGCATTTGATAAGAAGGTGCAGCTGAAGCAAAGATAGCTTTATGTGTTGGCAAATCATTACCAATCAAACCAGACTGTGCAACATAAAGCATAGGACTCACTTTAGCTTCGTCCATCAACACAAAGTTAGCTTCGGTTGAATCTGCCGCGCGATGCTTTAACAACTCTAAATGACGTAAATCACCACCAACCGTAGCAATTTGCGCCTTATACAAATCTGTTTCAACAGTAATTATTTGGTCATTCGCAAGGCGGAAGCCTACTTCTTTAACATCATTCGCAGCTGGCTCAGCTTTTACTGCTGGCACATCCGCTTCCTGACTTGTAGCGACTTGCTCTGGCGCATGTTGACGATGCCAAGCATCCCAGCCCATCAAAATAGAAAATGACAAAACAACAAACAAAATTAATCTTTTAATATCCATAAATTCTTAATCTAATCTCTATATAAAAAGCAAAAGTTCTCTAAGGAATAGGGTCATGGCCGCCTTCATGCCATGGATGACATTTTAACAATCTTCTGACTGCCAAATACGATCCACGCAAAGCACCATGTTTTTCTATTGAAAGGTAAGCATATTTAGAACAAGTGGGATGAAATCGACACTGTTGGCCAAAAAAAGGACTTAAAGCTATTTGATATCCCCTGATTAACCACAATAGAATTCGCGCCATTAGTTTCTCTTAAAATTAAGGTTTATGCTGCTGACTTAATTTGTTCAATAGCATAACAAATTCTTGCTCAATCGCAGAATAATTAATAGGAATAAATGGCTTTTGAGGGCGAATGACCAAATCCAAACTCAATAAATCTAATTGATTTGTTCTAAACAGTTCACGCAGGACGCGCTTCATGTAATTACGCTCCACGGCTAAGCGTGAATGTTTCTTACCGACCACCAAACCCAGCCGAGTGTAGCCAAGTTGATTCTTTTGATAATGAATGACGAGGTATTGACCTGCAACGCGCTTGCGGAAATTAAAAACGGATGAAAAATCATCCGTTTTTAATAATTTTAATCTTTTGGGGAATTTAAAATTCATATTACCTAATCCATCTGCACAGCTCACTGTGCGATTAGGTAAAGACTTAAACTGCTAAGCGAGCACGGCCCTTAGCACGACGAGCAGCAATCACTGCGCGACCACCACGAGTTTTCATGCGCACTAAAAAACCATGAGTGCGTGCACGACGAACTTTCGAAGGTTGATATGTACGTTTCATTGTGATTCTCCGATAACTTCTATATGTTTTTCAAACAAGGGCGTAATTAAACCCCATCTAACAACGCTGTGTCAACGAATATTTACTGATTAATCAAATATAAATCGTAAACTTGCCTGTGGATAAGTTTGCATAAACCAGTTAAAATGAGCCTCGATAATCACCGGTTTGAAACAGATTACTAAATCCCATTCAAACTCGTAGCGAGCTTGCTATTACGCCACTCGCAGACTGAAAAGTCTTTATACCTTAAAACAATAATCGCTGGGAGTATCGGGCAACCGATGGAAAATTTTTGGTCTGCGTGCCTAGGACGTTTTGAAAAAGAACTGTCTGCACAGCAATTTAACACTTGGATAAAACCACTGTCGCACAAAGTAGAAGATGATGCTTTGCTTCTACTCGCGCCTAATCGTTTTGTTCAGCAATGGGTTAAAGATCGCTTCCTGCCTAAAATCCAAGCATTTGCTAAAGAAACCCTTAACGCACCAATCAATGTTGATGTGTTGTTAATGGACAATATTGAAGCTGCAAAAAAACAGCTCAAAGATGATGAGGCTAAAAAGCCAGAGACTGCAAACAAACAAGACGGCATCGCTAAAAAAGCCGCAGCGGCAACAAGCACTAAAAAGACCAAAGCACATAGCGATCACTCAGGACTCAACCCTGCATTCAACTTTAATAACTTTGTAACCGGCCGCGCCAATCAATTAGCGCGTGCAGCAGCATTACAAATTGCAGAAAATCCAGGTAGTGCTTACAACCCGCTATTTATTTATGGTGGTGTAGGGCTTGGCAAAACACATTTGCTACAAGCGATTGGTAATTACTTAAAAGACCATAGACCAGAAGCCAAGATTAAATACTTGCACGCTGAAAAATACGTCTCAGATGTTGTAAAAGCTTATGAACACAAAGCATTTGATGAGTTTAAACGCCAATATCATTCATTAGACTTGTTGTTAATTGATGATATTCAGTTCTTCGCCAAAAAAACGCGTACACAAGAAGAATTCTTTTACGCATTTAACTCACTGATTGAAGCTAAGAAGCAAATCATCATTACTTGTGATACCTATCCAAAAGAAATCCAAGATGTTGATGAGAGATTAAGAACCCGCTTTAGCTGGGGCTTAACGGTGGCTGTAGAACCACCTGAATTAGAAATGCGCGTAGCAATTCTGCTTAAAAAAGCAGAAGAGGCAAAAATTGCACTCACTGAAGAAGTTGCCTTCTTTGTAGCCAAGCAAATTAGATCTAGTGTGCGTGAGTTAGAAGGTGCACTGAATCGTATTGTGGCCATGGCTAAATTTACAGGCAATGCCATTGATGTGCATTTAGCTAAAGAAGCTTTAAAAGATTTAATCGCTGTGCGTGGTCGTCAAATTACCATTGAAAACATTCAAAAGACGGTAGCTGACTATTACAAGATTAAAGTGGCTGAGATGTATAGCAAAAAGCGCTCACGTAATTTTGCAAGACCGCGTCAAATCGCAATGTCATTAGCGAGAGAATTAACCAACCATAGCTTTCCAGAGATTGGTGAAGCATTTGGCAGTCGTCATCACACAACGGTAATGCATGCGTGTGATGAAATAGAACAGTTAAGACAGAATGATCAAACTATTGCCCGTGACATCGCTTTTTTAGTCCAGGTAATTAGAGATTAGATAGAGCAGTTATGTTGTAGATAAGCTGTGGATGAAATTTGCTTATAACGATTTTTTGATAAAACGTATAAAATATAAACAATCTATCCACAACATTTTAGTGACTTATACTCACATTTTTTAGTTGTATAACTTGATGATTTAAAATTGAAAATTAAACTATCAACAGATTTTTGCTACATTATTACTATTATTAATTAAATATATTATTTAGGTTCTTAAAACATGAACATCAAAATAAACCGTGAAGCACTACTAAAACCACTTTCATCTGTGAGTAGTATTGTAGAAAGACGTCACACTTTACCAATTCTTTCTAACCTTCTTTTAGAAGCTAAGAATGACAATATTGTATTAACAGCGACTGACTTAGAAATGCAAATTTCACTTTCAGTAAATACACCTATTGGCGGTGAGCTTTCAACAACGGTTTCAGCTAAAAAGCTTTTAGATATCTGCCGTGCATTACCAGATAGCACAGAAATTAATTTAACAACAACGGATAGCCGTATTGCTGTTAAAGCAGGTAAGAGTAAATTTAACTTACAAACATTACCGGCTGTTGATTACCCCGTGATGTCTAAAGCAGCAGGCAGTGCAGTCAGTGTAAAAATTGGTCAAGGCCCATTAAAACGCTTATTCAAACAAGTTGAATTTGCAATGGCACAACAAGATATCCGTTATTACTTAAACGGCTTGTTGTTTGAAATTAACGGTAACCGTTTAAACATCGTAGGAACAGATGGCCATCGCTTAAGTTTTACTTCAACAGAATTAACACAAAGCTATGATAAGCAAGACATTATCCTTCCTCGTAAAACAGTCATTGAATTAACTAAATTACTCGATGACAGCGATGATGAAGTAGAAATCGAATTATCAGCAACGCAAGTGAACTTCACATTTGGTGAAATTAAACTCATCTCTAAAGTAATTGACGGTAAATTCCCTGATTACACACGTGTGATTCCAGTGGGCCATCAAAATAGCTTCACAGTTGATCGCATGACCATTCTTTTAGCGATGCAACGTGCTTCTATCTTATCGAATGAAAAATACCGCGGTATCCGCATGGTATTAGGCACAGCGAGTCTGCGTTTAATCAGTACTAATAGTGAACAAGAAGAAGCTGAAGAAGAACTAGAAATCGCTTATAACCAAGATGCCTTGGATATTGGCTTTAACGTGACTTACTTAATCGACGTATTAAATAACATTACAACACCAGAAGTAGTATTCTCATTTGCTGATGCGAATAGCAGTTGTTTAATCACAGTACCAAATGATGAAAACTACAAATATGTTGTGATGCCAATGCGCATTTAGTGTTTCACGTGAAACACTAAATTAAAACTGTTTAATTAACTGTAATAAACCTTGTATTAACTAAAGATAAAAAAATGACCACACAAAAAACAGATTACGATTCTTCCAGTATTACCATCCTTGAAGGTTTGGATGCTGTCCGTAAGCGTCCTGGTATGTATATTGGTGACACTTCAGATGGTAGCGGTTTGCACCATATGGTGTTTGAAGTTGTGGATAACGCAATTGACGAAGCGCTAGCGGGTCATTGTGATGATATTAAAATTATCATTCATCCAGACAACTCAATCAGCGTATCTGACAATGGTCGTGGTATTCCAGTTGATATTAAACAGGATGATAAAAACGACATTAAACGTTCAGCTGCAGAAATCGTAATGACTGAGCTTCATGCTGGTGGTAAGTTTGACCAAAACTCATATAAGGTTTCTGGTGGCTTGCACGGTGTGGGCGTTTCAGTGGTGAATGCCTTATCTGATTGGTTAAAACTTAAGATTTGCAAAAACGGTAAGGTTTACCAAATGGAATTTGCGCGTGGTGTGCCACAAGCACCATTAGCAGAAGTTGGTACAACAGATCGTAGCGGTACGGAAGTTCACTTCTTCCCATCAGTCGACACATTCGCCTTGATTGAATTCAGTTTTGATATTTTGGCAAAACGTTTACGTGAGCTTTCATTCTTAAATAACGGCGTAAAAATCGAATTAATCGACCAACGCCACAATAAGAGCGAAAACTTTGCTTACTCAGGCGGCGTTCAAGGTTTCGTTGAATACATGAACCGCAGTAAATCTGTACTTCATCCAAAACCATTCTACGCAGTCGCAGAAAAAGATGGCATGACCGTTGAAGTATCGATGCAATGGAATGACTCTTACAGTGAAACCGTACAATGTTTTACTAACAATATTCCTCAGCGTGATGGCGGCACCCACTTAACTGGTCTGCGAACAGCCATGACCCGTACACTGAACAACTTCATTGAAGAAAACGATTTAGCTAAAAAAGCAAAAATCGAAACCAGTGGTGACGATATGCGTGAAGGCTTAACTTGCGTACTTTCAGTAAAAGTACCTGAGCCTAAATTCTCATCACAAACAAAAGATAAATTGGTATCAGGTGAAGTACAGCCAGTGGTGCAAGAAGTTGTTGCAAGCAAGCTTGCTGAATTCTTACTTGAGAACCCAGTAGATGCAAAAGTGATTTGCAACAAGATTGTAGATGCAGCGCGTGCCCGTGATGCGGCGCGTAAAGCCCGTGAAATGACACGTCGTAAAGGCGCCATGGACACCATGGGCTTGCCAGGTAAATTGGCAGACTGCCAAGAACGCGATCCATCTAAATGTGAAATCTACCTAGTCGAGGGTGACTCAGCGGGTGGTTCAGCGAAACAAGGCCGTGACCGTAAAAACCAAGCGATCTTGCCACTCAAAGGTAAAATCTTAAACGTAGAAAAAGCACGTTTTGACAAGCTACTCGGCTCACAAGAAATTGCGACCCTGATTACAGCCTTAGGCACCGGCATTGGCAAAGACGACTTTAATGCAGAGAAGCTACGTTATCACCGCATCATCATCATGACTGATGCGGACGTTGACGGGGCCCACATTAGAACTCTATTGCTCACATTCTTCTATCGTCAAATGACAGAGCTAGTAGAGCGTGGCCATATCTATATTGCACAACCACCACTTTATAAAGTGAAACAAGGCCGTGATGAGCGCTATTTAAAAGATCAACACGAATTGGATGAATACTTACTCCAATCAGCGCTTAAAGGTGCTGAGCTAGAAACCAAAAAAGGTGGTGAAGTACTGACTGGTGAAGCTTTAGAAACCATTGCTAAACAAATGGTACTTACAGAAGCCGTGATTCGTCGTATTTCATCGCTTTACGATGAAAGCGTACTCCGCGCCTTACAAGATTTAGGTGAAATTAGCCTAGCTGACAAAGCAAGCGCTGATTCTGCAGCTGAAAAATTACGTCCTATCCTAGGCGCAAGTGGTTCAGAAGTGATTGTTGGCTTTAACCAAGAAGCGGGCACATATCGCTTAGAAGTAAACAAATACGTGCACGGTAATTTACAGTGCTGCGTAGTGGATGCTGAATTCTTGGCTGGTGGCGATTATCGTCAAATCAGTCGTGTCTCAGTGATGCTTCAGGGTCTATTAGGCACAGGAGCCACCATTAAACGCGGTGAAAAATCACAAGCCATCACAACCTTCAAAGCTGCCCTCGATTGGCTGTTAGAAGAAGCTAAACACGGTTTGAACGTACAGCGCTATAAAGGTCTTGGTGAAATGAACCCAGAACAACTTTGGGAAACCACCATGGACCCACAAGTACGCCGCCTACTCAAAGTGCAAATTGACGATGCGATTGCCGCAGATGAGATTTTCACAACACTGATGGGTGACCAAGTAGAACCACGCCGTGCGTTTATTGAAAACAACGCGCTAGGTGTTAATAACTTAGACATTTAAGTTATAAAAAAAAAGTAAAAAAGCCCGCACATAGCGGGCTTTTTTATTACCTAACGCGCCATTAGATTTAAGCTATTTTTAGTGGTAATGTATCGGCTATAGGCAATACTTATCAAGCACTAGGGTGATGATTAATTATGATACAAAACATTGAAAGCTTAACCACTGTTGCACACGTGATTCAATTGGCGGTTGCGCCTGCATTTTTGCTCACGGGTATTGGCGCTATTTTGTCGGTTTTGGCGGTGCGCTTGGGTCGTATTGTTGACCGTTTTAGAGTGCTGACGGAATCTCATGACCATCATCATGTGCATGTGATTATAGAAATGAAGTTGCTGTCAGACCGTTCAGATTGGGTGCATTGGGCAATTACTTTATGTACGGTTTCTGCCTTGTTGGTTGCGCTGGTGATTGCGACTTTATTTGTGGGTACGGGGATTCGTTTTGATCCTACTCATTGGGTATCACCCATGTTTATTTTTGCGATGATTAGTTTGATACTTGGCTTGATTTGTTTCTTGCGAGAAATTTATTTATCGACGCACACGATTGAGTTGCCACCTGAGATGAGTCTTTAATCATGACCTTAAATGAACTGCGTTTTGTGGTGGCTTTAGCTAAGGCGAGAAACTTTAGAAAAGCAGCTGAGGTTTGTTTTGTGAGCCAGCCAGCTTTGAGTTTGGCGGTTAAAAAGCTAGAAGATGAATTGGGTGTTTTGTTATTTGAACGTAATCGTAATGATGTAACGATGACGGTGATTGGTGAATTGGTGGTGGAGCAAGCCACTCGCGCGATTGAAGAGGCCAACCGAGTAAAAGAAATTGCGCGACAAGGAAATAATCAATTAGTGGGTGCTTTGAAGTTGGGTGTGATTTATTCAATTGGGCCTTATTTGCTCCCTGAAATCATTCCATATTTACGACAATCAGCACCAGAAATGCCGTTGGTTGTAGAAGAGAACCTTACCATCAATTTAGAAGCGCAATTGCGCAATGGTGTGATTGATGTGGCGATTATTGCTTTGCCGTTTGATATCCCTGGGATTAAAACCCTGCCGCTATATGAAGAGGAGTTTGTGGTGGTGGTGCCGATTAGCCATGATTGGGCCAAGCGTGATTCGATTAATCCTGAAGAGTTGGCGGATGAAAAAATCTTATTACTCAATAGCGGCCATTGTTTTAGTAATCAGGTGATGCAGGCTTGCCCGCGTTTAAGCCGCAATGGCGAGATTTTGCAGGGTAACTCTCTGGATACTATTCGAAATATGGTGGCGTCTAATTTAGGCCTAACGGTCTTGCCGGCAAGTGCGACGATTGAGCGTTATCAGAATCCACTGATTAAGGTGGTGCCATTTACCAAGCCGGCGCCAAAAAGACAAATCGCTTTAGCTTGGCGTAAGAGTTATGGTCGTGAAAAAGCGGTGGAAGAAATTGCGCAATCGATTAGACAGCTGGAGATGTTTTCTAATAGTTTGTTGTGATTTCTAAGCGCGACTTTAATTTATCATTTTGACGTGATAGCCCGTTACTTCAATGCCATCAAGTAGTAAACCCACTGTAAATCCAACATCACTATTGGCAGCGATGCCGGCTGCCGGCTGAGCGACATATTCACTAGGTTTAAGATATCGCCGCAAAATCACGATGTCATTCGCATCGGTTAAGCTTAATTCTAATTCTGGGTAAGCCTGTGCATAAGGGGCATGGTTGGTGATGGTGCCGCTGAGCTTAATCACATCGGTTCGGATTTTACTTTGCGTTAAGGCGGTATCTTCAATCGATAATTGCTTAACGTCATGCGCAAGCGCCATTTCACATTTTAGCCAGTGACAAGCTTTAGCTAAATAAGGTTGTGCTGCCGGATGTTGTTGGGCAATGGTGTTGCGTGATGCGTATATGCCTTGGGCAAGCGCAAGTACAACAAGAAGTAGAACGATTAAAACGTTTCCGAAAGAAATTTTCTTAGGGAAATGAATGATCATTTTCGTGTGCCTGAAAGCAAGACCCAGCTATCCATGAATACAGGTGCATTCATCTCAAACCATTCTGCATAAATGGCTGAAACTTGATCAGTTTGTTCACGCAAAATACCAGAAAGTGCAATGAGTCCACCTGGTTTACATGCAGAAGCGAGTGCTGGGGCTAACACGGATAAGGCGCTTGATAAGATATTGGCAACGACGATATCGGCTTGTGCTTCTGGATAGTCTGTTGCCATATAAAACTTGGCGCTGACTTGGTTTTGTTCAGCATTAAATTGGCTGGCAATAATAGCTTGATGATCGATATCAACACCAACGACTTCTTTTGCGCCTAGTTTTTTAGCGGCAATCGCTAAAATGCCTGAGCCACAGCCATAATCTAATACTTGATGTTCTGCTTTAATGGTATCGGTGAGCCACGCAAGACATAAGTGTGTGGTTGGGTGACTGCCAGTACCAAAAGCGAGGCCAGGATCTAATACGATATTGAGTGCATCAGGATTCGGTGCGTCATGCCATGTCGGCACAATCCAAAGCTTATCGGTGATTTTAATCGGGTCAAACTGAGATTGTGTAGCGCGTACCCAATCTTGTTCGGCCACGCGTTCACTGGTGTATTTTAGATTTTGGTAACCGGTGGCTTCTTCAAGCGTACTGATGACTTCGGGGATATTGATATCGTCATTAAATAAAGCAGTGACGATATTTTCGTTCCAGATGCCTGGTGGAGGATCGCCAGGCTCACCAAAAATCGGCTGTTCGTCGAGCGTTTCTGCGTTGGCGTCTTCAATGCTGACAGACAAAGCGCCGATTTCCATTAGCGCATCGCTAAGTAAATCGGCGTTCTGATTATGTGCTTCTATGTGAAGATTAAGCCAAGCCATGGATGCTGCGATTACTTGCTGCTGATGCCGAGCTTGTTTTCAAGATAGTGAATACTTGTTTCACCTAATTGAAAAGCGGCGTCATTCATCAAATCGCGATGCAATGCAATGTTGGTTTTAATACCTTCAACTGCCATTTCAGAAAGTGCGATGTCCATACGTGCAATCGCTTGTTCACGATTGTCACCAAAGGCAATCAGTTTGCCGATCATAGAATCGTAATGTGATGGCACAACATAGTTTTGATATGCGTGTGTATCAACGCGAATACCAGGACCGCCAGGCATATGGAATGTTGAAATACGACCTGGTGATGGAACAAAGGTATATGGATCTTCTGCGTTAATACGGCATTCAATCGCATGGCCACGGAATTGAATGTCTTTTTGGCGTAAACGAAGTTTTTCGCCATAAGCCACACGAATTTGTTCTTGAACGATGTCCACGCCAGTAATCATTTCTGTCACTGGGTGCTCAACTTGAACACGGGTGTTCATTTCAATGAAATAGAATTCGTTGTTTTCGTATAAGAATTCAAAAGTACCCGCGCCGCGATAATTAATGCGTTTACATGCGTCTGCACAGCGTTGGCCAATTTTGTCGCGTAAGCGAGTAGAAATGCCAGGTGCTGGTGCTTCTTCAAGTACTTTTTGATGGCGGCGTTGCATAGAGCAATCGCGCTCACCTAAGTAAATAGCGTTACCGTGTTGGTCAGCCATTACTTGAATTTCGATGTGGCGTGGTTGTTCTAGGAATTTTTCCATGTAAACCACTGGATTGTTAAACGCTGCTTGTGCTTCTGCTTTGGTCATGTTGACTGAAGAAATTAAGGCCGCTTCTGTATGCACAACACGCATACCACGACCACCGCCACCGCCAGCCGCTTTAATAATTACCGGGTAGCCGATTTTTTTGGCAATACGAATGATTTCTGCTGGATTGTCTGGCAATGCACCGTCTGAACCTGGTACACAAGGTACGCCAGCTTTTTTCATCATGTCTTTAGCGCTGACTTTGTCACCCATTAAACGGATGGTTTCAGCACGTGGGCCAATGAAAACGAAGCCGCTTTGTTCTACGCGTTCAGCGAAGTCAGCATTTTCAGATAAGAAACCGTAACCAGGGTGAATCGCTTCTGCGTCAGTCACTTCAGCTGCGCTGATAACTGCAGGGATGTTGAGGTAGCTTTGACCTGATGGCGCTGGGCCAATACAAACAGATTCGTCAGCTAACTTAACGTATTTTGCATCTTTATCAGCTTCTGAGTGAACAGCGACTGTTTTAATGCCTAATTCACGGCAAGCACGTTGAATACGTAGTGCAATTTCGCCGCGATTAGCGATGAGGATTTTATCAAACATTTAAAACCTCTTTAGCCGATGATAAATAAAGGTTCGCCGTATTCGACGGGTTGACCGTTTTCAACCAAGATCGCTTTGATAACGCCAGCGTGGTCAGATTCGATTTCGTTTAATAGCTTCATCGCTTCGATGATGCATAGCGTGTCGCCAACAGCAACGCTAGAGCCAATATCTACAAAAGATTTAGCATCGGGTGATGGTGAACGGTAGAAAGTACCGACCATTGGTGATTTAACAACATGACCTTCAATTGCTGCAGGCGCTGCTTCTGCAGGCGCTGCTGCGGCCGCTGGAGCTGCAGGTGCTGCTTGTTGAATCATTTGTGGTTGTGCGTAATGCATTACGCTCTGACCTTGTGGAAGGTTACGGCTGATACGTACTTTCTCTTCGCCTTCTGTTAATTCAAGTTCTGAAATACCAGATTCCTCAACTAAGTCGATGAGTTTTTTAAGTTTGCGTAAATCCATGGTTCACCTCTTTAAAACAAATATTGAATAGTTAAGCACTTTAAAGAAACAGTGCGTTTTTTATTAATGTTAATGCGTGATTTTGTTAATTGCGAAATCTAAAGCGAGTAAATAACCTTGAGCGCCTAAGCCGCTAATAACGCCAACAGCGATATCAGAGAAGTAGGAATGCTGACGGAAGGACTCTCGTGCGTAGATGTTTGATAAATGTACTTCAACAAATGGAATTTTAATTGCTGATAGTGCGTCTCTTAAGGCAACTGAGGTGTGAGTGAAGGCAGCAGGATTAATAATAATGTAATCAACTTTGCTTGTTGCTAACTCATGTAGCTTCTGAATTAACTCAACTTCAGAATTGCTTTGAAAGCTTTCTAAAGCAACATTCGCTTCTGATGCACGCGCTTTTAATTGAGCGTTAATGTCATCTAAGGTGTTGTTGCCGTAATGATCCGGCTCGCGCAAACCTAAAAGATTTAAGTTTGGGCCGTGTAGTACTAAAACGGATTTTGAATTGGTTTTTGCCATATTTAAATACTCAAATTTTAAAATCTGAGATTTATCGTTTGTCGTAAATTAGAAGACATTCTACAGCAAATTGACGGAATTTAAAGAAATTACGAATTATTACCTTGGATTTTATTGCGGAAAATTCGATGAATTTTATGGTGCGTCAGTATCACTATGATTTAACAGAGGAAGCAGGCTTTTCTCTATGAGTGGCTGATTAATGCGACCTAAAAAGGTCTTAACGACCTGGCCGTTTGCATCAATAACTACAGTATAAGGCAGGATGCCGCGGCTGTTGCCTAATTTTTCTGATAAATCCATGGCATCTAAGTCGCCAATGAGGATTGGATAGCTGACGGCGCGGCTTTTATCTTCTTTAAAGTATGCTTGGGTTTTTTCTACATCTTCGGCTGCTAAGCCAATAACAACAACGTTTTGACCTTTGTATTGATCTTGCAAATGTGAAAGCTCAGGCATTTCATCACGGCAAGGCGGGCACCAAGGTGCCCAAAAATTAAGCACAATGATTTTGCCTTGCCATTGTTTTAGGCTTAGCTCTTGGTTTTCTAGGCTTTTAAAGGTTGTTTCAAATAACGCTAAGGGCGTATTTTGCACCGATGATTGCGTTGGGGCTGGTTGGAAATGCTGATAAAGCGCCCAAGATGATAATAAAAGCGCAATGAATGCGATTAACAGACGATAGTAGGATTGCATTCATCTTCTTTCAGTTGTTTTAATCTTTCTATGGTTTTTAGAAGCGTTTCAGCATCCTGATAGCCAATCGTTTTGAGCGGCGCGACTTCTTGCCCGTTTTTGTTAAAGAACACCATGCCTGGTGGCCCAAATAATTTAAAGTGATTGAGGATGGCGAGGTCATTCTGGCTATTTTCGGTCACATCCACTTGAAGTAGCTCAACATCTTTGAGAGCCGCTTGTATTTTTGGGTCACTAAACGTGAATCTTTCTAATTCTTTACATGCCACACACCAGTCTGCATAGAAATCGAGCATGATGGTTTTGTTATGCGCGGCTTTGATGGCTTTTTCAAGTTCTGGCATGTTTCTAACTTGTTTAAACGGTAGTACGGAATGTTCGGCATTGCTTGAAGTTGTTAAAGCTTTAGGGGCGATAGGTAAGACTATCCAAACGGCAACGGCAAGCATGACGATGCCAAAGAAATTGCGTACGGTTGTCATCCAAGGACCGGCTTTAGGCAATATGTGTCCCGCAGAAGCGCCAATAAGTAGTAGTGGAACGCCCATGCCAATAGAGAGTGAGAATAAAGCGACGCCACCTAATACTACGTCATGTGTTTGGCTGATATAAATGAGTGCGCCAGCAAGAGGTGCGGCCACGCAAGGGCTGACAATTAGTGCTGATAAGGCGCCCATTGAAAATACGCCTAACCATTGGCCGCCTTTAATACTGTTGGCCATATTTGCCATGCGGGTTTCAATGCGGCTTGGTAACCTTAGTTCATAAAGTCCAAACATGGACATGGCGAGTGCGACAAAAATGAGAGCGGTGGCACTGAGCACCCAAGGATTTTGTAATGCATTACTGAGTAATTGGCCTGATAGTCCAGCGGCAATTCCGGCTAAGGTATAACTCAAGGCCATACCTAATGTGTAGGCGAGCGATAAGTTAAAAGCGTGTAAGCGACTGGTGGCCTGATGGTGCACTTTTTTGTCACCCACAATAATTCCAGAGAGAATTGGAATCATTGGTAAAACACAAGGTGTGAGAGCAAGCAGTAAGCCAAAGCCAAAGAAGCCGGCGATGATGAGCCAGATTTTCCCGCCTTTTAATAGGGTGGTGGCTTGGTCATCATTATTTGTGTCGTTGGTTTTATTAACATCAACATCGATATTTTTGCGAATAGGTGAATAACATAATCCTTTTTCACTGCAGCCTTGGTAGGTTGCGGTGATTGCAACTGGCTTACCTGCTGAAATTGGATTGCTGAGTTTAATCAGCGCTGAGAAGCTTTGATGAAAAACTTCAGTTTGCCCAAAGTGGCTATCTTGTTTGATATCACCTTTGGGAAGTACTAATTCGCTAATTTTATTATTGCTAGATTCAAATTTGATTTTGTCTCGATATAAATAATGTCCGTTAGCAATCGTAAATTCCGCATTGAGGGTTGTTGCATCAATTGCGCGAATATTGAGTTTGAATGCTTGGTCTGGCGATAAAAAAGTATCTTCGCTAGATTCAACAAAGCTATTTTGTTGGGTAGAGGAATTTTCAGCTGCTTGCACCGAGCTTAATGCGATGAATAAGCCCAATAAGCTGGCTGCAACAATAGAAAATCGTTTCAATGAAATATCCTATTTTAAAGTTTCGTTGATCCATGCAAGATAGGGCGAATAACCGTCATTAATACTGACCTGTATGATTTCAGGAAGTTCGTATGGATGGTTTTGTAAAATGGCTTGTTCTAATTCGCGATATAAAGCTTGATTGGTCTTAATAACAACTGGAAATTCAGTGGCATGCTCGATTTTGCCTTGCCATTCATAGATCGACTGACATGGTGCAAGGATATTGATGCAAGCGGCGAGTTTATTTTTAATTAAATATTCTGCTAATTTATCCGCACTTTCTTTATCTGGCAGATTGCTTAGCACTACAATAGCAGGGTTATTTGCAGTCGCATTCATTTATAAGGCTCCTCGTGCTTGAAAAAGCGCATTCGAGTCGCCATTGATATGTAGTCTGACGCGTTCAAATTTTAAGGAAGCATTCATGCGGTTTTTCATCATAGCGGCAATTTTACTCGCATTTCCAGCCTTGGAGATATGGTTGTTAATTGATCTCGCTCAGAAATATGGTTGGTTATTATTGGCTTATTTGGTTGTCGTTGGCGTGTTGGGCTGGCAGCTGATTCAAGAAGAGAAATTGGCGTTTACGGGACGCATGATGCAAACCCTGACACAGGGAACTTCATTGCCCGGCGCTGTGTTTAGTAGTTTAAAGAATTTAATCGCAGGTGTTTTATTGATTTTGCCTGGTGTGATTACGGATGTACTAGCAGTGATTTTGTTATTAATTCCATCTGCAAAACCAAATAAAACGGCTTCTCCTTTTGATCAACATTATCAGGCGCCAGCGAATGATGATGTGATTGAAGGTGAGTACAAGCGCGAAGATTAAAAAAGTTAAAAGAATATTAAAGTAGGATTTGTCATGTCTTATCAAGTCACCATTAAACCTAGTGGCCATACTTATTCTGTGGCCAATGAAGAAACAGTTCTTAATGCCGCCATTGATGCCGGTTTTAATTTACCTTACGGCTGCCGTAACGGTGCTTGCGGAGCCTGTAAAGGCAAAGTGATTGAGGGGCAGGTCGAGCATTTGGATTATCAAAATACTGCTTTGTCCTCTGCTGAGATTGAGGCCGGCATGGCTTTATTTTGCTGTGCAAAACCACTGAGTGATTTGGTGATTGAATGTCGTGAAGTTGGGGGCGATGCCATTCGTCCACGTATCTTGCCTGTTCGTGTGGAAAGAATGGAAAAGCGTTCGCACGATGTGATGGCTTTGTTCTTGAAGCTTCCAAGTAATGAGCGTTTGCAATTTATGGCGGGGCAGTACATCGAGTTCATTATGAAAGATGGTAAGCGCCGTGCATTTTCATTGGCTAATGCCCCACATGATGACCAGTTTTTAGAACTGCATCTTCGCTTGGTTCCTGGTGGTGCTTTTACTGAATATGTATTTAATGAGCTGCAAGAAAAAGCGATTTTAAGGATAGAAGCACCATTTGGGAGTTTCTATCTGAGAGAAGATAGCCAAAAACCAATTGTGATGGTGGCCGGCGGTACTGGCTTCGCGCCAATTAAAGGCATCATTCAACATCTCATTCATCAGAATATAGAACGAGAAGTCACGCTGTATTGGGGTGCTAAAACGCGTGAAGATTTATACATGCTAGATCTGCCAAAAGCTTGGGCAAGTATGATGCCGCATATTAAATTTGTACCGGTGTTGTCTGAACCATTAGCCGCTGATGATTGGAAAGGCCGTGTGGGCTTAGTACATCAAGCAGTGCTAGAGGATTTTGCAGATTTAAGAGCTTATCAGGTTTATTGTTGTGGTGCGCCTGGCATGATTGAAGCCGCGCTTAAAGACTTTCAAGCGCAGGGCTTACCAGCAGATGAGTTCTTCTCAGATGCTTTTACTTATGCCAACCCTTTACCTAAAGCTTAAGTTTGATGCCAACCATTAAAACTAAAATTCAAATATTGAATGACTCAAATAGTGCATTTGGTCCTGGAAAAGCACAGCTTCTTTTGGCAATTGCAGAGCATGGTTCTATTTCAGTTGCTGCAAAAAGTATGAACATGTCTTATAAGCGAGCTTGGGACTTGGTAAATGCGATGAATGAGAGTTTTAAAGAACCTTTAGTGGTCACTAAGATTGGTGGTTCCCACGGGGGCGGGGCTGAAGTAACAGCATTAGGTCTCCGAGTTTTATCTTTCTATCAAGAAGCGCTCAAAAAATCTGAAGTATTTATTCATACTCAGATGTCAGATGTAATCAAATTACTTAAGTAATGTTTGTTCGTTTTTTCTTTTCAAGCAAGTTGGCATCATTATATAATTCGCTATATTCGATAAAATATAGCGTTGGGCCGTATAAGGAATAACATGAGATTGAAAAATATAAAAAAGTTACTTTTATGTGTGTTGGTAGCAAGCTTTACGACAAGTGCGTTTGCCGATAATGCCGATTTGGAAAATCGTGTTAAACAATTAGAAGAGCTACTTAAGACGATGCAGCAGCAACGTGTTGAGCAAGATAAGCAGCTGGAAGTTTTAACTAAAGAATTGGTTGGAGTTGAAAATCAATTAACACAATCAAAAAATACCAAGATTGAAGAAAAAGGGAAGAGTAAAGGTGCTCCGCTTTTTGTAAATACTAAAAATGGTTTGTCGATTGAAGATGGATCTGGCGATTGGAATCTACAATTAAACGGACGCGTTCAGGCTGAATACAGAACTTATAGTCCTGATGATTGGAAAAATGATACTTGGACTATTCGTCGTGCGCGATTGGGCGGTACTTATAATTTCTTAAAAGACTTTTCTGTTCGTGTTGAAGGTGAATATGCAAATGAAAGTGCTGGCGCAAAAGCAACAACTGCTCTGACTTACGGGCATTTAGATTTTAATCGTTGGAAGGGAGCGAAGATTCGGGTTGGTCAATTTAAGCCATTTTTTGGTTTAGAACGAGCTTACAGCACGAATTTCACTGACTTCACAGAATTATCATTAGCTACTAATAACGGCGCTATTTTTACATCAACTTACGATCGGGGTTTGATGATTCATGGGGAGCCGCTGTCTTGGCTAAACTACAACATTTATGCAGTCAATGGCTCTGGTCAAAATAATGATGATGTAAGAGATGGTAAAGATATTGGCGCAAGGGTAAATGCTAATTTTGCTGAGCTAATGGGTATTAAAAATTCAGTCATACATATTGGCGCTTCAGTGAGTGATGGTAGTGTAGGTTTTTCAACGTCTACTGGTAATAGTTTGACTCAAGTTTCTGAGTCAAGCGGTGTTACGTTCTTTACTGTAGCAAATTTATTAAATACGGCACGTTCAGATAGAACACGTGCTGGTGTAGAGAATGTAATAGCAGTTGGACCATTCAAATTTCAAAGTGAATATATTCATGCAAACTTTGAAGGCAATAGAACTGGGACAGGTAAATTTGATAACGATATAAACGTTTGGTATGCGAATCTTAATTGGATGATTACTGGCGAACAGTATGCTGATAGTTATAAGAATGGTGTATTTGGGCGCATGAAACCGAAGAACAATTTTGATGATAAAGATGGCTGGGGTGCTTGGGAGTTAGGACTTAGATATAGCCATTATGATGCGAGTGATTTTAAGGGCTTGCTAACAGCACAAAGTTCATCAACAAGCTTTACAAGCCAAGCTTCATCATGGACAGGTGGAGTTAAATGGATAATGAATCCAAATGCACGCGTTTTGTTAAATTACATTCAAACGGATTACGATAATCAAATCTTAGTGAACAATAAGCGTGATGATAAAGAAAAAGCAATCGTAATGCGTGCGCAATATGATTTTTAATGAGATGGTAATTTAATGAAAAAACTTTTAATTTTTGCTTTTGGATTGTTTCTATCAGCAGTGAGTTTTGCGGATGAAAAACTCACTGTATTTGCAGCGGCCAGTTTAACTAATGCACTGAGTGAAATTAGTACAAAGTATGAAAAAGAAACGGGTATAAAAATCGCTCATTCTTTTGCTGCATCTTCTGTGCTTGCTAAACAAATTGAAAACGGTGCGCCAGCAGATCTATTTATTTCAGCAGATTTAAAGTGGATGAATTATCTACAAGAAAAATCTCTTGTTAACAAATCCTCAAGAAAAAATCTTTTAGCTAATACATTGGTTTTGATTGCGCCAAAAGGGCGATCTTTTGATGTGAAGTTTGAAGAAGGCTTTGCTTTCGTTAAGGCATTTGATGGTCGATTATGTACAGGAGATATTGAATCTGTACCTGTAGGTATTTATGCAAAAGAAGCATTGACTAATCTTGGCTGGTGGAAAGACATTAAATCTAGAATAGTGGGCACACAGGATGTTAGAGGTGCACTAGCTTTTGTGGAGCGGGCGGAATGTAATGTTGGTATTGTTTATGAAACAGATGCCAAGGTTTCGAGTAAGGTCGATTTAGTAGGAACATTCCCAGAATCAACACATAGTCCAGTGTTATATCCAGTTGCAATGACCGTTAATTCGAAAGAAAGCGCTAAGGCTTATTTAAGTTATTTGCAATCAGATGAAGCAATGAATATTTTCAAAAAATACGGATTTAATATTCATCCTAAACAGTAAGGTTATCCATTGATAGACGCTAATTTATTTGTACTAAGTCATGCCGAAATTGAGGCTTTAAGCCTTTCGATTAAGGTTGCTGCCGTTTGTACGCTATTGATTATCGTGCCTGCTATTTTGGTCGCTTGGTTATTAGCTAAAAAAGAGTTTTTTGGAAAGTCATTGTTAGATGGTTTAGTCCATATTCCCCTCATCCTTCCGCCAGTTGTTCCGGGATTTTTATTGCTGATGTTGCTTGGTAGTCAGGGTCTGGTTGGACATTGGTTGAAGCAACAGTTTGGCATCACAATTGCCTTTACATGGCTGGGCGCTGCGATTGCTTCTGCTGTAATGGGCTTTCCGTTGATGGTGCGTTCTACTCGGTTGGCGATGAGCCAAATAGATCGTAAGTTGGAGCTTGCCGCCCAGTCTTTAGGCGCAAGTCCATGGCGCGTGTTTTTTACAATCACATTGCCGCTTGCAATGCCTGGCATTGTGACAGGTCTTATTTTGGCGTTTAGTCGCAGCTTGGGTGAGTTCGGTGCAACGATTACTTTCGTCGGTAATATCGAAGGTGAGACGAGAACATTGCCATTAGCGATATACACTTATACCCAAATGCCGGGTGGCGATATCATTGCAATGCGCTTGGTCGTTATTAGCATTTTGATTGCGCTGAGTGCACTGATTGTTAGTAATTTATTAGAACGCAGAATGGCCAAGAAAATGGGGCGAATCTAAATATGTTAGATGTTCATATTCGTTTTGCTCGTGGTGATTTTGTTGTGAATGTGCAGCAAAAAATCGAGTCGTCAGTGACTGGCTTGTTTGGACCATCTGGATCAGGCAAGAGCACTTTGCTTGGTTTGCTTGGTGGTTTTATTAAACCGGATTTAGGTCATATCATATTAGACGGTAGCTGTTTATTTGATAGTGCAAAAAGAGTGAATCTTGCACCACATATGAGACGCATTGGTACCCTGTTTCAGGATGGAAGATTATTCCCACATTTAACCATTAGAAAGAATTTAACGTACGGATTAAATTTAATCGCTGAAGAAAATCGAGTGATTCAATTTGATGCGATTGTTGAGATGCTTGAATTGTCAGATTTCTTAGCGCGTCGTCCACATGAATTATCAGGTGGAGAAATTCAGCGCGTAGCTTTGGGAAGAGCCTTATTAACTTCGCCAAAATTACTTTTGTTAGATGAGCCTTTGTCTTCTTTGGATATGCGATTGAGACAGCAAATTTTGCCGTTCTTAAAATTAATCAAAGATGAAATTAAAATTCCCATGATTTATGTGACTCACGATATGTCGGAGATTGAATATCTCGCCGATAAAATAATGAGGATAGAGGCTGGTAATATCAGCACTTAATTAGACAATAAAAAAGCTCGCAATCGCGAGCTTTTTTATTAAGCAGTTTTCTAAAACTTAATCCTGCAAATCGTCTTCATGTACTCTACGTCTAGCGCGAACGCCGTCTGCTAAAACATCAAGAATTTTTAGCGTGTCGTTCCAACCTAAGCATGGATCAGTAATTGATTTCCCGTGCTCAAGTGTGCAACCAGGCGTGTGATCTTGGCGACCTTCATTAAGGTGTGATTCCACCATCACGCCAATAATATGTTCATCACCTTGCCTTAATTGTTCAGCAATATTTTCTGCAACTTCTAACTGCAATTTATATTGTTTAGAGCTATTCGCGTGCGAACAATCAATCATCACTTTAGGCGTTAAGCCTGAAGCTGCAAGTTCGGTGCTTGCTTCTGCAACACTTTTAGCATCGTAGTTAGGGGCTTTGCCACCACGTAAAATCACGTGGCAATCTTCATTGCCAGATGTTGAGACAATGGCTGATTGGCCTTCTTTTGTGACTGATAAGAAGTGATGTGGACTCGCTGCTGCTTTAATTGCATCAACAGCGATACGGATATTACCGTCAGTGCCGTTTTTGAAACCAACAGGGCATGATAGGCCGGAAGCCAATTCGCGATGTACTTGTGATTCTGTTGTACGTGCGCCAATTGCGCCCCAGCTGACTAAATCAGCTGTGTATTGTGGCGTAATAGTGTCTAAGAATTCCGTGCCTGCAGGCATGCCAAGTTCGTTGACTTCAAGTAAGAAGCGTCTCGCTAATGCTAAGCCATCATTGATTTGGAAACTGCCATCTAGGTAAGGGTCGTTAATTAAGCCCTTCCAACCAACTGTAGTGCGTGGCTTTTCAAAGTACACGCGCATGACAATAATCAATTCTTTTTCGTGTAGCGTTTTTTGCGCTAACAAACGTTGCGCATATTCAAGACCAGCTTTTTCATCATGGATTGAGCATGGCCCAATGATGACGAGCAGACGGTCATCGCCACTGTGTAATACATGATGGATTGCTTCGCGAGTCGCTAAGATGTTGTCAGTGGTTGCTTGGCTTGCTTGCATAGCATCAAGCAAATCTGAAGGCGGTTTAAGCGCTTTGATTTCTTTGATGCGAACATCATCAGTCGCAAATTTTTTGGTCAGGCTCATTTAGATATTGGCTTTGAATAACAGCGTAAACCAGCATTTTAAAGCATATTGCCGTTTACGCGAAAATCTTGATTAGTCATTTAAGGTTTTGATGAGACATTTAAGCATTGCTTCATCACCTGAAGTCTCTGCTACGCAGATATTTAAGCCTAAATTGTCGGCTTCTTCAGCGATTCTTAGGTGGTTAACACAAATCTTAATTTGTTTAAGCCATGCTGTATTTTTAGCCAGGTCGATTAAGTGGCGCATCGCTTCAGAGCTTGTAATGACCAAGGCATCGAGCTTCTTGTTATGCCATTCTTCATCTAAAATTTTTGTATTGGTTTGTGGGTTGATGCGTTGATATGATTCTGCAAAATCAACGTGCGCACCACGTAATTTTAATGATTCTGCCAATACTTCTCTTCCACCAACACCTCTGAAAATCATGACTTTTTGATCGGTCATGTTTTGCATTTCTGCTAGCGAGAGCAAACTTTCACTATCAAATCGATCTTTTGGGATGAGCACATTTTCAATGCCAAAAGCATTTAATTCAGATGCGGTGCTTGGGCCAATGGCTGCAAACTTAAGTGTTTTTGGAAGTAAATTAATCTGCCTACTTAATCTAGGTAAGCTATTTTGAACGGCATTACTGCTAATAAAAATAGCCCAATCGTAATCTTTAAGATTGGATGTGGCTTCATCAAATACATCGTAATTGTTGAGTGCTGTAATGCTGATGAGTGGGAATAATAATGGCTTGCCACCAGCCGCTTCAATTAAGGTACTTAATTTTCCAGCTTGCCCAGCAGGCCGCGTAATGGCGATAGTGCGATTGCTGAGCAATGGTTGCATAATGAATTAGTGCGTTTCTAGTGAAGCTAGAATTTCATTTGCGCCGAGTGCGACGAGTTTTTCAGCGAGTAATTGCCCAAGTTTTTCAGCTTGTTTTGTACTGCCTCGCACTTTCTCTTTGACCATTTTCTTGCCATCGATGCTCGCTACAAAACCGGTCATTTCAATTTCATCGCCATGACATTCGGCATAAGCACCAAGTGGCACAGTGCAGCTACCGGCTAGTGCGCGGCTCATGCCACGTTCTGCTTCGACACATGCTGCGGTTGGTGCGTGATTAAGTGGTGCAAGGATAGCCAGCATATCAGTGCGAGCAGCGTTAATTTCAATTCCTAAAGCACCTTGGCCTACCGCAGGAATGCTGTCGGTTGTTGCGATGTATTCTTGAATGCGTGATTCAAGACCTAGGCGAATTAAACCCGCTGCTGCCAAAATAATTGCGGCGTATTGGCCTTCGTCTAGTTTGCGTAAACGTGTTTGTAAATTGCCACGTAAGGATTCAATTTTTAAATGTGGGAAGCGGGCCTGTAGTTGGCTTTGTCGGCGCAAGCTAGAAGTGCCAACAATACTGCCATCAGGGAGATTATCAAGACTTTTAAATTGATTGGAGACGAATGCATCACGGGCATCTTCTCGTTCGCCAACGGCTGCCATTGCAAAGCCTTCTGGCAGATTCATTGGAACATCTTTCATTGAATGCACGGCAAGATCAGCACGGCCATCAGCTAAAGCTTGTTCTAGCTCTTTAACAAATAATCCTTTGCCACCAATTCTTGCGAGCGGGGAGTCTAAGATTTGATCGCCAGTGGTCGTCATGCCTAAAATCTCAACAAGCGTGTCAGGATATAAAGCTTGTAAGCGTGCTTGAATGTGTTTGGCCTGCCACATGGCAAGCGCGCTTTCGCGTGAAGCAATCACGATTTTTTGGGACTGAGCGTTCATAACTTTAAATTTCTAAGGCTGATATTAAGCAAATTTTAACATAGGGCTTAGATGGGCTTAACTTTATTGGCGAAAACCACATCTTGCCCAATTGCTAAAAGATAGAGAAATGATGGTTTTGTTTTATACTGACGGCATTGAATTCACTTTTTAGAAGCAAAATTAAGTATGCAAGAACAAGATAAAACATCTGCAAAAGCCTGGTCTGGTCGTTTTAATGAGCCTGTATCTGAGTTAGTGAAGCGTTATACCGCTTCAGTTGATTTCGATAAACGCTTAGCGGAATTTGATATTCAAGGCTCACTTGCCCATTCAAAAATGTTGGGTGCGCAAGGCATTATCAGTCAAGATGATGTGAAGCAGATTGCCCAAGGTTTAAATGAAATTCTGCAAGAGATTCGTGCAGGCCAGTTTGAATGGCGTCTTGATTTAGAGGATGTGCATTTAAATATTGAAAAGCGTTTAACTGACAAGATTGGTGACGCAGGTAAGCGCTTGCATACTGGTAGAAGTCGTAATGACCAAGTATCAACAGATGTTCGCTTATGGTTGCGTACGGTTGCTGATGATGTGGTCGCTGGTATTCGTAAGCTACAAACTTCGATTGTGGATTTAGCTGAAACACATTTTGATACAGCGATGCCAGGCTTTACACATTTGCAAGTTGCGCAGCCTGTGACCTTTGGTCATCACTTATTAGCTTATTTTGAAATGTTGCAACGCGATGCCGCACGTTTTGCTGATGCACGTAAACGGATTAATCGTCTGCCATTGGGCGCTGCTGCTTTAGCAGGTACTAGTTACCCAATTGATCGTGAAATGGTAGCCAAAGAATTAGGTTTTGATGGCGTTTGTGAAAACTCATTGGATGCGGTTTCAGATCGTGATTTTGCGATTGAATTTACTGCAGCAGCAGCATTGGTGATGACACATCTTTCTCGTTTTTCTGAGGAATTGATTTTATGGTCAAGTCCACGTTTTGCATTCGTGGATATTGCTGATCGTTTCTGTACCGGTTCATCTATCATGCCGCAGAAAAAGAATCCTGATGTGCCTGAGCTCGTGCGCGGTAAAACAGGCCGTGTCACAGGCCATCTCATGGCTTTGCTTACTTTGATGAAAAGCCAACCTTTGGCTTACAACAAAGATAACCAAGAAGACAAAGAGCCTTTATTTGATACCGCAGATACTTTGTTAGTGACGTTAGAGATTTATGCCGATATGTTGCGTGGCATTAAAGTGAATAAAGAAGCCATGCGCACTGCTGCAACAGAAGGTTTTGCGACAGCGACCGACCTGGCGGATTACCTTGTTAAAAAAGGAACGCCGTTCCGTGATGCCCATGAGGTGGTAGCTTTAGCTGTGCGTCATGCGGTAGATAAAGGTTGTGATTTATCTGATTTATCATTGGTGGAATTGCAAAAATTTAGCACACAAATTTCAGATGATGTATATCAAGTATTAACTTTGGAAGGTTCGTTGGCGAGCCGTAATCACATTGGTGGTACTGCGCCAGCACAAGTGAAGCAGGCAATTGCCCGAGCACGTAAGAGTTTGGCCTAAATATTTAGGCTATTGAAAATAAAAAAGCTGCGTTGAACGTAGCTTTTTTATTTTTAGCTTATAAGACTTGAGATTTATTGATTGAATTTCTTTAAGTCATCAATAATTTCTTGTGAATGTTTTGATGTATCAACACTTAAATATACTTTGGCAATTTTCCCGGCGGGATTAATTAAAAAGGTATATCGTTTTGCAATCTTGATTACGAGCAAATTATTAAGTGCACCATATGATTCAGCTACTTTTCCATCTTGATCTGCTAGCAGTGGAAACGGCAAATGATATTTGTTCGCAAATTTTGAATGTGAATCGCTATCGTCGACACTGATCCCAATAATTTGAGCGCCTATTTTTTCTAGCGTTTTTAAATCATCACGAAAACTACATGCTTCTTTAGTGCAACCCGGCGTATCGTCTTTCGGATAAAAATAAAGCACTATCCATTTACCTGAATAATCTTCTAGCTTTCTTATTTGTCCTGCCTGATCAAGCAATGAAAAACTAGGGGCTATTTCTCCTATTTTTGGTACATTGGCTGCACGACTGTTTAAACTGAAAAAAATGAGTACAAGTGCAATCGCAATAATTAAATAAGTCATTTTCATTTTTTCATTTTCTCTAAGTATTATTAAAAGTTCGTTAGACCCTGTCTGATTAAGTCGAGTGTTCACCTAGGTTTAAGTTTCTTCTAAAGTGGCAAGTATAGCCTTCAGGAAACTTCATAATGTATTTTTGATGCTTTTCTTCAGCAGGATAGAAATTTTTGAAAGGTGTAATTTCTGTCACTACAGGCGCTTTCCATTCATTAGAATCATTTACTGCGCTGACAACTTCTTCTGCAATTCTTTTTTGTTCTAAATCAGTATAAAAAATAGCAGATCGATATTGGGTGCCAATATCATTACCTTGCTGGTTAATTTTGGTTGGATTGTGAATTCTAAAGAACTCAAATAAAAGATGGCTTAATGTGGTCTGCTCCTCATCAAAAGTGACCATTAGAGTTTCTGCGTGGCCTGTTGTGCCGGTAGTGACTTCTCTGTAAGCAACATTGGCAATATGACCACCACAAAAACCGACTTTAGTCTCAATAACACCAGGAATATTTCGGAAAAGCTCTTCCATCCCCCAGTAGCAACCGCCAGCTAAATATACAACTTGTAATTTTTTCATAGTGTGTCAGAGTGTACTCCTTTATTTTTGTTCAATTCGTAAACCTTTTTAGCTTTAAAAGCTCAAATTAGGAATCCATATTAAATAAGGTTAATCATGCTTTTCACCAATTTGGCTATCAAACTGTCAGAACAAGGACTAATGCCGGATGCTGTGATTCGTTCTGGAATTCGTCAGCTATGTAAACAAAGACTAAACGAAATTACAGCTGCTGATTGTGAAGTCTCCAGTGAGATTCGCGAACGTTTTTTTGCAAGCATGAAAATAGCCGAGATTGCCCCTCTTCCTGAACTGGCAAATGCGCAACACTATGAAGTGCCTGCTGTATTTTTTGATTTGGTATTAGGTAAAAATAGAAAATATAGTAGTTGTTATTGGCCCAAAGGTGTTCATACGCTGGATCATTCTGAGGATGAAGCGCTTGCAATGACTGCACAGCATGCTGATTTGCAAGATGGGCAAGCGATATTAGAGCTTGGTTGTGGTTGGGGTTCTTTGTCATTGTGGATGGCAAAGAAATTTCCTAAAAGCCAAATCACTTCGATTTCAAATTCAAACTCCCAACGTGAGTTCATTATGGGTGAAGCCGCAAAATTAGGGCTGAAGAATTTAAATGTGATTACCTGTGATATGAATCGTTTTGAGATTGACGCGACTTTTGATCGTATTGTTTCAGTCGAAATGTTTGAACATATGCGTAATTATGAAGTGTTGTTTGAGAAGCTTAATGGATGGCTTAAACCCGAAGGAAAATTCATGATGCATATTTTTTGCCATCGAGATGTTCCTTATGCATTTGAGGTGCAAGGGGACGATGATTGGATGAGCCAATTCTTTTTCTCTGGTGGTTTTATGCCTAGTGACGATACCCCTACGCACTTTCAACAACATCTGAAAATATCCAAACAATGGCGTTGGGATGGTACACATTACGAGAAAACGGCCAATGCTTGGTTAGAGAATATGGATAGAAATATTAAATCTATTAAACCTATATTCGAAGCTTGTTATGGTAAAAAAGACACGCAGTTATGGATACAGCGTTGGAGAATTTTCTTTATGGCCTGTGCAGAGCTGTTTGGTTTTGATGATGGCCAAGAGTGGTGGGTGAGTCATTATTTATTTGAAAAGCAAAAGCGCTAATCAGTATGTTGCTCAATATTATTTGCTTTCAACTTGGATGGTTTGCATGTGTACTAGGAGCAGCGCATCAGCATCCATGGCGTGGTGTGTTGATGGCTATATTTTTATTAGCGCTTCATATTTTCAGATCAAAGAACTCAATAGTTGAAATCAGATTAATTCTTCTTGCAATGATATTTGGACTACTTTTTGATTTAATTCCTTTGAGCTTAGGTTGGATAAAGTTCGAGCAAGTTGTATTTTGGCCTAGCCAGTTGCCTCCGCCTTGGATGATTTGCTTATGGGGTTTATTTGCAAGTACTTTGAATATAAGCCTGAATTGGCTGAAATCTAAACCCTGGATTGCATTTATTTTGGGGGCTATCTCTGGACCTTTATGTTATTGGGCTGGGTATCAATTAAATGCATTGATATTTATTAATTTTAATTATGCGATGTTGTATTTAATGTTTGGTTGGGCAGTTGCAGTTCCATTTTTGCTTAATTTGGCATCCTCAAATGACCTATTAAAGCGCTTATTTTTGTTTAGCACAAAGGGAAGTTAATGTTTATTCTAGAGCATTATTTACTAACGCTATTACCACTTTTACTTTTGGCAGTGTTAGGTTGGGCTGTGAGTTTGAGAACTAATAATGTCACGATGGTAGATACCATGTGGGCAATGTTTTTCTTAGTAGCTACCGGTTTAAGCTTTTTCTTATTTGCAGTTCCAAGTCTTAGAGCATGTTTAATTTTCTTACTAGTGATAATTTGGTCGTGTCGACTTTCCTTTTATTTACATATTCGCAACCACAACAAGCCTGAAGATTTGCGCTATCAAGCGATACGTCAGCGCAATGAACCTAACTTTAGAATAAAGAGTATTTATTTGGTATTTGTATTACAAGCTGTACTGGCTTGGTTTATTTCTTTACCTCTATCCGTTGCAACTCAGTCAGAAAATCCATTAAATAATTTAGATTTCATTGGTATCGCGCTATGGATTTTAGGCATGTCTTTTCAAGTGATTGGCGATGCACAATTGGCCAGTTTTAAGTCGAAGCCTGATAACAAAGGTAAAGTGCTTGCAAGTGGCGTTTGGAGGTACACACGTCACCCCAATTATTTTGGTGAGTCATGTATATGGTTTGCATATGGTTTAATTGCTGCTGGTGCGGGTGTTTGGTGGACAATGATTTCTCCTATCTTCATGACGTATTTACTGGTAAAAGTAACCGGAGCAAGTTTGTTAGAGGCGGACATTGCCGATCGACGTCCGGATTATAAAAAGTATATTCAAAATACCAGCCGATTTATTCCTTGGTTCCCTAAAAACTGATGGCGATATATATGAGATGGTTTGTTTTAATATTGTTCTTGATTCCGAGTTTAGCTAATTCGCAAACTTGGGATTTTGATGTCTCCATGGATGGCAAACATATTGGCGAGCATCAGTTCTCTCTTTCCAATAAAGAAAATAATCAGCAGGTGCTGAAGAGTGAAGCGAAATTTAATGTTAAATTTCTTACTATTAGCGTATTTAATTACCACCATAAAGCTGATGAGCTTTGGGAAAATGGCTGTTTAAAGAAACTAGAATCAAGTACAAAAGAAAACAGTAAAGCTACTTTCGTTAAAGCTTATGAAGAAAAATCTTTATTTAAAGTGATCGCTCAAAAACCAATCGATATTGATGCGGAATGTGTGATGACTTTTGCTTATTGGAATCCTAAAATTCTTCAGCAAAAGAAATTACTCAATCCGCAAACCGGAGAGTATTTGGCTTCTCAAATTTCTTCTATAGGTAAAGAAACCATTATTGTAAAAGGAGAGGCAACGAAAGCTGAGCACTATAAAATTGATACGAGTAAATTCAAAATAGATATTTGGTACGGCTTAGATGGCCAGTGGCTGGCTTTACAGTCTCTAACATCCGATGGCCGAGTTGATTACTCACTTAAATAGGCAATAATGATAAAAATTAGTTTAGTTTTAGTAGGTTTAATTATGAGTGCTTGTTCTAGCTTGCCGCCCATTAAGACAGTTAACCATGTTGATCTGGAAAGATTTATGGGTGACTGGTATGTGATTGCTTGTATTCCAACGCTTATTGAAAAAGATATTTATAACGCGATTGAGTCTTATCAATTAAATGAAGATGGGACGATTCAAACTACTTTTAGACTTAGAAAAGGTGGTTTTGAAGGAACGCCAAAAAAATATCAACCTAAAGGATTCGTTGTGCCAAACACAGGGAATGCGTTGTGGGGAATGCAGTTTATTTGGCCAATTAAAGCAGAATATAGAATTGTTGAGTTAGATGAGCATTATCAAAACACCATCATAGCTAGAAATGCTCGAGATTATGTTTGGTTAATGTCCCGTCAACCAACGATGCCGGAAAATGAATATCAAGAATACGTAAGCAAAATTAAAGCGATGGGCTACGATATTAATAAGCTAGTAAAGATTCCTCAGAAATGGGATGTACCACTAAAGAAAGTAGCTGAGTAAATGCGTTTCAAAACAATAGTTGCTTGGTTTGACAGTAATGCCAATATAGCAGTTGATAACAACCCAGAAAAAATAGAATTTTTTCGAATTCTGCCTTTCATTCTTTTGCATCTTGCATGCTTTACTGTTTTTTTTGTTGGATTTAGTGCGACGGCATTAATTATTGCTGTAATGCTTTATGCACTTAGGATGTTTGCCATCACTGGTTTTTATCATCGCTATTTTGCGCATAAAGCTTTTAAAACTTCTCGTCCGGTACAGTTTATTTTTGCATTCCTAGCAGCAAGTTCGGCACAGAGAGGACCATTGTGGTGGGCTTCCCATCATCGTCATCATCATGCTAATTCAGATAAGCCTGACGATAGTCATTCGCCTGTTCAGCGTGGATTTTTTTGGAGTCATGTTAGCTGGTTCTTAACAAACAAAAACTTCACTCCAAAAAATGAACGGGTTAAAGATCTATTGGTTTATCCGGAGCTTAAATTTTTAGATCGTTTTGATGTGATTGCGCCTTTATTTTTAGCAACCAGTTTATATCTACTCGGAGTAGTGCTTGAGAACTACGCACCCCATTTACACACCAGTGGTCTGCAACTTTTGGTATGGGGATTTGTAATCTCAACTATTGTTTTATATCACATGACATTTACAGTTAATTCTTTAGCCCATGTTTGGGGTAAGCGACGTTTTAATACTAGCGATCAAAGCCGAAATAATTCTTTAATTGCGCTTTTAACCTTAGGTGAAGGATGGCATAACAATCATCATCATTTTCCTAGTGCTGCGCGACAAGGATTTTATTGGTGGGAAATTGATTTAACTTATTATGGATTGAAAATATTGTCAGCGCTTGGCCTGATATGGGATTTACGCAAAGTCCCTGCAGAGGTGTTATCAAACAAAAGAATTATTAAATGAAAATAGCAATTATAGGCGCAGGGATTGCTGGCAATACGATTGCTTGGCATTTAAATAAAAAACATGACATTACTGTATTTGAAGCAGATGCTCATGTTGGTGGTCATACGCATACGCATCAAGTAGAAGCCTTTGGCCGTGAATATAATATTGATACAGGCTTTATCGTATACAACGATTGGACTTATCCCAATTTTATTAAAATGCTCGATACGCTCGGCGTTGAAACCCAATCAAGTAGTATGAGCTTTAGTGTTAGCGATGAGGTTTCTGGCCTTGAATATAATGGAACAAGTTTAAATAGTTTATTTGCGCAAAGAAGTAACCTATTTAGGCCAAAGTTTTTATGGATGATTAGAGATATTTTGCGCTTTAATAAAGAAGCGCCATTGTTGTTGGACGATTCAAATAAAGATATGTCTTTTGGTGAATATCTCAAAAAGCATGCTTATAGCCAATCGTTCATCCGCAATTATATTGTCCCAATGGGATCAGCTATTTGGTCTGCTGATCCAAATCAGATGTTTCAATTTCCAGCAAAGTTTTTTATACGCTTCTTTCATAATCACGGCATGTTGAGTGTATCTAATAGACCAGAATGGAGAGTCATTAAAGGTGGTTCGCAAGCTTATGTTAGTAAACTCACAGCAGAATTTAAGGATCGTATTCAACTAAGCTCACCTATTGAAAAAGTAACCAGAACTGAAAACGGCGTTTTAGTAAAACCCAAAGGTGCTGAGGCTCAAAAATTTGATTGGGTATTTTTTGCCTGCCATAGTGATCAGGCACTTAATATGCTGACGGATGCTAGCCAAGATGAAAAGACGATTCTTGGTGCATTGCCATACCAGAAAAATACAATTGTGTTGCATACTGATGCCAAGCTCATGCCTAAACGTCGATTAGCCTGGGCGGCGTGGAACTATCATTTAACTGCAAAGCCTTTAGGTCTTGCTGCTGTCACTTACAACATGAACATTTTGCAGTCTTTGGATTCACCAGAGCCTTTTTTAGTAACGCTTAATCACACTGCTAATATTGATCCTACTAAGATTATTAAAACTTTAAATTACACCCATCCTGTATTTAGTGCTGAGGGCATTGATGCTCAATCAAAACATGCCGTCATCAGCGGCGTGAATAAAACTGCTTACGCAGGAGCATATTGGCGCAATGGTTTTCATGAGGATGGTGTTGCAAGTGCGCTTGATGCTTTACAACATTTTGAAGATGCACAAACTAAGGCAAGGCATTAATGCAAAAGCTTGAAAGTTGCATATACGCCGGTCATGTTACCCATAATCGTTATGCCCCCGTTTTTCATGGGTTTAAATATCCACTTTTCATGATGTATTTAGATCTTAAAGAACTTCCTACTTTGTTTAAACCTTATTGGTCTTGGTCTTGGCAGAAATGGAATATCGCAAGTTTTTTTAGAAAAGATTATGCGGATGGAGAGGCTACTGATTTAGATCTTACGATTAGAAATTTAATCAAAAAAGATACCGGTAAATCATGTCAAGGACCAATTCGCATTCTCACCCATTTGCGTTATTTTGGTTTTATATTTAATCCTGTAAGTTTTTATTATTGCTTTGACCAGCAAGGCAAAGTGCTCGAATTTATTGTGGCGGAAATCACTAACACTCCATGGGGTGAGCGACATAGCTATGTCCTCGATTGCGCACAAAAACACACACCTTATCGTTTTGAATTTGAAAAAAGCTTTCATGTCTCACCTTTTATGCCGATGGAAATGCATTACGATTGGCAGTTCCAATTGCCCGATCAACAAATATTTGTGCATATGGAAAATTTAAAAAATAAGGTGAAACATTTTGATGCAACAATGATCTTAAAGCGTGTTGAGATCAGCCATAGTAATCTTATAAAAGTGTTACTTACATTTCCGTTTATGACGCTAAAAATCATCTTCGCTATTTATTGGCAAGCACTGAAGTTATGGCTAAAACGAGTACCATTTATTCCACACCCTTAACCCATATTTAATAGTTAATTATCATGTCTGAAAAAAATACTAAAGAGATTGCCTTACTTGGAAAGTTTACGCCTAAGCCACGACGTTTAGATCGCTTAGCTAAGCAAATTTTATTTAAGCGTTTGGCCAATTTAGCGCATGGCACTATTACCATTATCGACAATACCTCTGATGTAAACACTGAAGTTAAATTTGGTAGTTCACAACAGTTATCAGCACTCGATGATATTCATGTTGTACTTGAAGTAAAGAATAGCCAGTTCTATGGGGAAGTGGTTTTTGGGGGATCAATCGGTGCCGGTGAGGCCTATATGCAAGGCTACTTTGATTGCGAAAATCTCACTGACCTCATTCGTTTGATGGTTAGAAATCAATCACTGCTGGATACGATTGAGAGCAGCTTCGCTCGTCTCACTAGTCCCATTCAAAAGTGGTTACATATCGTTAATAAAAATACCCAAGCTGGGAGTCGTCGGAATATTGCAGCGCATTATGATTTAGGTAATGACTTTTTTAAACTAATGCTCGATCCGACGATGATGTATTCATCTGCGATATTTGAAAACTCAAAACAATCTTTAGAAGATGCCTCTCTTGCAAAACTTAAAAGTATTTGTAAAAAATTAGATCTTAAGAAACATGACCACGTATTGGAAATAGGTACTGGCTGGGGTGGCTTTGCTATATATGCAGCTAAAAACTACGGCTGCAAAATCACTACTACCACCATCTCACAACAGCAATATTTATTAGCGATTGAACGTATTAAGGCAGCAGGGTTAGAAGATAAAATAGAAGTGTTACTTTCTGACTATAGAGATCTGACAGGCACCTATGACAAGTTAGTATCTATCGAAATGATAGAGGCTATTGGTCACCAGTTTTATGACACATACTTTGCCCAATGTAGTCGTTTATTAAAGCCTAGTGGCATGATGTTATTGCAAGCAATTACGATTGCTGATCAACGTTACGCTTCTGCACTTAAATCTGTAGATTTTATTCAGCGTTATATTTTCCCAGGCAGCTGCATTCCCTCTGTGACGGCCATGCTTAGTAGCATCACAAAATCTACCGATTTGCGTTTATTTAATTTGGAAGATATCGGTCCACATTACGCAACAACACTCGCTAAATGGCGTGATAACTTTTTTGAACACATTGATGCAATTAGAGGAATGGGTTATCCAGAAACATTTATTCGTATGTGGGATTTTTATTTATGTTACTGCGAAGGTGGATTTGAAGAGCGTGCATTAGGTGATGTGCATATGCTTTTAGTCAAACCAGAAAATAGAAGGTCGCCACAAATATAAATTCAGGCTATTAAGTTTTTATTTTGAATAGAGTTAAAGAAAGATTTGTAAAAGTTCGTTCAAGAATCTTTGTCCCATGATGGTGGGCTCAATGATGACTTGATGTTGGTCATTAAGGGATTGCGTAAGCAGTCCCTTTTTTTCTGCTTGGTTGAGTTGTTTGCTTATTGCACTGCGATTGAGGCCAGTGCGTTGTTCAAATAAGCTTAAGTCAAAGCCTCCTGTTAAGCGAAGCGCATTCATCGTAAATTCAAACCCGAGTTCTTCACGTGGAATAGACCACTCGTTATCTACTGCCTCACCTTTAACGGCATGTTCTAAGTAGCGATTCGGATGTTTATGACGTGTTTGCCTAATAATCTTATCGTGGAAACTAAGTTTGCTGTGCGCGCCAGCGCCGATGCCTAGGTAATCACCAAATGTCCAGTAGTTGAGGTTGTGCCGACATTGTTTTCCTGGTTTAGCAAAGCCAGAAGTTTCATAGTGATCAAAGCCATGCTCTTTCAATATAACTTCAATTTTTTCTTGCATAACCGCACTTGTATCATCATCCGGTAAGCTAGGCGGTGTCCGGTGAAACGGTGTGTTGGGTTCTAGTGTTAAGTGGTAAAAAGAAAGATGGCTTGGATTAAGTGCACATGCACGTTTTGCGTCTTGTAATGCATCTTCTAATGTTTGGTTGGGAAGCGCATACATGACATCTAGGTTGACCTGGTCAAAGGTTGCCATCGCCAATTCTGCTGCAGCCATGGCTTCACCTTCATCATGAATGCGACCCAGTGCATTTAAGTATTGATTGTTAAAGCTTTGAATGCCGATTGACAGGCGAGTGACACCAGCTGCTTTATAACCTGCAAAGTGACCTGCATCCACTGATCCTGGATTTGCCTCCAGCGTCACTTCCGCATCGTATTCAAGCGGTGTGAGCATGCGCACATGACTCAAAATTTTATCAATTGCTTTCGCAGAAAATAGGCTAGGTGTGCCGCCACCGAAGAACACGCTACTGATTTTTCTACCCCATACCAAAGGGGTTGCTTGCTCTAAATCGGCAATTAATGCATCAACATAAGCATTTTCAGGAATTTTAAGCTTGTTTTCGTGGGAGTTAAAGTCACAATAAGGACATTTACGCGCACACCAAGGAATATGAATATAGAGTGCAAGTGGCGGTGGGTTTTTAAGTCCTGAAATAGTATTTTCGCCAGTGAGCGGTGCATGCGGATTTGGCGTGGCGCTATCAATCGGGATGATAGGAATCATTTATTGTATGGATTAATTAAATCATCAACGAGTTGATGCAAGGCTTTGCGCATTTGCGTTTCTGATACTTCCATCAGCAAACCGTCCTCAAGAGCATCTTGAGCAATTTGTTTAAGCTCATCGAAGTTTTCGGTCATGACTTTTACTTTTTCAGTGCAAGAGACGACGCTATTGTCATCACGCACCCATTTAGGCCAAGTAGATTTTTCGCTGCTCATACTGCCAGCCTTTCTAACTTTTGAAGAAGCTTTGCCATTGCGTGACCGCGGTGGCCAATGCGGCTTTTAATATCAAGCGGAAGCTCAGCAACGGTTTTGCCAGTTTTTGCATCCATGAATAATGGATCGTAGCCGAATCCATCATTCCCTTTTAGTTCGGTCAAAATCTCTCCAGTCCAAACTCCTTCAGCAATAATTGGTTCAGGATCATCTGCATGACGGACTAAAACGATGACACAATAAAAATGCGCATGACGGTTTTTCTCATCGGCCATCACTTGTAATAACTTTGCGTTATTCCGAGCATCCGATTTTGGTGTGCTTGCATCTTCACATGCGTAACGAGCTGATATCACACCTGGCGCACCTTTTAATGCATCGACACATAATCCTGAGTCGTCTGCAATCGCAGGTAGGCCTGTATGTTGACTGGCATGTCTTGCTTTTGCTAAGGCATTTTCAATAAAGGTTACGTAAGGCTCCTCGGCTTCAGGAACATCTAATGCGGCTTGCGGAAAAATTTCCAGATGAAGTGGCTTAAGCAAATGTTCAAGCTCACGGATCTTCCCTGTGTTTCCTGAGGCAATCACCAGCTTGTTAAAAGGAAGTTGCATTAATTAAGCACCTAAAGCTTGTTTTTGTTTTGTGACTAATTCACTAATTCCATGGCTTGCAAGCGCCAACATCGCATTCATTTCATTTGTGCTGAAGGGCTCGCCTTCTGCCGTGCCTTGAATTTCTACAAAACCACCTTTGCCAGTCATTACGACATTCATATCGGTGTCGCAATCTGAATCTTCAATGTAATCTAAATCTAGCACTGGCATGCCTTTGTATACGCCAACAGAAATAGCGGCAACGGAATCCTTTAATGGGCTTTCCGAGATTAATTTTTTTGAAATAAGATGGTCAATGGCATCTTGTAGCGCAACATAAGCGCCTGTAATGCTTGCTGTGCGCGTGCCACCATCGGCTTGAATCACATCACAGTCGATTTGAATGCTACGCTCGCCTAATTTTTCTAAATCAATAATTGCACGTAAACTACGGCCAATTAAACGTTGGATTTCTTGAGTACGTCCAGATTGCTTACCTCGTGCAGCTTCTCTATCCATACGGCTGCCAGTTGATCTTGGCAACATGCCATATTCTGCTGTGACCCAACCTTGCCCTTTACCTTTTAAAAACCCTGGTACTTTTTCATCTACACTTGCTGTGCAAAGTACATGCGTGTCACCAAATTTAATCAGCACACTGCCTTCAGCATGTTTGGTGTAATTGCGAATGATTTCTACAGTTCTTAATTGATTAGCTGTGCGGCCGCTCGGACGTGAAATATTGGCAGACATATTGTTTTCCTAAAATTGTGTTCATACTTAAAGCAAGCATTATAAGCTAGAAATAAGCGGTTATTCATGGCATGAGTGTCAGTAGATTTGGTAACATCTAGGTTCTTAAAAGGAAATATACGCAATGATTTATAGCATGACAGGTTTTGCCTCACTCGAGCGGCAAGTGGCAAATGGTGTTTTAGTGGTCGAGTTACGCTCGGTCAACCATCGCTATTTAGAGTTGCACATGAAGCTTGATGAGCATTTACGTAGCTTTGAGCCTTTAGTTCGAGAAATGATTTCTGCAAAATTAGGGCGCGGTAAAGTTGAGTGCCGCATGAGTCTAATGCAACGTGGTAGTGCAGATAAGGCTTTGGCGGTCGATGAAAAAGTATTAGCGCAGCTATCCGTGGTGGCAAATCAAATTCAAAAGCGTTTTCCTGATAGCCAAGCATTAACAGTTTCTGAAATTTTACATTGGCCAGGTGTCGTTCAAAATCCAGATACTGATACTGCAGCTTTGGCTGAAGAAATTAAAAATAGTCTTAATCAAATTTTGGAAGACATGACAGCTTCGCGAGCTCGTGAAGGTTCCAAAATGAAAGCCCTGATTCTTGAGCGGCTCGATGAAGCTGAAAAAATGGTTGCAACAGTTAAGCCTTTATTGCCTCTCCAAATCAAGGTTTATCAAGAGCGACTCACAGCTAAATTACAAGAAGCATTAAAAAGTGTAGACGAAGATCGTGTTCGCCAAGAGCTGGTTTTATTTGCACAACGTATCGATGTGGATGAAGAGCTAACAAGATTGACTGCGCATGTGAGTGAAGTAAAGCGCATCTTGGATGCTGATCAAGCGGCGGGTAAACGCTTAGATTTCTTGATGCAAGAGCTTAACCGAGAAGCGAATACTTTGGGTTCCAAATCTGTTTCAACTGAAGTGTCGCAAGTGTCTATGGGCTTGAAAGTTTTAATCGAGCAAATGCGCGAGCAAATTCAAAACATAGAGTAATTAAAGGGCGTGACATGATGTCATTAGGTAATTTATTTATTATCACAGCAGCTTCAGGTGCTGGAAAAACGAGTTTAGTTAGAGCCTTGTTGCAGCAAGATGCTCAAATTCAGCTTTCAGTTTCTTATACTACTCGTCAGCCACGTGTTGGTGAGGTGAATGGTGAGCATTATCACTTTGTGGATGAAGCGAGCTTTTTGAAAATGCTAGATGAAAATGATTTTTTGGAAAGCGCACATGTTCATGGCGCTAGATACGGCACTTCTAAAACTTGTGTCAATGAAGTGTTGGCCGCGGGGCAAGATTTGATTTTGGAAATTGATTGGCAAGGCGCTGCGCAAGTTCGTGAGTTGTATCCAGAGGCCATTAGTATTTTCATCTTGCCTCCATCAATGCAGGAGTTGGAATCTCGTTTGCGTGGCCGAGGTCAGGATAGCGATGAAGTGATTGCTAAGCGATTGGCTGCCGCTAAAGACGAGATGAGCCACGTAGGTGAGTTCGACTATGTTACAATTAACGATAAATTTGAAGTGGCGTTAGAAGATCTGAACGCCATTGTTCGTACCCAGCGCCTCAAGCGTGAAAAGCAATTAGCGCGTCATGCGACTTTGCTTAAAGGTCTAATTTGATTTTCAATAAATTTCAGGAGTAACACCATGGCTAGAATGACTGTTGATGATTGTCTAGAAAAAATCCCTAACCGCTTTGAGTTAACTTTAGTAGCTGCTTATCGTGCCCGTCAATTAGCTAATGGTTCTGAGCCATTAGTGACAACGCATGGTCATAAAGACAAACCAACAGTATTGGCATTGCGCGAAATTGCTGCTGGCCAAATTGGCTTGGAAATGTTGAACCGCGGTCAAGCTTAATTCAGCAAGCTCAATTTACTTGGAGACGGCTCTGTTAGATAGCGTGATATGCAAAGTGATCGACATCTTAGCAATTCAAATCATCATGCCGGAAAACGGCCGTCGGATTCTCTAAATCCACCAGCACCTTTATTACCTGCGGATACTGAAGACTCGCAGCTTACATTAAGTCTTAAGCATTATCTCAAACAGCAAGACATTGAACAGATTTGGGAGGCTTACCGTTTTGGTGAAGCCGCTCATCGTGGACAGATGCGTAAAAGTGGTGAGCCATACATTACGCATCCGGTCTCTGTTGCCATTATTCTGTCACGCCTCCATCTTGATACGCCCACCATCATTGCAGCCTTATTGCACGATGTTGTAGAAGACACCGGTATTACTAAAGAACAAGTCGCTGAGAAGTTTGGCGCTCAAGTGGCTGAGCTTGTCGACGGATTATCTAAGTTAGATAAAATTGAATTCCAGAGTGCGACAGAAGCACAAGCCGAAAACTTCCGAAAAATGTTGTTAGCAATGTCGCAAGATGTTCGCGTTATTTTGGTGAAGCTGGCCGATCGTTTGCATAATATGCAAACCTTAGATGTCATGAAGCCAGAAAAGCGACGTCGTATCGCACGCGAAACTCTAGAAATTTACGCGCCGATTGCGAATCGTTTAGGGTTGAACGAAATTTACCAAGAGTTAGAAGACTTAAGTTTTAAAAATCATTACCCGATGCGATATGGGGTTTTGTCTAAAGCGATTTTAGCCGCACGCGGTAATCGTAAAGAAGTCGTCGGTAAGATTCTAGATGCTGTTAAAGATCGTCTAGCGGAGATGAAAATCGATGCTGAAGTCTACGGTCGCGAAAAGCATCTTTATAGTATTTATAAAAAGATGACGGGTAAAACCATCGCTTTTTCACAAATTTATGACATCTACGGTTTCCGTGTCGTCGTTAAAGATTTGCCTGCTTGCTACGCTGCTTTGGGTGTGTTGCATGGTTTGTATAAACCTATTCCTGGTAAATTTAAAGACTATATCGCTATTCCAAAAGCGAATGGCTATCAGTCATTACACACGACTTTATTTGGTCCATTTGGCACGCCAATTGAAATCCAAATTCGTAGTCAAGAAATGCACAATATTGCAGATGCAGGTGTTGCTGCGCATTGGTTATATAAAACCACGGATGCACACTTCACTGCGATGCAACAGCAAACGCATCAATGGTTACAGCGTCTGCTTGAAATTCAATCTGAGAGTGCCGACTCACTAGAGTTTTTAGAGCATCTCAAAGTGGATTTATTTCCTGATGAGGTTTATGTATTTACGCCTAAAGGCAAGATTCTTGCATTGCCAAAAGGAGCGACGGCTGTCGACTTTGCATATGCTGTGCATACCGATATAGGCAATCGCTGTGTTGCCGTCAAAATTAACCAAGAGCTGGCGCCATTAAGATCTGAATTACGTAATGGCGATCATGTGGAAATTATTACTGCTGCACATGCACATCCTAATTCTGCTTGGTTGAATTATGTGGTCTCAGGTAAAGCGCGTGCGCACATTCGTCATTTCTTAAAATCGCTCCAATCAAATGAATCTGCTGAGTTGGGTGAGCGCATGCTGAATAAAGCTTTGCTCGCACTACATACTGATGCAAGCAAAATTAGCGACACTCAGTGGCAGAAATTATTGCGTGATTATGGCGCTAAAAATAAACAAGAAATTTTGACTGATATTGGTTTAGGTAAACGTTTAAATGTGATGGTTGCCCATCAACTCATGGCGATGGGTGAAGAGCATGGGGAACGTCATGCTAAGCAACCTAATAAACCACTCGGCACCATTACGATTCGTGGTTCAGAAGGTATGGCCGTTCAGTTCGCTCAATGTTGTCGTCCGATTCCTGGCGATCCGATTTTAGGTTTTATTAATAAAGATAAAGGCTTAGTGATTCATACGCATGACTGCCCATCGATTCGTAAATTTAGAGTCGACCCTGAAAAGTGGTTGGATGTGGAATGGGATCCAGATACTAAACGTCTATTTAAAGTGAATTTGAAGTTGGCAACTGCTAATAAACCAGGGATGTTGGCTAAAATTGCTGCTGAAATTGCCCAAGCAAATTCCAATATTGATCACATTAGTATGGAAGAGTCTGATAATAGTGCTTATACCAATATTATGTTTACAGTACAGATTGAGAATCGTGTTCATTTAGCAGAGTTAATGCGTAAGTTGCGACGTATCCCAGAAGTGGTTCGTATTAATCGTGTCAAAGGTTCTGGCGCAGAGCAACGCGCCCAATAAATTAATACTTAAGGAGTCATCATGATTGACTATTTCAATGAGGGGCAGCGTCAGTTGCAAGATGAATTTGAGACACGGCCACTTGCTGATCGTCTCCAGGCTGGAATTATTCAGGCGATGATTACCCCACCAGATGCTGAGTTTATTGAAGCCCAAAATATGTTCTTTTTAGCGACTGTGGATGATAAAGGTCAGGCGAATTGTTCATATAAAGGTGGTCAAAAAGGATTGGTTAAAGTTGTGGATGAAACTACATTAGCTTTTCCAATTTATGACGGTAATGGCATGTTTATGTCAGCGGGTAATGTGCTGGTGAATGGCCAAGTTGGTTTGTTGTTTATTGATTTTGAGCGTCAAGCGCGAGTAAGAGTGAATGGCGAAGCAAGTATTGTTGCTAACGATAAATTGCTTAAACATTGGCCAGAATCAGTCGTGATTGTGCGTGTTAAAGTGCGCGAAACTTTCCCAAATTGCCCACGTTATATTCATAAAATGACCTTGGTTGAAGAATCTGCATTTGTTCCTAAAGTGAATTGCACAACACCAGATGCCACATGGAAGAAACTTGAAATAGTGGCTGATGTATTACCACCTAAAGATGCACATTTAGCGAGTAACGAACAAGATGTATTAGCTGCGATTAATCGTAATTAGTATTTATTAATTTTTGACAATGTAATTAGGAAATAGAAATGACCAAGCAAATTATTCATACCAACGGTGCGCCTCAAGCAATCGGAACATATTCACAAGCAGTTAAAGTTGGATCAACGGTTTATTTGTCAGGCCAAATTGGTTTGGATCCAGCTTCGATGGAAATGGTGGAAGGTATTGAGGCGCAAGTACATCGCGTGTTCACAAATTTAAAAGCAGTGGCTGAAGCCTCAGGTGGATCATTGGCAGATGTTGTTAAGTTAAATGTTTTCTTAACAGACTTATCTAATTTTGCTTTGGTTAATTCAATCATGGCTGAATATTTTACGGCACCATATCCAGCACGTGCAGCGGTGGGTGTTGCTTCATTGCCGCGCGGCGCTCTAGTAGAAGCCGATGGTGTGATTGAACTTTCAGCTTAATGGCTGACTTTATTTTTTAATTCAGGTTTGACTAAACTCACAGATATCAAAGGGATGGCCAAGCCCGTTTCCTCGGGCTTGCATAAGCTTGGTATTAGCGATGTGCAGGGTTTGTTACTGCATTTACCTCTGCGTTATGTAGATGAAACTCATATCAGTACAGTCAGGGAATTGCGTTTAGGTGAGCAGGCGCAGGTTGAAGGTGAAATCATTCATCTTGAAGTGAGCTATAAACCTAGAAAATCTTTAATCGCTCGTTTGTCTGATGGCACGGGCGATATCTTTTTGCGATTCTTGAATTTTTATCCTAGCCAAATTGCTGCTTTAAAAGAAGGCACTCGCATCCGTGCTTTAGGGGAGGTGAGGCACGGGTATTTCGGTTATGAAATGGTGCATCCTCAAACCCGATCTGTACGTGAAACGACCGCTGTTAAAGAGACCTTAACACCAGTTTACCCAACCACTGCTGGATTAAGTCAGCCCAGTATTCGCAAGTGGGTCACATGGGCACTCAACAATGGCGATCTCTCGGAAATTTTGCCGCAGGAAATTTATCCAAATGCAATGCCAAGCTTTGCTAAGAGTTTGCAGTATTTGCATAATCCACCGCCAAGTATCAATTTACAGACTTTAGAAGACCGAACGAATCCTGCTTGGCAGCGCTTAGCTTTTGATGAGTTGCTTGCGCAGCAACTTTCAATGCGTGAGCATTATGCAAAGCGTCGCGAACTAGGCGCGCCTCAATTAAAGTCTTCACAAAGTTTAGTTGCGCAACTCTTGCAAACACTTCCTTTTGGTTTGACTGATGCGCAACAACGAGTAGTAAAAGAAATTAGTGAGGATTTGACCAGGCCTTATCCAATGCAGCGTTTATTGCAAGGTGACGTAGGTAGCGGGAAAACTATCGTAGCAACAATTGCAGCGTTGCAAGCGATTGAAAACGGATACCAAGTAGCAATTATGGCGCCTACAGAAATTTTGGCTGAGCAGCATTATAAAAAAATGTTGTATTGGCTGGCGCCGCTTAATATTCAAGTGGCTTGGCTTTCTGGCAGTCAAGGTAAAAAAGATAGAGCATCATCATTGGAAATGATTGCGAGTGGCGAAGCCCAACTTGCTGTTGGCACGCATGCTTTATTTCAATCTCAAGTGCAATTCAAGAAATTAGGTTTAGTCGTGGTTGATGAGCAACATCGTTTTGGTGTTGAGCAGCGTCTCTCTTTGAGACAAAAAGGTCAAAGCGATGAAGTGAGTGCGCCGCATCAATTGATGATGTCTGCGACCCCGATCCCTCGTACTCTGTCGATGAGCTATTTTGCTGATTTAGATGTATCGGTCATTGATCAGCTACCACCTGGTCGCACTCCGATTAGTACTAAGTTAGTGTCAGATAGCCGTCGTGATGAAATTGTTGAGCGCGTCAGACTGGCCTGCACTCAAGGTGCTCAAGCTTATTGGGTGTGTCCGCTAATTGAAGAGTCTGAAGTGTTGCAATTGCAAACGGCACTCGATACTTATGAGCATTTACAGGAAACCTTTCCTGATTTGCGCGTTGGCTTGGTTCATGGGCGTATGAAGTCTGCGGAGAAGCAAGCGGTCATGGCTGAATTTAGTGCGGGAGATATTCAGCTTTTAGTTGCAACGACAGTGATTGAAGTTGGTGTGGATGTACCTAATGCTAGTTTAATGGTCATTGAGCACGCAGAACGCATGGGCTTGAGTCAGTTACATCAATTGAGAGGCCGAGTTGGACGAGGGGCTGCTAAAAGTGCTTGTATCCTTATTTATCAATCGCCACTTTCTGAAACTGCCCGTGCTAGATTGAAGATTATTTATGAAAGCTCAGATGGTTTTGAAATTGCACAAGCCGATTTGCATTTACGTGGGCCAGGAGAATTTCTAGGAATACGTCAAAGTGGAACACCTATGCTTAAAATTGCCGATTTGGAACGTGATGTTGAATTACTTGAAAAAGCGCAGGCTTTGGCTGATCGTTTATTAACAAAGTATCCCGAAGCTTCTCAACAACATTTAAATCGTTGGCTCAGCCGCGGCGGTGAGTTGGTTAAGGTTTAAAGTCTTGGGTATTTCAATTGCTATTACTGACTATGCGATAATTCGACCGTGAAAATTCGCACTCAATCCTTATATATCAGAACGCGCTGGATAAAACAGCCAATGCACAGTGGCGCTTACCGCACTTGGCTGATTGACCGTGGATCTTTAACGCAGCGATTGCAAGCCAAAAGCAAGCATTTTAATGTGCGCGCTTTAAGATTAAATCGTACTAAACCTCAAATTGATGAAGCTAAAATTTTAAAGATTCCTCAGCAACAATCAGCTTTATTGCGTGAAGTCTTGCTGCTCGATCATGAGCAACCTCTGGTTTTTGCGCATAGTGTGTTGCCAGATAAAAGTATGCGTGGTGCTTGGTTAGGTTTGAGTCGTTTAGGTAATAAGCCCTTGGGCGCTGCTTTGTTTTCTGATCCGCAGGTGACCCGAACGCCACTTCAATATAAAAAAATTAATCGGCAACACGCCTTATATCGCCAAGCGATTAAACATTTAGAAATCCCGCCTCTGACTTTATGGGCAAGACGTTCAGTTTTTCAGTTGAATTCGGCTTTTAATCGGCATGTCATTATGGTGACGGAAGTGTTTCTACCTAATATATTAGAGCCTGACTTAGTGGGTATGGATAAATGATGTGCATCAATAAACAGCGATTAAGTGCTTACGCACGATTGATGCGTATAGATAAGCCTATTGGTATTTTGTTGTTGTTGTGGCCAACATTGTGGGCGCTTTGGATTGCTTCGGCTGGACATCCGTCATATTTAAATCTATTTGTTTTTATTGCGGGCACGGTATTGATGCGTTCAGCGGGATGCATTATGAATGATTTGGCAGATCGAAATTTTGATGGGCATGTCACACGCACTGAAAAGCGGCCTTTAGTGGCTGGTGAAGTGACTGTTAAGCAAGCCTTGGCTTTAGCGGCGATAATGAGCTTGGTTCCTTTTGGGCTGGTGTTGTTTTTAAATAGCCTTACCATTTTATTGTCCGTCCCTGCTTTATTGCTGGCAGCTAGCTATCCTTACACTAAACGTTTTTTTGCTTTACCTCAGGCTTATTTGGGGATTGCTTTTGGTTTTGGTATTCCTATGGCCTTTGCAGCCGTGCAAAACGAAGTGCCTTTAGTGGCTTGGTTGATGTTGTTGGGTAATGTTGCTTGGTCATTGGCCTATGACACAGAATACGCAATGGTTGATCGTCCAGATGATTTGAAAATAGGAATTTATTCTTCAGCGATTACTTTTGGACGTTTAGAGGTCGTTGCCATCATGACTTTTTACGGCGTGATGTTAGCTTTGCTCGCTTATGTAGGTAGTCTGCTTAATTTGGGAATGCCTTATTCAATAGGTCTGATAGTGGCGCTAGGCATAGCCATTTACCATTTTTCATTAATCAGGAATCGCCAGCCAGCAAACTGCTTTAAAGCCTTTTTGCATAATAATTGGTTGGGTGCTGTGGTTTTTATAGGGATCGTTGCAAATTACCTGATTGACTAAGGTCGTCATTTATTTGCATAAAAATATAAAAGATTCGTAGATTCCGTTTGACAAGGCCGTGCCGGCTGGCATAAAATCCGCCTCTTGATTTTTTTTGTGATTATTGGCTTACCAATGAAAACCTTTTCAGCTAAAGCGCACGAAGTAAAGCGCGACTGGTTCGTAGTAGATGCTACGGATTTAGTGCTAGGCCGTTTGGCTAGCGAGATTGCCCACCGTTTACGTGGCAAACATAAAACAATTTATACACCGCACGTTGATACTGGCGATTACATTGTTGTAATCAATGCCGACAAGATCAAAGTGACTGGTACTAAAGACTTGAACAAGTTGTACCACCGTCACTCTGGTTATCCAGGCGGTATTTCAACAACGACATTCGGTAAAATGCAAGAGCGTTTCCCAGGCCGTGCTTTGGAAAAGGCTGTTAAAGGCATGCTACCAAAAGGTCCTTTGGGCTATGCAATGTTCCGCAAAATGAAAGTATACGCTGGCGCTAAACATGACCACGTGGCGCAACAACCACAACCTTTAGTCATCAAAAGCCAAGCTTAAGGAATCGATATGATTGGTAAATATAATTATGGTACTGGCCGTCGTAAAAGCTCAGTAGCTCGTGTGTTCTTGAAAACTGGTAAAGGCAACATCATTGTTAATGACAAGCCTGCTGACGTTTATTTCTCACGTGTAACTTCACGTATGATTTTGCGTCAACCACTTGCTTTGACAAACAACGAATCTAGCTTCGACATCATGGTAAACGTAGTAGGCGGTGGTGAGTCTGGCCAAGCTGGTGCAGTTCGTCACGGTATTACTCGTGCTTTGATCGATTACGATGCAGCATTGAAGAGTGCTTTATCACACGCTGGTTTTGTAACTCGCGATGCTCGTGAAGTTGAACGTAAAAAAGTTGGTTTACGTAAAGCGCGTCGTCGTAAACAATTCTCTAAACGTTAATCTATTAGCGTTCAGCAAAAAAAGCCGCGTAATTGCGGCTTTTTTGTTTTGTGCCGCAGCTTTTTGTTACTATGCTGTTTGATGGCTATTGGAATAGCCAAATGAATTTTAAGAATGGTTTTTAAAATGGATAAAATCAAAGTAGGAATCGTTGGCGGCACTGGTTATACCGGCGTTGAATTGCTAAGGTTGTTAGCCATACACCCGAATGTCGAGTTGAGCGTAATTACTTCGCGTGGCGAAGCTGGAATGGCCGTTGCCGAGATGTTTCCTAGTTTACGCGGGTACGTTAATCTTAAGTTCTCAGATCCTGCTCAAGTTGATTTAAGTGGCTGTGACTTGGTGTTCTTTGCGACACCTAACGGCATTGCCATGCAACAAGCTAGAGAGTTACTTGCTAAGGGTGTTAGAGTCATTGACCTTGCGGCTGATTTTAGAATTAAAGATATTCCAACTTGGGAAAAATGGTACGGCATGACGCATGCATGCCCAGAGTTAGTGTCAGAAGCGGTTTATGGCCTACCGGAAATTAATCGAGCAGCGATTGCTAAAGCAAAATTGGTTGCTAATCCTGGATGTTATCCAACAGCAGTCCAACTGGGTTTTATGCCATTACTTGAAGCTGGTGTAATTGACCCCACTTATCTGATAGCAGATGCGAAGTCTGGCGTTAGTGGCGCTGGGCGGAAGGCTGAAGTTCATGCCTTATTGGCGGAAGCCGGTGATAATTTTAAAGCTTATGGTGTCGGTGGACATCGGCATTTGCCAGAAATCAGCCAAGGGTTGACTGCAATGGCGAATAAGCAAGTTGGTCTAACTTTTACGCCGCACTTGTTGCCAATGATCAGAGGTATCCACGCAACATTGTATGCAAAGCTAACAAAGCAGGTTGATTTGCAAAAATTGTTTGAAGATAGATATCTGAATGAACATTTTGTGGATGTATTGCCTAAAGGTAGCCATCCAGAAACTCGTTCAGTGAGGGGTTCAAATCAGTGTCGGATTGCCGTTCATCAACCGCAAGGTGAAGATACAGTTGTGATTCTGTCCGTGATTGATAACTTGGTTAAAGGTGCAGCCGGTCAAGCTGTGCAGAATATGAATATTATGTTTGGTTTGTCTGAAATGACAGGTTTGAATGTGGTGCCTTTGTTACCGTAGTTAAATCTTCAGCTTTTCTGATATAGTAGAGCAATAAACTCAAGTATTTGGGTAAAAGAATTGAGTAATTATTAAGGAGTCCAAAATGAACGCAGTGACTGAAATGCCAAGCCCTCTTATCTTTACAGATAATGCGGCAAAAAAAGTAAAAGAATTGATTGAAGAAGAAGGTTCACCTGATTTGAAATTGCGAGTATTCGTAAGCGGTGGTGGTTGTTCTGGTTTTCAATATGGCTTCACTTTTGAAGAAACAGTGAATGAAGATGACACGCAAGTTGAGCGTGATTCAGTGACATTGCTAATTGATCCAATGAGTTTGCAATATTTGATGGGCGCCGAGATTGATTATCAAGACAGCTTACAAGGTTCTCAATTTGTGATTAAGAATCCAAACGCTACGACAACGTGTGGTTGTGGTTCTTCGTTCTCTGCTTAATTAATAGTTTGAGCAAAATAAAAAAGGCGCTGTAAGCGCCTTTTTTATTTTAGCGTTGATTGATTGGTACGAAGTCGCGTCGGGTTTGCCCAGTATAAAGTTGGCGTGGGCGGCCAATTTTTCCTTCGGGATCGGAAATCATTTCACTCCACTGCGCAACCCACCCAGCAGTTCTCGCCATTGCAAAGATCGCAGTAAACATTGAATTAGGAATGCCCATCGCACGCATCACGATGCCAGAATAGAAGTCGACGTTTGGATATAAACGGCGACTAACAAAGTATTCGTCTTCTAACGCAATTTTTTCTAATGCTAATGCTAATTTGAACATCGGGTCATCATTTAAGCCAAGCTCATCTAATACCTGATGGCAGGTTTCACGCATAATAGAAGCACGAGGATCCATATTGCGGTAAATGCGATGACCAAAACCCATTAGGCGGAACGAATCGGATTTATCTTTCGCGCGCTTAATGAATTCACCGATTCTGCTGACATCGCCAATTTCTTCAAGCATTTTAAGGGTGGCTTCGTTTGCTCCACCGTGTGCAGGGCCCCAAAGTGAGGCTATGCCTGCAGAAATACATGCGAACGGGTTAGCGCCGCTAGAACCAGCCAAGCGAACCGTTGAGGTTGATGCATTTTGCTCATGGTCAGCATGCAAAATCAAAATACGCTCAAATGCTTTCGCTAGAATTGGATTTGGTACATATTCTTCACAAGGTGTTGCAAACATCATGTGCATAAAGTTAGCTGCGTAATCCAATTTATTTTTTGGATACATAAACGGCTCGCCAACGTTATATTTATAGCTCCATGCTGCAATTGTTGGCAGTTTGGCCAATAAACGATAAGCCGTAATTTCACGCATCTTTTGGTCGTGAATGTCAGAAGACTCACCATAAAAAGCTGACATCGAGCCAACCACACCAACCATCACGGCCATTGGGTGAGCATCACGTCTGAAGCCACTAAAAACTTTGGTGAGTTGGTCATGTAGCATTGTGTGTTGATGCACGGTATCTGTGAAAGCGGTTCTTTGTTCAGCTGTTGGCAATTCACCATGCATCAGCAAATAAGAGACTTCTAAGAAATCACAATGTGTTGCAAGCTGTTCTATTGGGTAACCGCGATAGTAAAGTAAGCCTTTTTCACCATCAATGAAGGTGATGTCTGAGCTACATGAGGCTGTCGATAAGAAGCCGGGGTCGTAAGTAAATACGCCGTGTTTGCCCAGTGTGCGAATATCAATGACATCGACGCCTAAATTACCTGAAAGAATAGGTAATTCGATTGGCTCGCTGCCGTTGTCGAAAGAAAGGGTTACTTTGGTTGGTTTGTTCATATCTATTTATTCTTAAAATTAATAAGGCACTATTTACCTAGCATAAATTGCGCCTAGTACGCGCGGGCCTCTTGCACCCGTTACATCGGGCAGGTTGCCAGGCGAGTTCAACAAGGTTTGGCGAGCCAGCCATGCAAAAGCAACCGCTTCAACCAAATCTACTTTAATGCCCAAATCATCAGTTAGCGTAATTTTCACAGGATGCAGCAATTGCCGCAAGCACTCAAATAGTGCGTCATTGTAAGCACCACCACCACATAAGTATATTTCATCAACATTTTGACCGTATTCTTTGACCGCATTGCTAATTGTTTCCGCAGTAAATGCTAACAGAGTGCGTTGTACATCTTGCGGTGCATATTCTGGTTTTAAATATTGCTTTAGCCAGGGCAAACTGAATAAATCTCGGCCAGTGCTTTTAGGTGGCGAGAGTTTAAAAAAGTCTTCGCTGATTAGTTTTGATAACAATTCATCAATGACTTTGCCAGTCATCGCCCACTGCCCTGAGTGATCATAGCGTTGGTTGATGTGTTCTTCAGCCCAAGCATCCATCAGCATGTTGCCAGGCCCTGAATCAAATCCAATCACTTGGCCTTGGCTTGGCAATACACTTAGATTAGCAATTCCACCAATATTAATGATAATTCGGTTAAGTGTTGAATCACCAAAAACTGCCTGATGAAAAGCCGGTACTAAAGGCGCACCTTGGCCACCTGCAGCGATATCACGGCTGCGAAAATCTGAAACTACGCTGATGCCAGTTAACTCTGCCAATAAAGCCGCATTACCTATTTGTAAGGTGAAACCTAGCTCCGGCCTATGGCGAATAGTTTGCCCGTGGCAGCCAATAGCTATGATATCTTTTTTTGCAATCTTAGTTTTTTGGATTAAGCCTTCGACCCCTTCAGCATAAATGCTCGCGAGTTGATTGCTGATAAGTGCGGTACGTTCAAGTTCATCGTGCCCACTATGATGAAGGTCAATTAGAGATTGTCTAAGTGCGTCATCAAAAGGTACGGAATGTGATGCAATGGTTCTGCAAATTAATGTACCTTCTGGAGAAGTATTAAATTCAGTTAATGCCGCATCTGCACCATCAAGGCTGGTGCCAGACATCAGGCCAATAAACAAGCCAGAATTGTTTTGTACGCTTGTCATGCTTAAATTGTCTTTGAATGAATGGTGCTCGTGATGAGCAATAAATTGAGTGACAGGTGAATTGAGGAATTTTGCGTTAAAATGCTCCCTTTATAAATTTCTTGATTATTGGGTTGATTAAAACGCACCTTTATTCCTTCTAAATACTTAATTATTTGAAGGAATGCTAACAGAAAAGCTATATGCGGTGAAGTTTTGACACTCCTGGTAACAATAGGCCTTTGGTAATGACATCAATACAAGATAGTTTGGCGTTAATTAAGCGTGGTAGTGACGAGCTGCTCATTGAAAGTGAGTTGGTTGAAAAATTAAAAACCGGCAAACCTTTAAGAGTTAAAGCTGGCTTTGATCCAACTGCTCCTGATTTGCATTTAGGACATACCGTCTTATTAAATAAGCTTAGACAATTTCAAGAACTTGGCCATCAAGTACTTTTTTTGATCGGCGACTTCACGGGCATGATTGGTGATCCGACTGGCAAGAGTGCAACTCGGCCACCATTGACTACAGAACAAGTTCAGGAAAATGCGAAGTCTTACGCTTCGCAAGTTTTCAAAATTTTAAAGCCTGAGCAAACAGAGGTTGTTTTCAATTCGACCTGGTTAAACGAGCTGGGTGCTGCGGGTATGTTGAAGTTGGCTGCGAGCCATACAGTTGCTCGTATGCTAGAACGCGACGACTTTAGTAAGCGCTATAAAAATAATCAGCCGATTGCAATCCATGAGTTTTTATATCCTTTATTACAAGGGTACGATTCTGTTGCATTAAAAGCAGATGTTGAAATTGGCGGCACTGATCAAAAATTTAACCTATTAATGGGACGTGAATTGCAGAAGCAAGCTGGCCAAAGTCAGCAATGCGTCTTAACAATGCCTCTGCTTGAGGGTTTGGACGGTGTTAATAAAATGTCTAAATCCCTGGGTAATTATATTGGTGTAGCAGAGCCTGCAAATGTCATCTTCAGTAAAATCATGTCAATTTCTGATGAATTGATGTGGCGTTATATTGAATTGTTGTCTTTTGAATCATTAGAAACCATCGCTAGATGGAAGCAAGAAATTGCTGCTGGGCAAAATCCTAGAAATACAAAAGTCCGTTTTGCTCAAGAAATTGTTGCGCGCTTCCATAATCAAGATGCGGCAGAAGAAGCTTTGCGTGATTTTGAATTGCGTTCTAAAGGGGGCATTCCAGATGATGTCCCTGAAGTTGCTATTTCAATTGAGCAAGACAGCATTTCTGTTCCCCAATTGCTTAAACAAGCTGGGCTGGTTGCCAGCACATCAGAAGCCATGCGTGCCATAGAGCAAGGTGGTGTCAAAATAGACGGTGAGAAAGTTGCTGACAAAGCGCATCAACTCAATCGCGGCAGTCAATTTGTAGCGCAAGTGGGTAAGCGTAAGTTTGCTCGCGTCACAATTAATTAATAAAAATGTAATTACTTTGTAAATATTGCGATATAGCTATTGACCGCATTTTTTTGTTCTGTAGAATGCGGCCTTCGCTTGAAATACGGAGCGGGCAGCGTAATAAATAGTAGTAAAAAATTACTGTTTAGCACTTGACCAGAAATACCAGGTCTGTATAATGCGCCCCTCTCGTTGCTAACGTTGTAGCGCAAGTTACGGTGTTAGTGAAGTGTAAAAGAAGTACCTGCTCTTTAAAAAACTGAACAATCGATAGGTGTGAGTGCTTGTAGCTGGTTAGTTACATTGACACTTTTAGTGATCAATGAACACTCAAGATACAAGTGCTTATACCTTGAATGAAACTTT
>JAHEEA010000017.1 GCA_024640945.1 Candidatus Methylopumilus sp.
GACGCTTGGTATGGGCATTCCATCGCAGCCTATCAACATTTACAGTTCTCACAAATGCGTAGCTTAGAAACTGGCCGCATGATGTTACGTGCAACCAACACTGGCGCAACGGCCATCATTGGCCATCACGGTGAACTCATCGCCACTTTGCCACACTTCACCACCGCCATTCTGAATGGAACGGTACAGGGCTACACCGGCACAACGCCTTATGTTCGATGGGGCAACTGGCTCATCATTAGCTTATTATTCATCGCGTTAATCCTTTTATGGGGCCGCAAAAAGAAGTAAAATTGCGAGCTAACAATTAAGCCGCAATTAGAATCAAAAACTGCGGCACCCACTGACTTTAGAAATGAAAATATGCTGACGTTTCAACAGATTATTTTAAACCTGCAAAACTACTGGGATAAACAAGGCTGCACCTTGATGCAACCTTACGATATGGAAGTGGGTGCAGGTACTTCTCATACGGCTACATTCTTACGGGCTTTAGGCCCTGAGCCTTGGAAAGCTGCTTATGTTCAACCAAGTCGCCGTCCAAAAGATGGTCGCTACGGTCAGAACCCAAACCGTCTACAACATTATTATCAATTTCAAGTTGTGCTCAAACCAGCACCAGCAAACATTCTCGAGCTTTACCTTGGCTCACTTGAATCACTTGGTTTCGACCTTAAACAGAATGACATTCGTTTTGTAGAAGACGACTGGGAAAACCCTACACTAGGTGCATGGGGCTTAGGCTGGGAAGTTTGGTTGAACGGTATGGAAGTGACCCAATTCACTTATTTCCAACAAGTGGGTGGCATTAACTGTAAACCAATTACCGGTGAAATCACTTACGGTTTAGAGCGTTTAGCCATGTACCTACAAGGCGTAGATAACGTTTACGATCTTGTGTATTCAAAAGGTGTGAATGGTTCAGCAGATGTGAAATACGGCGATGTATTCCATCAAAATGAAGTCGAGCAATCGACCTATAACTTTGAGCATAGCGATGTTGAGTTCTTACTAACCGCATTTAATGCACACGAAAAACAAGCGCAACATCTCACTGAAAACAAACTCGCTTTACCTGCTTATGAGCAAGTACTCAAAGCAGCACACACATTCAATCTATTAGATGCACGTGGTGCAATTTCAGTCACCGAACGTGCTGCTTACATTGGCCGTATCCGTAACTTGGCACGTGCTGTGGCAGCTGGCTACTTAGATAGCCGCGCTAGACTTGGCTTCCCAATGGCGCCAAAAGCCTGGGCGGATGAAGTATTAGAAAAAATCGAACTTGAGAAGCAAGCACAAAATAAGAAAGCCGCAGCATGAGCAGCAACAATTTATTAGTCGAATTATTTGTAGAAGAACTACCGCCTAAAGTACTTAAAAAACTTGGCGAATCTTTTGCTAACACCGTATTAGAAAGCCTAAAAGCACAAGCTTTAACTGTTGAAAACAATACGGCAATCGCTTTCGCTTCACCTCGTCGTTTAGCTGTTCACATTAAAGACGTGGCATCACAAGCAGAAGACAAAGCGGTTTCACAAAAACTGATGCCAGTGACTGTGGGCTTAGATGCGAATGGCAATGCAACGCCAGCGCTATTGAAAAAACTCAGCGCCTTAGGTGCAGACGAATCTGCTGTTGCAACCCTCAAGCGCGAGAATGATGGCAAAGCAGACATCTTGTTTTACGATGCACTGGTTAAAGGCGCTTCACTTGCTGAAGGCTTACAAAAAGCGGTTGAAGAAGCATTAAGCAAACTTCCTATTCCTAAAGTCATGACTTATCAATTAAGCGATGGCTGGGAAAGCGTGAATTTTGTTCGTCCAGCACATAGCCTAGTAGCACTGCATGGTAATAGCGTGGTGCCACTCAGCATACTTGGCCTGCAATCAGGCAACAGCACACAAGGTCACCGCTTTGAAGCGAGCGTTTCTCCAGTCGTTATTAAAGACGCGGATAGCTACGAAACTCAAATGCAAAACGAAGGCGCTGTCATTGCTAGCTTTGATGCGCGTCGCGCTGAAATCGTGCGCCAATTAACTGCAGCGGCACAAAAACAAAACCTTAAACCGATTGAAGATGATGACTTGCTCGATGAAGTCACTGCACTCGTAGAGCGGCCAAACGTATTGTTAGGCCAATTTGAAACAGAGTTCTTGGAAGTACCGCAAGAATGTTTGATTTTGACAATGAAGGCCAATCAAAAATACTTCCCACTTCTAGACGCTAACGACAAGCTGACGAATAAATTCTTAATCGTTTCTAACATCAGCCCGGCCGATCCATTCAAAGTGGTCGATGGTAACGAACGTGTGGTTCGCCCACGTTTGGCCGATGCTAAATTCTTCTTTGACCAAGACCGTAAAAAAACCTTGGCATCAAGAATCAGCGGCCTAGAAAAAGTGGTGTATCACAACAAATTAGGCACACAAGCTGAGCGTTCAAAACGCGTCAGTGATTTAGCTAGAGCGATTGCAAGCAAGATAGGCGATGCAAACTTAGCTGCAAAAGCAGAACAAGCCGCACAACTTTCAAAAGTAGATTTACTCACTGATATGGTGGGCGAATTCCCTGAGTTACAAGGCATCATGGGTCGCTATTATGCGCAGCATGAAAAGCTAGATAACGACATTGCTTTTGCGATTGAAGACCACTACAAACCACGTTTTGCAGGTGACGAACTACCACGCAATCAAGTGGGTGTTGCAGTAGCCTTGGCAGACAAATTAGAAACACTCGTTGGCTTATTTAGCATTGGTGAAAAACCAACTGGTGATAAAGATCCATTTGCATTACGTCGTCAGGCACTGGGGATCATCCGCATGCTGATTGAATGCAAACTCAATGTTTCATTCGAGACACTGATTGATTTAGCACTTCAACAATTCAAATCAGATGATAAAGCCAGCGTGCTCGCTGCAATTACTGAATTCTGTTTTGATCGTTTAAGTGTCAACTTAAAAGAACAAGGCGCAAGCGCACAAGAAGTAGATGCGGTGCTAGCACTTAACCCAAGCTTACTCAGCGAGATTCCTAAACGCTTAGAAGCGGTGCGTGCTTTCTCAGCACTCGCGGAAGCGCCAGCACTTGCAGCTGCAAACAAACGCGTTGGCAATATCTTGAAAAAAATCGAAGGTGAAGTTACAGCTAAAATCAACGATGCTTTACTTCAAGAGCCTGCTGAAAAAGCTTTAGCCGCCACACTCGCTAAAATCAAACCAGAAGCCGATGCATTATTTGAAAGTGGCGATTACACCAACTCACTGAAAGCCCTCGCTGCGCTGAAAGCACCAGTCGATGACTTCTTTGATAACGTCATGGTAAATGCAGAAGACCCTGCACTTAAAGCCAACCGACAAGGCTTGTTGGCCACATTGCACCAAGCCATGAATCGCGTAGCTGATTTGTCTAAGTTGGCGGCATAACGATGAAACTAGTCGTGCTAGATAGAGATGGAGTCATTAATTATGACTCTGTCCACTTCATCAAAAGCACGAATGAGTGGATTCCAATTCCGGGGAGTTTAGAAGCGATTGCATTACTGAATCAAAGTGGCTATCGCGTTGCACTGGCAACCAATCAATCTGGAATTAGTCGTGGCTTATTCGACATGGCCACACTCAATGCCATCCATGACAAAATGCATAGAGCCTTAGCGCAATTAGGCGGCAGAATCGATGCACTTTTTTATTGCCCACATTCCGCCGATGACAACTGTACTTGCCGCAAGCCTAAGCCAGGCATGATGGAAGAGATAGGCAAACGCTTTGGTCAAGATTTAAAAGGCGTAGCGATTGTTGGTGATGCACTTCGCGACTTACAAGCTGGCGCAGTGCTCGGAATGCAACCTATCCTCGTGCGCACTGGCAAAGGCGAAGAAACATTGGCAGCAGGTGGATTGCCAGAAGGCACTTTGGTTTTCGCGAATTTAGCAGAAGCCGTTCAACATATTATTAGCTAGCAACCTCCAATAAGGCCAACATGAGACTGTTACGCTCTATTTTATTTAATGTCGGTGTGTTAATCATCACCCCATTATTCTCAATATTAGCCATTGTGCTATTCCCGCTTCCAGCAGTCTTACATTCACGCATTATCAGCAGCTGGGCTTATGTCGTTATATTCTGGCTTAAGCTCACATGCGGCTTAAGCTATCGCGTCATTGGCAAAGAAAATATCCCCAATCACTCTTGCGTGCTGTTAGCGAAGCATCAATCCGCATGGGAAACCATCGCCTTTCAAACCATCTTTCCACCCCAAATTTGGGTGATGAAACGCAGCCTTTTACTCATCCCATTTTTAGGTTGGGCATTTGCTGCACTCAAAGCGATTGCGATTAATCGTAGCGCAGGCCGTGAAGCACTCAAACAATTAGTCTCACAAGGCAAAGACAGGCTTGCACGCGGCTTATGGGTGGTCATCTTTCCCGAAGGCACGCGCATTACACCAGGCCAAAAAGGTAAATATCATATAGGTGGCGCTTGGTTAGCTTCACACACGCAAGCTACCGTGGTGCCAGTCGCGCATAATGCAGGTGAGTTCTGGCGTAAAAACTCATTCAACAAAACCCCAGGCGTGATTACCGTCAGCATAGGTAAACCGATAGACGCCACCAATCTAAAACCTGACGCACTCAATCAGATGGTAGAAGATTGGATTGAATCTGAAATGCCAAAATTACGCGGCCTGTAATTAAAGGCTTCGCTCAAAAAATGAATGAGCATCATCTCAAACTGCCCGATGGTGAAACCATCCCTTATCTTCTAGAGCGTAGAAGTCGAAGAACCGTCGGTCTTAAAATAAATCAATCTGGCCTTGTGGTCCATGCCCCCAATCGCATTTCACAAAGTACGCTCGAACAAATGCTCATGAGCAAGCTTGATTGGATTATCAAAAAGCTACACGCGCAAAAGCTTAACCAAGTAGAGACCATGCAATGGCAAGATGGCGCCGAACTCTTACTGCTCGGAAATCAAATCACCCTGTCAGTACGTCCAGATACAGTTAGCCGTGCGGTTGATTATCAACCTGGTTTATTAGAAGTTGCACTTCCGAATACCGGCAACCAAACCGTTATCGCCAAAAAGGTATTGCAGTGGTACAAAAAACAGGCCTTAAGCGACTTTAGCAGGCGCATAGCGCTACTTTCAGCCAAACTGGGTGTCACTACACCACCGCTGTTTTTATCAAGCGCACGCTCACGCTGGGGCAGCTGCAATAGCAAACAAGAAATCAGATTGAACTGGCGATTATTACAAGCACCACCCCATATTATTAATTACGTGGTTGCACATGAATTAGCGCATCTCAAAGAAATGAATCACTCAGCCAAATTTTGGGCGATTGTTGAACGTATATACCCAGACTACAAAACCGCAGAAAAAGAATTAAAAGCGTGGTCGGCTAAACTGCACCGCATTTAATAATACCCAGCTTGGAATTCACTGCTAAATCTTCATGAAAATCCTTAGTGCTTATTCATGAACACTGATAGGGTATATTTTGGTGACAGGCGTAATATTCATTCAACGCAATGCACTTAATGCAAAGCACCTTAATCAGACATTTGGAGAAATATTATGTGGACAAAACCAGCTGCTACTGAAATGCGTTTCGGTTTCGAAGTAACAATGTACGTAATGAACAAATAATTCTTTTTAAGAATTGTTGTTTAAAAAAAGACAGCCTAGGCTGTCTTTTTTATTGGTCTGATCGAAAATATATATGAATTAAATTTATATTTAAATAGACCGTGTAATGGCTATTTAAGTCTCAGCGCATTCAACACAACAATCAAAGAACTGACAGACATGCCGATGGCCGCCATCCATGGGCTAATCGCACCACTCGCCGCAAATGGTAGGGCAATCAAGTTGTAAACCAGCGCCCAAGCAAAGTTTTCACGCACCACATTAATGGCGAAACGACTACGCTCTACTGCATGGTCGATTTCTAATAAATTTTCAGAGAGTAATACAACATCACCGGTGGCGCGTGCCATTTGGGTGCCGCTGCCCATGGCAATCGAGACCTGTGCGCCAGCTAATACTGGGGCATCGTTAATGCCATCGCCTACCATCGCGACCACTGCACCTTTGGCCTGTAATGCATGTAAATAGGCTAGCTTTTGTTCAGGGGAACAAGCGGCTTGCCATTCTTGCATGCCTACTTTTTGGGCGAATGATGAAACAGCTGTTTCGGAATCGCCACTCAAAATGGCAACATGCAGACCACGCGCTTTTAGCTTTTCCATCATTTGCTGAGCTTGTGGGCGAAGTTGATCTGCTAATGCAAACGCTGCAAGCACACGTTTTTCATCACACAACCAAACGACGGTGGCACCTAATTCAGAGGCAAACTCACTATTATTTAAAGACAGGTCATCTAACAGGTGCTGATGTAGCTTTGTATTACCTAGAGTATAGACTTGCCCATTGATGCTTCCTTGCACGCCTTGGCCTGGAATATTTTTAGCATCAGCCACTGTATAAAGTGCTTGATGTTTAGTAGCTGCGATAAAAGGTTTGGCGAGGGCATGCTCTGAATTCTTTTCTAAGCTAGCCGCTATTTTTAAACACTCGGCCACATCAATTTCGCTATATGCCCGGCTGTTTTGTAATGTGAGATGGCCTAAGGTGAGCGTACCTGTTTTATCAAAAACAAAATGGGTGACTTTAGCGAGGGTTTCTAAAGCATGACCGCGCGTTAATAACACGCCTCGTTGCACAAGGTGTGAACCAGCGGCTGCGAATGCGGCAGGGGCTGCTAAAGACAGCGCACATGGGCAACTAACAACTAATACCGTGAGTACAATTTCTACCATGCGGCTAGGATCTATTTGCCACCAAACAAGTGCTACTAATGCAACGACTAACAATAGAGCACTAGTGAAATAAACGGCAATCTTATCGGCAGTTTGCGCAAGTTTTGGTTTCTCTGCTTGCGCACGATCTAGCAGGCGGGAGATACCAGCGAGCATGGTGTTTTCAGCAACGGCTGTGACACTGATAGTAATTGGGCTTTCGTAATTAATACTGCCAGCGAACACTTGTGCATTCAGTCCTTTTTTCAGCGGTCGACTTTCACCCGTGAGTAAGGATTCATCCACACTACTTTCACCATCAACGACCACACCGTCCGCAGCAATTGCCTCACCTGGTTTAGCAAGAATATGGTCACCGAGATTTAATTCCATGACAGGAACTAAAAATTGCTCTTTACCGTTTACTTTAGTCGCCATTAAGGGTGCTAAGCGCAATAAATTCTCTGCGGCTTCAACAGATTTTTCGCGGGCATTACGTTCAAGGAATCGTGTACCTAGCAAGAAGAAAATGAGCATGGTGATCGTGTCGAAATAGACCAAGCCTGATCCAGTGATTGTTGCCCAAAGACTGCCTGCAAAACCTGTTAGCAGACCTAATACGATGGGAACATCCATGCCGATATTGCGATTAGCAATGCCACGCCAAGCCCCCACATAAAATGGCCATGCAGAGTACACCATGGCTGGAACAGTCATGACTAAACTAAACCAACGGAATAGCTGTGCCGAAGCGAACTCCAGCCCAGCACTTTCACCTGAATATAAAGGCCCCGCCAGCATCATGACTTGACCAGCAGCCAAGCCAGCGACGGCCAATCTTCTAAAGTCTAATTTACGTTGTTGCTGACGAATCTGCTCTTGTTGTTGCGCGCTGAAGGGATGGGCGTGATAACCAATTTTATTGATCTCAGCCAAGATTTGGCTCAACTGAATTTCATCATCATTCCAAATGACACGCGCACGTTGTGAGCTGTAATTCACTGAAACCCCGATGACGCCTTTGAGTTGTTTTAAATGACGTTCATTTAACCAAACACAGGCAGCACAGGTGATACCTTCGAGAATGAGCGAAGCTTCTTTTTGATGACCTTCTGAAGATAGCACAAAACTTTTTTGCACTTCGGGATGGTCGTAAAGTGCCAACTGGCGCAATACTTCTGGCACTAAATCTTCAGGGGTTTTAGGTAGTTCAGTACGATGTTTGTAATAGTCTTCTAAGCCATTTTCAACAATAGCCTCAGCAACCGACTGGCAGCCCAAGCAGCACATAGGCTCGGCATGGCCGAAGATTTTAGCGGAAAAATGGGTGCCTGCAAGCACAGGCAAACCGCAATGGAAACAGACGATATCCGAAGGCGTGCTATTACTAGGTTCGACAAACTTGGTGGACAAACTTAGTCACCATCAACAAAGATTGATTGTTTGCTTGTGTATTGGTCATTACCACGTGAGATCTGCAAATGAGTTAACCAACGACCTTCTGCTGGTAGCTCACAATTTACTTGATACTGACCTGGTGCTGACTCTACAAAATCGAGCGTTTGGTCATCACGGCTGTTGGCCATGCGCCATAAAGATAAGCTAATCTTTGCGCCAGTCACAGGCTTGCTATCTTTATCTAACAATTCAATATTAAGTTGAGAAGCGTGCTTAGGCTTCAGTTCTTTAAAACCTACAATCTTAACTTTCCAAGCTAGATTCTTTTGTTCATCTACTTGCTGTAAGTGTGGCTCATAAGATTTATTTTTATCGTGTGGAATCACTCCAGGGAATCCAGTATGCAGTGTGGCATTACCTGGATTTGGTAGCCATGATTTAGCAAAGCTGTCTGGCAATCCTCTGGTGGAGAGCGATAAGAAAACTGCATTTAAAACGACCAGTCCGATAAAGAACATCACAATCAGGCGTGGTGCCCAATGCATTTTCTCTTTTTTAACTTGCATACCGCCAAACACAATCAATAGACCAGCATTTGCTAAGTAAACCGCAAAGTGAATGGCAAGTACATCGCCACCTGCCCAGAATTTAGTGCTGTAATAAAGATAGGCAACAAAAGGAAAAATGCCACTTAAAATGCCAGCCCAGAAGTTAGATAAGCCTAGACGTCTAACAACAAAAAACATGACGGCAGAAAATAAAACTCCACCGAACAGGGTCTCTGTCATGCTCAATTCTGATATTGCAAATAAGTGGCTTAACATTAATGTTGCTCTCGTTGGCTATTGAAACTCGCTTCAATTTTAACTGCTTCTTTGGTTGATGCTGGGGTCACTACAAAATTAAACTTGCTGACTTTAAGTGCATCTTCAGCCGACAAGTTCACCGTCGCATTCATATTTAAACCTTTTCCAGCCTTAACAGAAACAGCCCTAAAGTAATGCATATCAAGCGCTTTAGGGGATATACCCTCAACATCAATTGCATAGATTTCATCGGATTCAGTTTTATTAACAATATGAATCACATAGCGATTACGAATGCTACCGTCAGAGAGCATTACAAATAATGGCTGACGCACTTGCTGTACATTTACCTCGACATTGCTGCGAGTACCGATGTTATAGCCGAGCACCGCAGTCATTAGAACTAAAGCTGCTGCATAACCAATCACTTTTAGACGTTTCCACTCTAAACGTGGTGGATGTGGATTGTCACTTGCGATGTTAGTCTCTGAGTCGTAGCGAATCAATCCACGCGGATAGCCAACAGAATCCATAATGTTATTACACGCATCGATACATAAACCACATGAAATACATTGATATTGAAGACCGTCACGAATATCAATACCAGTCGGACAAACTTGTACACAGAATCCGCAATCAATACAGTCACCATGTCCAGCAGCAGCTCGTTCTTCGTGTGTTTTCAATCCTGCTTTAGGAATAGAACGGCCTTTTTCGCCTTCGCCACGTTTTACGTCATAATTCACTGCAAGCGTATCACCTTCATACATCACACCCTGGAATCTGGCATATGGACAAGCAAACAAACAAATTTGCTCACGTGCAACACCAGCTGACATATAAGTTGTGAAGGTTAAAACTAACACAGCAAAATAACCACCTGGATAAGCTGTCCCCATAAAAAAGTCTTTAACGAAAGAAGGCGCATAGCTGAAGTAAGCTGCAAAGGTAATAGCTGTCCAGACAGAGATAATAACCATCACCAAATGTGAGCCACCGACTTTAAATACTTTTTCCAAATTCCAGGGTTGCTTTTGTAAGCGTAAACGCGCAGGACGCTCACCTTGAATCATGTGTTCAATCTTGATAAATAGATCTGACCAGAGCGTCTGGAAACAGAAATAACCACACCATGCTCGGCCTATTAGGCCCGTGGTAAAAAACAGTAAGGCTGCAGCAATAAATAAAATCATCGCCAACCAAAAGATGTCTTGCGGGTAAACAATCAAATCAAAGATAAAGAAACGACGTGAAGTGAGATCAAACAAAATGGCTTGGTCAACGGCGCTATTTCTATCCCATGGAATCCATGGCAATCCGAAATAAACAATGTAAGCTACCACCATGACAATGGTTTTGAAGTTCCTAAATTTACCCGCGACAGAACGGGTCACAATTGGAATGTGCTTTTGGTATAAGGGCTTTTCTGTCTCTTGAGTTTGATTCTCTTGCATGATTGACTCCTAAAAAATAAAGGCCTGCAATTCCTTGCAAGCCTTTATTTGTTATTGCTATTAGCAGAGCAAATATTCGCTCTGTTTCATAAAACGAATATTACTTGCCGCCACCTAAACTGTCATGAACGTAAACTGTTAACAATTTAATTTGTTCAGGTTTTAGACGTGCGCCCCATGCAGGCATTACGCCATTATTTGCACCGTTGATTAAAACGTATTTAACTTCGTCTAGTTTAGCTTCAGGGGTTTTAGCACCTTGAACATCAGCCCATAACCAAATTTTATCTGTTAGATTAGCTGAACCAATTGCAGTCATCCCTTTAGCATCTGGACCATGACACGCATAACAACCAGCTTTACCATGGAATAGCGCATCACCTGCTTTAGCTGCACCCGCATCATGCGGCTCACCTGACAAACTCAATACATAGTTAGCGGCTTGAACAATCTCTTCGCCTGACAACACTGCTTTGAATGAAGGCATTGCACCACGACGTCCACCAACAAGTGTTGTATGGATATCTTCATAAGTACCACCATATTGCCAATGGTCGTCTGTTAAGTTTGGTGAGAATTTAATTTTACCTTGACCACCTGCTTGGTGACATGGCGCACAGTTGTCTGAGAATAAAGTCTTACCGGCTGAGTTAACAAACTGCATTAAATCTGCATCTTTAGACACTTCGGCAAATGGCATTGAAGCTACTTTATCAAACCATTGCTTTTGCGCAGCCTTATGCTCATTCATTTCAACCATGAATTTAGAACGCATATTCCAATGGGTTGTTTTTTGAGTTTCTTTGCCGTCAACAGAAGTGGCAGTGTAAGTTAAAGTGTTTAAACCTGGCACACCCTTTGTGTACATATGACCGATAGGCCATGCCGGATAAAGCAACCAATATACAAATGCAAAAGCACAAGTAATGTAGAAGCCCCATACCCACCACATCGGCAATGGATTGCTAAGTTCTTCAATCCCGTCCCAAGAGTGACCGGTTGTCTTTACTGCTGGTTTTTTCGTATCCTGACTCATCATAGTTCCCTACTTAAATATCGTCGTCATGCAAAGGTATATTTTTAAAACTTTCTAATTGCTCACCACGTTGCTTGTTTCCGTAGAGGTAAATCACTACACCTACAAAAACAGTAAAGAAAATCACCAGCGAAAGCGGCTTAGTATTTTCAAACTTAGTAAACCAAAGTAAAAATTCCATTTCAATATCCTTAGCGTATGACGAATTCGTTAATAACAATCGCTATGTTAAATTTCAAAACTAGCGGAATTGTACGAAATAGTCGTCGTCGTATTTCTTGAAATCGACCAGTGTGCCTAGCATTTGCAAGTAAGATACCAACGCATCCATTTCTGACAGCTTTTCTGGCTTAGTATCAAAATTACCGGCTTGTGCTTGAGCAACTAAGTTCTTCTCTGCATCAGGGATATGCAAGCTCTTAGCCACATCTTCACCAAACTCTTTAATGTTATTTTGATACTCAGCTTCGCTAACAGAATAAGGAACACCTGTCACACGCAATGCACGCATACGCGCTTGAATGTCTGAGTAATCCAAATCAGTTTTTACTAACCACGGGTAGTTAGGCATTACTGATTGCGGCACTAAAGAACGTGGCGCTGTTAAATGCTGCGTATGCCAATCGTTAGAGTATTTACCACCAACACGCGCTAGATCTGGGCCAGTACGTTTTGAACCCCATTGGAATGGGTGATCGTACTTAGATTCAGCAGCAAGTGAGTAGTGGCCATAACGCAAGGCTTCATCACGGAATGGACGAATCATCTGTGAGTGACACAAATAACAGCCTTCACGGATGTAAATATCACGGCCACGCAACTCCAATGGTGAGTAAGGGCGAACACCGTCAACTTTCTCCACTGTTTCTTTAATAAAAAATAGTGGAACAATTTCAACAAGGCCGCCAGCACTAATTGCTAGCATTGTTAATACAAGTAATAAACCTACATTACGTTCAATTTTGTCATGCTTCATGGTAACCCCAGCTTTCTAATCTTTAAGACCTGTATATAAGTCTTATACTTAATGACATATCT
>JAHEEA010000026.1 GCA_024640945.1 Candidatus Methylopumilus sp.
TGAATCAGCTCAACTTTGCTTTGACGATTGGTAATCGTTAAGTCTGCGGCCACATCTAAATACATCGACAAGGCTGGCTTCCATTCACCTTCATTCAGGCTGAATGGCGTTATCGCCTGCTCTGGCAACATCGTGACCTTATTGCCAGGCATATAAACAGTGGATAGGCGATGTAATGCCACTTCATCTAGCGCACTATTTGGGACAATCCCAAGCGCTGGGGCGGCAATATGAATGCCAATACGATGAGCGCCATCAGCAAGCGTTTGAACTGAAAATGCATCATCAATTTCAGTGGTTGTGCTGTCATCAATACTAAATGCCTCAACCTCTGCACGCGGCAAATCTTGAGGGACAGGACTCACGTCTAAACCTGATTCAGCAAATGCGATGCCCTTAGGAAAGTGCTCTCGCAAAAATGCACCTAAGTGATAATCATGATTAGACTTAATACCACCTGCATAAGAAATGACTTGAACAGGGTTCACATGCAACTCAGCAGAGGCCTGCTCAAGCGCCTTCCACTCCATGCTGTTTTTATCAGGCTCGTATAACAACATATCCAGCTTAAGCGCCAGCCCTTCTGGCATTTGCTTGGCTTTAAGTTGCTCAACAAAGATTTGGATTTTCTCAGCCTGCACGCGCTTTTTCTCAAGCGCAGCTAACGCTGCTTTCAATGTATCTGGTGGCGCAGCTTTATAACGACCTTTACCTTTGCGGTAAAAATAAACAGGGGCGCTATGCAAGCGCATGGCAACAGCAGCCGATTCGATTGAAGAAGGCGCTTTGCCATAATATTCCTGTGCAAGCTCTTCGAACCCAAACTCGGGCTCCCCACAGCACTCCCACAAAAATGGGACCTCTAAGTTTTCAGCTTCTGCATTGGCAGCATCCATAAAACTTGCCAAAGCACCTTCAAAGCGCAAAAGTACATTCGCCGCTTTAATTTTAGATCGCTTACCGCTGACAGATTCCACTTGCAAAGCCCCTGCCGTTTCCGACATGACTGACGCAACCTTAAACCCGCCATCTTCTTCAAAAAATACATTCATTACTGAGCGATCACATTGCTATCAAAATTTAATTCGCACATTTTACAGGGGTTTCGGTTCCTCGCCTGAGATAACACAGCTAAGATGTCACTTTATTTGCAAGACAACGACTTTAATTCATGGACAACCGAATACCAATAACCCTTCTGACTGGCTTTTTAGGAAGTGGGAAAACCACCCTGCTCAATAAGTTGTTGAGAAACGAAGGGATGAAAGACACTGCCGTCATCATCAACGAACTTGGCAGCACAGGCTTAGACGACATTTTGGCCAAGCATTTAGATCGCACCATAGAAAGCCAACACATCGTCGACAATACTGTTTTACTGGAATCGGGTTGCCTATGCTGCACGCTCACCAATGAAATGGCAGACACGCTTAGAGATTTATTTTTTAAGCGTGCACTTGGCGCAATTCCAGAGTTCAAACGTTTAATTATCGAAACAACGGGAATGGCAGATCCTGGCCCAATTATGGGCAGCCTATTGAATGAACCTGTCATCAGTTCAACTTACCGATTAGATGCAGTAGTCGTAACCATCGACAGCGTATACGGCATTAATCAAATCAACGAGCACAGCGAAGCGCAAAAACAAGCCGCGGTTGCCGATGTATTACTGATAACAAAATCAGATTTAGCGACTGAGGCGCAAATACAAACATTACAAACAACGCTCAGCACACTCAACGCTGGGGCGACACAACATCAAGTGACGCAAGGTGAAATTGATCCTGCGCTCATTATTGACATTGGCTTGTTTGACAACAAAACACAGCAAGCGCAACCAACTAAATGGCTACGCGCGCCCACGCAAAAGACAAAAGGCCTGATACCAGCTAGTCATGATGGAGAGATTTCAAGCTTCACCATTACATTACCCATGCCACTGAGCTATGAACAACTAGAACCTAAGCTTGAATGGTTGTGCACGCACCATGGCGATCAATTGCTAAGACTTAAAGGCATTATTCATGCCGATGACCAAGCTGACCCGATTGCAGTTCATGCTGTCCATCAAACACTTTACGCACCTACACCACTCGAAGGCTGGAATGAAGAACAGCCGATTTCTCGGCTGGTTTTAATTGGTAAAGGATTGGATGAAGCTGGGATTAGAAACGAAATGATGCGGATTTAATCTCTCAAATCCTCCCAGATCTTGTCTAGACGCTTTACTGAAACAGGGAATGGCGTTTTCAATTCTTGTGCGAATAAAGAAACTCGAAGCTCCTCAATGAGCCATCGGTAATCAGCTAAACCTTCACTTATCTCAGCATTGGCTTTACGTAAATTACTGACTTTATCTTGCCAGCGCTGCCAAACCATTTGTACGTTTTGAGCACTTTTTGCATCTCGATCAATACTACTTGGATATTTATCCAGCCTTAACTTCATCGCCTTTATATAGCGTGGTAAATGCTGCAAACGCTCCCATGGCGTTTGGCTAAAGAATCGCTTAGGTAATAGCATCGCTAACTGCTCTTCAATTTCTTTTTTAATCCGTGCCATATTACTTGGCAGGCTATTTA
>JAHEEA010000006.1 GCA_024640945.1 Candidatus Methylopumilus sp.
TGGCGGCCATAGCGAATTGGAACCACCCCTTCCCATCTCGAACAGGGCCGTGAAACGATTCTGCGCCAATGATAGTATGCTCTTCGCATGCGAAAGTAGGTCACCGCCAGGCTATTTATACGATGCTTTGTTTGTTCTAAACAAAGCTAATGAAAAGCCCACACTTTGTGGGCTTTTTTGTTTGTAATGAAATGGCAATCAATTTAATGATTGTTATAATAGGGTAATGGGCTTTGTGCCCATTTTTTGTTTTAATTTTTAGTATTTAAATACAAATAGATAGGTATTTAATTGCAAGATTTATACGCATTGGTTGAAAAATCAGTAACCCAGTTAGGTTACGAACTTGTCGATTTTGAAGTATCAAATCGCGGTAAATTGTTACGTCTCTTTATTGATAAGCCTGAAGGCGTCAATATTGATGATTGCGTATTAGTGAGCAATCAACTAGGTAACGTTTTAGCGGTTGAAAATGATTTTGACTACGATCGCCTTGAGGTTTCCTCTCCCGGCCTTGATCGTGCAATAAAGAGAGAGTCTGATTTTGTGAAGTTTACTGATTCGCGCGCTAGCGTTAAAACTAGAATGCCAATCGAGGGTAGAAAAAACTTCATAGGGTTGTTAAAAGGTGTGAATGATGGCGTATTAACAATGAATGTTGAGGGTGCTGATGTCGAAATCAGCCTTCTAAACATTGATAAAGCCCGTTTAGCACCAGAATTTTAAAATGTTTTTTGGAATGACCGAATTTTTAGGCGGAGATTAAAATGAGTCGCGAAATATTATTGTTAGTAGATGCACTTGCACATGAGAAGAATGTTGATAAAGAAGTTGTTTTTAGCGCACTTGAGTACGCTTTAGCTTCTGCTACTAAAAAACGTTTTGCAGATGATGCAGACGTACGTGTATCCATTGACCGCGAAACTGGTGAATATGAGTCATTTAGACGTTGGACATTGTTAACTGATGACCAAGCACTAGAAAATCCAGGCGCCCAAATGTACGCTGATGATGAGCGTGCTGAAGGTAAGGATGTTTCTGCTGAGAACACATTTGAAGATCCACTCGAGTCAGTTGAATTTGGCCGTATTGGTGCACAAGCTGCTAAACAAGTTATTTTGCAAAAAGTCCGTGAAGCAGAGCGTGAGCAAATCTTAGATGATTTCCTTGCCCGCAATGAGCACATGGTAACGGGTGCAATTAAGCGTATGGAAAAAGGCAATGCGGTGATCGAAGTTGGCCGTATTGAAGCATTATTGCCACGTGAACAAATGATTCCTAAAGAGAATTTGCGTGTTGGTGACCGCGTTCGTGCTTATTTATCAAGAATAGAACGTGGTGGCCGTGGCCCACAATTAATTCTTTCAAGAATTGCCCCTGAATTCTTAACTCGTTTATTTGAGTTGGAAGTACCAGAAATTGAAGATGGTTTATTAGAGATCCGCGGCGCAGCTCGTGATCCAGGTTTACGTTCAAAAATTGCAGTGAAAGCAAATGATCAACGTTTGGACCCTGTAGGTACTTGCGTAGGTATGCGTGGTTCACGTGTGCAAGCGGTAACTGGCGAATTGGCTGGCGAGCGTGTAGATATCGTGTTGTGGTCTATGGAGCCTGCGCAGTTTGTCATTAACGCAATGGCACCAGCTGAAGTTTCAAGCATTGTTGTTGATGAAGATGCACACAGTATGGATGTGGTTGTTGATGAAGAACAATTAGCACAAGCGATTGGTCGTAACGGTCAAAACGTGCGCTTGGCTTCTGAATTAACTGGCTGGACATTAAACATTCTGACGATTGATGAAGCCGCTAAAAAGAATGAAGAAGAGTACGTTAAAACACGTCAATTATTCATTGAAAAATTAGATGTGGATGAAGAAGTTGCTGATATCTTAGTGCAAGAAGGTTTCGGCACTTTAGAAGAAATCGCTTATGTCCCAATGGCTGAAATGGCTGAAATTGAAGCCTTTGATGAAGATACGATTAATGAACTTCGTAAACGTGCAAGAGCTGCATTATTAACAGACGCGATTGCGAAAGAAGAAAAAGCAGAAGAGCCTGCTGCCGACCTTTTAGGTATGGAAGGCATGGATGAAGAAACTGCACATTTGTTAGCATCTAAGGGTGTTTCAACAATGGATGATCTTGCAGATTTAGCTGTAGATGATTTGGTTGATCTCACAAAAATGGATGCGGAACGCGCAAAAACTTTAATTATGACTGCTCGCGCACCATGGTTTGCATAAGGCTTAATAGCTAGACGTGACAAACAAATTTAATTGAAATCATTTGATTTTTAGAAGTGCTGTAAAGAATAAGACTGGAGTAACAGATGGGACAGACAAGCGTATTACAATTTGCGGGAGAGCTAGGCCTACCGGCTGAGCTTTTGCTCGAACAGTTGAAAAGTGCTGGCGTCAATAAAGTTGCATCAAGTGACCAGTTGACTGAGGCTGACAAGGAATTGTTGCTTACTTACTTGCGTAAAGAGCATGGCCAGGCACCTAAAAATAAAATTACTTTAACTCGCAAGCAAAATACCGAAATTAAAAAGACTGATAGTTCAGGCAAGGCTCGTACTATTCAAGTGGAAGTGCGTAAGAAGCGTGTTTTGGTTCGTAACGAAGAAGCGGCTGAACAGTCTGCTGTTGTTGAGCCGATCGTTGAAGAGCCAGTGATTGAAGCGGTTGTTCCTGAAGTGGTTGCTGAGCCAGTAGCTGAAGAGCCAGTGATTGAAGCGGTTGTTCCTGAAGTGGTTGCTGAGCCAGCAGTTGAAGAGCCGGTAGCTAAAAAATCAGTGAAGCCAAGCTTGCTTTCACCAGAGCAAATAGCGCAACGTGCGAATGAAGCTAAACGCCATGAAGCATTAATGGCTATCCAAATGGAAGACTTGCGTAAGAAGCAAGAGTTGGCTCAAAAGCGTTTGGATGAAGATGCCAAAAAAGCTGCAGAAGCTGTAGCGGCCGCCGCTAAAGTTTCAGCTGGGACATTACATAAGCCTGCTGCAAAAGAAGGTGCAAAGACGGAAGATAAAAACGCTAAAAAAGGTGCAAAGAATAAAGAATGGGCTGACGCTGAGAACAAAAAACGCGGTATTAAAACGCGTGGTGACGTTAACTTGGGTCAAGGCTGGCGTGCACAAAAAAGCAAAGCCAAGTCTCAGAGAAATGATGATGCTGAACATGCGTTCAATGCGCCAACCGAACCTATCGTTCATGAAGTTTTAGTGCCAGAAACAATTACCGTTGCTGACTTGGCACACAAGATGGCTGTTAAAGCAGGTGAAGTCATTAAGGTGCTGATGAAGATGGGCATGATGGTGACGATTAACCAAGTGCTTGACCAAGAAACAGCGATTATTTTGGTTGAGGAAATGGGCCATATTGCAAAAGCAGCAGCGGCAAATGATCCAGAGACATTCTTGGATGATGCTGATCATGCAGAAGCTATTCAAGAAGCGCGTCCACCTGTAGTTACAGTGATGGGTCACGTTGACCATGGTAAAACTTCATTGCTAGATTACATTCGTCGTAGCCGTGTTGCTTCAGGTGAAGCGGGCGGCATTACACAACATATTGGCGCTTACCACGTTGAAACTCCTCGTGGCATGGTTACTTTCTTAGATACCCCAGGCCATGAAGCGTTTACTGCGATGCGTGCCCGTGGTGCGAAAGCAACCGACGTTGTTATTCTTGTTGTAGCAGCTGATGATGGCGTAATGCCACAAACGATTGAAGCAGTTCACCACGCTAAAGCAGCAGGTGTACCTCTAGTCGTTGCTGTTAATAAAATTGATAAACCAGAAGCAAACTCAGAGCGCGTTAAACAAGAGCTTGTGGCAGAAGAAGTTGTGCCGGAAGACTGGGGTGGCGATGTGATGTTTGTTGAAGTGTCAGCGAAAACAGGTCAAGGTATTGATAACTTATTAGAAGCAGTATTGCTTCAAGCTGAAATTTTAGAATTAAAAGCACCTAAAAATACACCAGCTAAAGGCTTGGTCATCGAGGGTCGTTTAGATAAAGGCCGCGGTCCAGTTTCTAGCATTTTGGTTCAGTCAGGCACGCTAAAACGTGGCGACATGATTCTTGCCGGTAGTGCGTTCGGTCGTGTACGTGCAATGTTAGATGAAGCTGGTAATGATATTAAAGAGGCAGGCCCTTCTATCCCTGTTGAAATTTTAGGTTTGTCTGACGTGCCTAATGCAGGTGAAGAAGTGATTGTGCTTAATGATGAACGTAAAGCACGTGAGATTGCATTGTTCCGTCAAGGTAAATTCCGTGATGTGAAATTAGCAAAACAACAAGCGTCTAAACTTGAAAACATGTTTGATCAAATGGCTGAAGGCGAAGTTAAAACTTTGGGCTTAATTATCAAATCAGATGTTCAAGGTTCATACGAGGCACTTTCAACTTCACTACAAAAACTTTCTACTGCTGAAGTTAAAGTTAATATTATTCATACAGGCGTGGGTGCAGTGACTGAGTCTGATGTGAACTTATCTGTTGCATCGAAAGCAGTATTAATTGGCTTTAATGTCCGTGCAGATGCTGGCGCTCGTAAGTTGATCGAGAGCTCAGGCGTTGATGTTCGTTACTACAATATTATTTACGAAGCAGTAGATGAAATCAAAGCAGCTTTAGGTGGCATGCTATCACCAGAGAAGAAAGAAAGCGCAACAGGCTTGGTTGAAATCCGTGAAGTATTCCGTATTTCTAAAGTGGGTGCGATTGCTGGTTGTTACGTCTTGGACGGTGTGATTAAACGTAACTCTAAGGTTCGTGTGTTGCGTGGTGATGTTGTGATTCACACGGGCGAACTAGATTCATTGAAACGCTTTAAAGATGACGTTAAAGAAGTTAAATCAAACTTTGAGTGCGGCTTGTCATTGAAGAACTTCAACGACATCGAAGTTGGCGACATGCTAGAAGTATTTGAAGTTGTTGAAGTGGCAAGAACACTTTAAAAATGGCTAAAGATTTTGCAAGAAGTGACCGTGTAGCTGAGCAAATGCGCCGAGAGTTGGCGGATTTGCTTCAGTTTGAAGTAAAAGATCCACGTGTGGGTATGGTGACGGTGACTGAGGTTGAAGTGACTGGTGACATGGCACATGCCAAGATCTATTACAGCACGGCACAGCAAGACGCAAAATCTGCTGCTGAGCTACAAAAAGGGTTAGAGAAAACAGCTGGTTTTTTACGAAGTCAGCTTTCTAAACGCATGTTGCTGCGCACAGTGCCGCAGTTACATTTTGTCTACGATGCATCGATTGATAACGGGATGAAACTCACTCGTTTAATTAATGAGGCATTGGCAGATAGTCCAAAAGAATAATTGTTCGTCTAAATCAAAGCCAAATTCATGGCGCAATTTAAAAGAGTTAAACGTAATATCAATGGGGTTTTGTTACTCGACAAGCCTCTCGGTTTTTCTTCCAATCAAGCATTACAAAAAGTTAAATGGTTGTTCCAAGCAGCAAAAGCAGGCCATACAGGCACTCTTGATCCTTTAGCAACAGGCTTGTTGCCTATTTGCTTGGGCGAGGCTACAAAGTTTGCACAATACGTGACGGATGCCGATAAGACTTATATCGCGACTGTGAAATTTGGTGAAACGACCACAACTGGAGATGCGGAAGGAGAGGTTCTTGCCCGGCATCCGGTTGACTTTGATTTAAAAAAGTTGGCAGCGGTGTGTGATGCGTTTGTTGGCGAAATCAGCCAAGTTCCTCCTATGTATTCAGCATTAAAGTTTGAAGGAAAAGCACTTTACGAATATGCAAGAGAGGGTGTTGATATTGAGCGTCAGGCAAGGTTGGTGACCATTACATCAATTCAAATGGATTCGTTTGCAAATGAGATCGCAGTGCTGACGGTGTCCTGTAGTAAAGGTACTTATATCCGCACACTCGCTGAAGATATAGGCCATCAGCTTGGCTGTGGTGCCCATTTGATTGGCCTGCGCAGAACGGAAACAGCAGGCTATATCATTGAAGATGCAATCACATTGGAAGCCTTGGAATTATTGGTTAAAGAAACGCCGGTTGAGAAATTAGCTAAGCTAATTTTGCCTATGGATTCCGCGATCGCTTATTTGCCTAAATTGGTGTTGAATGCCGATGCGGCACATTACTTAATGCTAGGCCAGGCTGTATGGCAATCGGGCCTTATTCCAGAAGGCGAATTACGCCTTTATGATGATAAAAATCAATTTTTAGGTTTGGGTGTTTTGCAAGAAGATGGAAAAATTGCACCGAAGCGTTTAATGCGCGATCCTAATACTGTCCAAAATAAAGGATAAGTATTAAATCTGCTTGATAAATCACAAGCTTACGTATAGAATGCGCAGCTCATTGGTAAATGAATGCATTAGCGGATCCCCTGCTTTTGCATTGACGCTAACTAGATAGGAAAAAAGATGGCAATTACAACGCAAGAAACCGCAAAAATCGTAGCAGATTATCAACGTGCTCCAAATGACACTGGTAGCCCAGAAGTTCAAGTCGCATTGTTGAGCGCTCGTATCACATACTTAACAGAACACTTTAAATCAAACAAAAAAGATAACCACTCACGTCGTGGTTTGTTGGCTTTAGTTAGCCAACGTCGTCGTTTGTTAGATTACCTAAAAGGTAAAGATTTAAGCCGTTACCAAGTATTAATCGAACGTCTAGGTCTACGTAAGTAATAAGTCATTCACAATTTGTTTTTATTTGTGAAATGATGTGAAAGCCGAACACTATTGCTAATGCAATGCTGTTCGGCTTTTTCGTTTGTAGTGGTAGTTAGAAGTTGTTGTCAAAAGTTTTAAAGGTATTTTGAAAAAGATACTTAAATTGAGCGCACTCTAGAACAGTAAGCGTGCATTGTGTAGTGAAATGTTGTTGAGAAAGAAGGAAAAAATGTTTAATAAAGTGAAGAAGAGTATTCAATATGGTGCGCATGAGCTCACCATAGAAACAGGTGAAATTGCACGTCAAGCAGACGGCGCTGTTATGGTTACTTATGGTGACACAGCGGTATTGGTAACGGTTGTTGGTAAAACAGAAGTTAAAGCGGGACAAGACTTTTTCCCATTAACTGTTGACTACCAAGAGCGTACATACGCAGCAGGTAAAATTCCAGGTGGCTTTTTCAAACGTGAAGGCCGTCCTTCAGAAAAAGAAACTTTAACATCACGTTTAATTGACCGTCCATTGCGTCCATTATTCCCAGAAGCGTTCTACAACGAAGTGCAAGTTGTAGCGACCGTGATGTCGTCAGATAGCGAAATTGATCCAGATATTCCTGCAATCATCGGTGCTTCAGCAGCGATGGCAATCTCAGGCATTCCTTTCTATGGCCCACTAGGTGCTGCACGTGTTGGTTATATTGATGGCGAGTACATCATCAATCCATCAGCAACACAAATGAAAGAAACAGAGTTGGACTTGGTTGTTGCAGCAACAGCGACGGCTGTGATGATGGTTGAATCAGAAGCTAAAGAGTTACCAGAAGATGTGATGTTGGGCGCTGTTGTTTACGGCCACGAGCAAATGCAAGCAGTCATTAACATGATTAATGAATTAACAGCTGAAGTTGGTAAAGAAGCTTGGGACTGGACTCCTCCAGAACCAAATACAGCAGTGATTGAAAAAGTAACCGCTTTGGCTAATGCTGATATTAACGCTGCTTACCAAATCAAATCAAAAGGTGCTCGTTCAACTAAGTTGGATGAAATCAAAAACCGCGTCATTTCAGAATTGATTACTGAAGAAACTTCTACGCAAGAAGCTAATGAAATCAAATCAGCTTTCTTCGATCTAGAAGCTAAAGTTGTACGTAGCCAAATCTTGAATGGTGAGCCACGTATTGATGGCCGTGATACACGTACTGTGCGTCCTATTACAATCCGTACTGGCGTATTGCCACGTACTCATGGTTCAGCATTGTTTACGCGTGGTGAAACACAAGCTTTGGTTGTTGCTACATTGGGTACAGGCCGTGATGAACAAACGATTGATGCACTAGAAGGTGCTTATAATGATCGCTTTATGTTGCATTACAACATGCCTCCTTACGCAACAGGTGAAACAGGTCGTGTAGGTACACCTAAACGTCGTGAAATTGGTCATGGCCGTTTAGCTAAACGTGCTTTGATTGCAGCATTGCCTTCACAAGAAGACTTCGGCTACACCATCCGTATCGTTTCTGAGATTACAGAATCAAATGGCTCAAGCTCAATGGCTTCAGTTTGTGGCGGCTGTTTAGCGTTGATGGATGCTGGCGTGCCAGTTAAATCACACGTTGCTGGTATCGCAATGGGCTTGATTAAAGAAGGTAACCGCGTTGCTGTGTTAACAGACATCTTAGGTGATGAAGATCACTTAGGCGACATGGACTTTAAAGTAGCAGGTACAGAAGATGGTATTACTGCACTTCAAATGGACATCAAGATTACTGGTATTACTGCTGAAATCATGCAAGTGGCATTGTCACAAGCTAAAGAAGGCCGTATGCACATCTTGGGTATCATGAAGTCTTCAATGGACACTTCACGTACTGAGTTGTCAGCATTTGCACCACGTATCATCACAATGAAAATCAACCCAGAGAAGATTCGTGATGTGATTGGTAAAGGCGGTGCTGTTATCCGTGCTTTAACTGAAGAAACTGGCGCGACAATTGATATTGAAGATGACGGTACAATCAAAATTGGTTGCGTAAGTGCCGAGGCTGGTGAAGAAGCTAAGAAACGTATCGAAGCGATCACTGCTGAAGTTGAAATTGGTCAGGTTTATGAAGGTCCAGTCGTTAAGTTGCTAGACTTCGGTGCAATTGTTTCATTGTTACCAGGTAAAGATGGCTTATTACATATCTCACAAATTGCACACGAACGTGTGAATGCTGTGGGCGACTTCCTAAAAGAAGGCCAAATCGTTAAAGTTAAAGTAGTGGAAGCTGATGAGAAGGGCCGTGTGCGTTTAAGCATGAAGGCTTTGATTGATCCGCCTGCTACACAAGAAGAAGCTCCTGCAGGCGAATAAGGCTTGCGGTAGATAAATAAAAAAGGCCCGAGAAATCGGGCCTTTTTTATTGCACTTTATAGAAGCAGAAGTATGTGCGAAAGATAGCTAAGTGATTATTTAGCGACTTGTCTCTCACGCATTTCATCTAGAGTTTTGCAGTCGATGCAAAGTGTTGCAGTTGGACGTGCTTCTAATCGTTTTAATCCAATTTCGATACCGCAACCATTACAGTAGCCGTATTCATTTTCTTGAATTTTTCTGAGTGTCTCTTCGATTTTTTTGATGAGCTTGCGTTCACGATCACGATTACGTAATTCCAAAGTCATGTCTGACTCTTGGCTTGCGCGGTCATTTGGGTCAGCAAACATTGTCACTTCATCTTGCATTGTATGAACAGTGCGGTCGATATCCTGACTTAACTCAAGTTTCCAATCGTTTAAGATTTGGGTGAAATGAGCAAGTTGTTTGTCATTCATATACTCCTCATTCGCTTTCGCGACATAAGGAACAAATTGTTTAGTAATTGCTTCAGCCATGTTTGCCTTGAAGATTTAAACTGCGATTAACAAAAAGCCTTATAAAATTAAGGCGGTGCAAAGTGTACACTGATTAATTATTCTGTGCAAAAGTCTTAATTTTATCAAATATTACATATTCTTAAGTTCAAGCGCTAAGAGCGTATTTTCCATCAAAGTTGCAACGGTCATCGGCCCTACACCGCCTGGTACTGGGGTGATCCAGCCAGCACGTTCTTTAGCGCTTGCAAAGTCGACGTCACCGCAAATGGAGCCATCTTCTAAACGGTTAATACCAATATCAATTACAATTGCACCAGGTTTTATCCATTCACCTTTTACCAAGCCTGGTTTGCCTGCCGCAACGACCACTAATTCAGCGTTTTCAATCGCTGCTTTTAAGTCTTTCGTGTGGCGATGACAGCATGTCACCGTACAGCCAGCCAACAAAAGTTCAAGCGCCATTGGGCGGCCAACGTGATTGGATACGCCAACAACGACCGCATTTAATCCCATAGGATTGACGTTAATTGCTTGCAGCATCTTAATTACTCCAAATGGGGTGCAAGAACGCAAAGTGGGCTGCCTAACAGCCAATCTTCCTATGTTGTAGGGGTGGAAGCCATCGACGTCTTTTTGCGCGCTGATATGCTCAATAATGAGCTTTTCATTAATATGTGCTGGTAATGGAGATTGCACCAAAATGCCATCAATTGCCTCATCGCGATTTAAATCATCAATCAGTTTAAATAATTCATTAGCACTCGTTGATGCTGGTAAATCATAAGCAATCGAGCGTATGCCGACTTTTTCACAAGCAAGACGTTTATTTCGGACGTAAATACTCGAGGCAGGATCCCCACCAATCAGAATCACAGCAAGTGCTGGGGCACGTTTTCCATTGCTTAAACGCTGATCAATACGCGTTTTAATGCTATTGAGCATTTCCTCTGCAATTGCTTTGCCATTGATGATTTGAGCCGACATATATTAAGGTCTAAAAATATAAAAGGTGTATTTTAACAGGCAATCGTTAAATTTTAGAATTGACCTTAGTTTAAAAGTGCGTTATATTCTCGCCCCTCGGGGTGTAGCGTAGCCTGGTAGCGCGCCTGCTTTGGGAGCAGGATGTCGGGAGTTCAAATCTCTCCACCCCGACCAGTTTTTGTCCCAATAATTTGTTAAGATTGTCCGACAATCTGCCCGTAGCTCAACCGGATAGAGCACCAGCCTTCTAAGCTGGGGGTTACAGGTTCGATTCCTGTCGGGCAGGCCATACAAATCCAGCTTTATGGTGGCTGTAGCTCAGTTGGTAGAGCCCTGGATTGTGATTCCAGTTGTCGTGGGTTCGAGCCCCATCAGCCACCCCATAAAATCAAATGCTTAGCTATAAAATCCCGTTTTAATTAGTACCAACCAACACCGTTTTTCCGATATGAAGTGGACAAAATGTGGACAGGTTCCACAATGGGAAGAAGCCCACAGTATCCGAGCCGTCAGTTATTTCTAATCCCCCACAGCTGCTGTAATAAACCTAAGTTGATCAAACCTCGAATTATCTTGCTTAAGTGCGGGTATCAAAGCTTTAGCAAAAAGCTCCCTCATTTCTTTACTATCGATATTTATACGTATAGCCTCAGATGTGCCTTGTAATACACGGGTCAATTTTCAGATGGTATTCATGATAAATGTCATTGTAAAGTAAATAACGCCTTAAAAAAGCAGTTACATAAACAATTCAAGGCGATTTTGATGTGAGTCAATACGTTGTTATTTGGAGTGAATTAAAATGAGCGCGTTAGGATTATATTAGGAATATCAGAGGTTAATGATGGCAAATCCAATCACCCCATATTTAGTAACATCTTCTGTAGAAGATCTTACTTTTCTTACGAATGCGCTTTTGTTGGGCGGTTCGTCGGCTTCATCGGGCATTCTGATTGATCCTGCTACTATAAATGTGAACGCCTCTGCGCCTGATGCGATTAATATTTATGATGGAAGTTTAGCGGCGCTTGGGATCGGCGCTGGTTTGCTGATGACTTCTGGCACCACGCCAGGCTTGGATAATACCGTGGGTTGGTTTGGGCAAGACAACACGGGTGCGAATGGTTATAACAACGGTAATGCGGCCATTGACGCCGTGGTCAATGCAGTGTTTCAAACTTCGTCTTATGATGCCTCTACGCTAAGCTTTAGCTTTACTGCGACAGATCAGACATCGCAATCGGTGAGTTTTGATATTGTTTTTGGCTCTGAAGAGTATCCTGAATGGGTAGACCAATTCGTCGATTGCGCGGTGGTGATTGTCAACGGCGTTAACTATGCCTATTTTAATCATGACCCAAATAGCCCACTCAGTGTGATTGGGTCTAATTTGGCGAATGGCTATTTCCAAGATAACTCAGGCAACGTGTTGCCTATTGAATACGATGGCGTGAGCCATGTTCTAAAAATTATTGCGCCCATCAATGCTGGTATTAACACGATAGAAATTGGAATTTCAGATACTGGCGACCACGTGTATGACAGCGGTATTTTTATTTCCAATCTAGCTGCTGGTAACTTACCTGGTAACGGGGTTGTTATTACGCCAGATGTGCCATGTACAGATAGTGCTGATACATTAGTTGGCACTATTAAAGACGAGTTTATTGAGTTAAAGGCTGGTGATGACGTTGCTTATGCCGGCGGCGGTGATGATATCGTCATGGCTGGTGAGGGGGATGATACTGTTTATGGCGGCTCGGGCAATGATGTCATCGAGGGTGATGCAGGTAATGATTACCTTGATGGTGGCGATGGCATATCTAATACCGCAGTGTATAAGGGCCAGTATTCTGACTATGCTGTCCACTATAGTGCTGGAACAAGCACCTATAGGCTAAACAACACGAATGGATTAGAAGGGATAGATACGCTTAAAAATATCCAATTGGTGAAGTTTAACAACGGATTATATGACCTCACTACAACAGGATTAACCTTACACACAGACGGCGTAGTTACTCCTCCAAACTCTGTTGGTGCGGTAGTCTTAAGCGGCGCGGCAACGGCAGGAAATAGCTTGCAAGCATTAGTGCTGGATGCAGACGGTTTTACTGGCATAGTTGATTACCAATGGCAGGTGTTAAGCGGCTCTTCATGGCTTGATACAGGCGTGACGACTAAAAATTACGACCTCACTACTGCAGATTTAGGTAAAACACTTAAAGTTTTAGTGAGTTACATTGATGCGAATGGCAATGCGGAGTCGCCAATCAGTAATGCTGTGTTAATCCCGCAAGTTTCAACCAAACTAACGATTAGTCCAATGGTGATTGATGCGCCAGCAGGCGCAAGTGTGATGGATCCATTCACCACCTTAATTAAAAATGCCGTCGCTTTGGGTATGACGCCTAACCAAGCGGAAGCAGCAATTAAAAGTGCTTTTGGTGTTGATGGTGCAATCGATTTAGCAAGCTATAATGCCTATGCCATATTGACTAGCAATCTAGCAGATACAAATGCTTTGCACTTTATCAAAACTGAAGCGCAAATTGCGATGACCGCTTCGGTATCTGACCCAACAGGCATTAACATCGCATTAGCGGCCTTGGATTATGCAAGTAATAATCAGGTGATTGATTTAACGAATCTCAACGATATTGTTAGCATGGGGGTAGGTTTGTCCAATGCCACTTTTGCCCACGGTCTTAACGTTGATATGGCGGATGCAACATCATTTAATTTAGCAACTAACTCCGTTGTTTCAGTATGGAATGATTGGGCAGGTCAAAAAGATAATCTCAAGCCATTCTTGAACCATTTGGAGTTGATTAGCAGTCACATTAATCAAGCACCAGAGGGCAGCGCTATCGAGCAGCTACCTAATGCGGTTCAGGCAGTAGATTATATTATTTCGGATAGCAGTTTATTGTCAGGATTTACAGATCCAGAGGGAAATACGCTCTCGGTCATTAATTTAACAGCGGATCAAGGCGGTACCATTTCACAAAATTTGGATAGTACTTGGACTTTTGTGTTGAATTCAGATTATGTCGGCCCAGTCGAGTTAAGTTATCAAGTAAGTGATGGCTTGGGCGGCGTGATTAATGCATCGCAAATGTTGGTCGTGGATGCAAGTTTAATCCCCATTGTTAATCACTCACCAATAGGCACCTTGAGTATCGTGGGAAGCGCAATTGATGGCGCTGTTTTGAGCCTTGTAAATACATTAGCGGATGTGGATCAAATTCCGTTAACAGGGCCTTGTGCGATGGTTTATCAATGGTATTCAAACAATCAGGAGATTGTTGGTGCAAATCAAAGCGCATATGAAATAAAGACGGCTGATATTGGCAAAACGATTACAGTTTCAGCCAGTTATACAGACTTGGGCAATACCGCGGAAAGCGTTTTATCTCAGGCTACAAACGCTGTGATTGCTGGGCTAAATTTAGTCGGCACGTCATCTGCAAATACGCTGAATGGTAGTGAAGGCTCTGATAAGATTGATGGTTTAGCGGGCAATGACACAATTAATGGTGCAGGTGGCAATGACCTGATTACTGGCGGTGTTGGAAACGACACAATGAACGGCGGTTCAGGCTCGGACCTGTATCTTTTGGCATTAACAGCTGATCATGCCGTCGCTGAAATTCAAGATACTGGATTAACGGGCAGTGATGAAGTACGCTTTACTTCTACTAAAGCAAGCACGCTAAATTTGTATGCAGGCGATACTGGGATTGAAACGGTTGTGATTGGCACAGGCACTGCAGCTTCTGCGGTCACAACTGGCGCCACCGCCAATAACATCAACGCATCACTCGTTGCGAATGCACTCTCGATCACAGGCAACAATGGTAACAACACCCTCACCGGCACTGCTTATGCTGACACCCTAACAGGCAATGGCGGAGCTGACACCCTCAATGGCGGCACAGGCGCAGATACAATGATTGGTGGCGATGGCAATGACACCTATGTGGTGGATAACACAGGCGATGTCGTGACTGAAACCAATGCGCTCACTGCAGGTGGTACTGATCTTGTTCAGGTGGCAATCACAACCGCAGGTGGCACTTATACCCTAGGCAGTAACCTTGAGAATGCCACGCTCACCAACACAGTGGCTTATAACCTCACAGGCAATAGTCTTAACAACACACTCACAGGGAATGCAGCGAACAACACCCTAGATGGTAGTGCTGGTACAGATACGCTAGTAGGTGGTGCTGGCAATGATACTTATCTTGTCGACATCATCACAGCCTCAGGCGCACTAGAAGATACGTTGACTGAAGCATCAAAAGCAGGGACTGATACGATTCAATTGCGTGGCACTTATAGTGGTGCATTAGCTAACCTAACGTTAGCTACCAACTTCGAGAACTTAGATATCAGTGCAACAGCTAGCAGTCTCTACAACCTCACAGGTAACACTTCTAACAACGTGCTTACAGGCAATGATGCGAATAACACCCTAAGTGGCGGTACAGGTGCAGATGCCTTGATCGGTGGGTTAGGGAATGATACTTACGTAGTCGATAACGTTAGCGATACAGTTACTGAGTATGCAGACCAAGGTACGGATACCATTCAATCTTCGGTGACATTCTCACTCGCAAACTTTATTGAGAGCCTCACGCTAACAGGCACAAGTGCCATTAACGGCACAGGCAATACATTAGACAACACCCTCACAGGTAACTCTGGTGTAAACACGCTCAATGGCGGTGATGGTAACGATAGCCTCTCTGGCCTAGCTGGAAATGACGTGTTAAATGGGGGGGGCGGTAATGACATCCTAAGTGGCGGTGCAGGTAGTGACAACCTAACAGGTGGACTAGGTGCTGACCATTTCGTGTTTGATACGGCATTGAATGCAACTACAAATAAGGACACCATTACTGACTTTACGCATGGCACAGATAAGATAGACCTGCAGAATCTGGTTATGACGGCACTAGGGGGAACAGAAGGTGCATTATCCACCAATCAATTCTGGTCAGGTGCTGGCGTTGTGAAAGGCCATGATACTGATGACCGTGTTGTTTACAACACCACCACAGGTGCACTTTATTATGATGCTGATGGCAGTGGCTCAGGTGCTGCCATTCAGTTCGCAATCATTGGTGCGACAACCCATGCTGCACTCACCTATCAGGATTTCTTGATTGTTTAAATACGTAATTCTTGATTTTTTGTAAGAGAGCAGGTATCTCAATATTTAAAAAGAGTTATCTTTGATACCCCCCTTCAATGAAAATGCAGGGAGTGTTTTCGAGATGGAGATATAATTTGTTCGTAATTTAGGTGGATGTTTACACATCCTTTTGTCCTTTTGATTAGGACAAGGCATAAATTTCAGCTTGTTAACCTATTTTTGTAATTGGTTAGACTTAAGTGGGTCGCTTGTGATTCCAGTTGTCGTGGGTTCGAGCCCCATCAGCCACCCCAACCTTCATCTCAATAAAATTAACAAAGTAGATGACATTTTAAGTATTAATTGAATATAATCCATCCTGCAAATATTTTAGTATAGAAAGCTATAAAATGAATAAATTACTAGTTACGGCTTTAATCGCTTCAGGCTTGCTAGCATCAACGATGGTGAGCGCTGAAGAAGTTTCAGGCAGGGGATGGTATGTAGGCGCTACAGCAGGTTATGGCCGCTCAAATGGTGGTGACATAAGACAAACTGGAACAGCCCATGCTCGCGTGCCTTTCGTGCTTGATGAAGCAGACGAATATGATTTACCAGTTAACGTAACTGGCAAGGCAAAGAATGAGGATTTTGGTCTTGGTGGATTGAGCGTTGGTTATGAATGGGGTACATCAAGCAATATCAAGCCATCTATTGAGTTTGAAGGTCTTTATTTGAGTGGCAATCAGAAAGCACATTTAAAGAACAAAAATACCGAAGTGGCTGTGACTCCAGGCACTAGTACACCAGTCGGTGAAAACGTCGAGCCAGGTGATCATACATTCTCAAATAGTGCTGATATGCGCTCATTTGCACTTATGGTAAACGGCATTGTTGGTTTTGATACTGGAACAATCTTTACACCATATGTTGGCGCTGGTGTCGGCATGGCTAAAACCAAGTTAAAAAATGCAAAATCTGCTCAAACATGTAAACTTTACAATGGCGAAGGCTCTTGCGGTCTCGAAATGTCTAATAGTCAGGTGGTAAATCACTTTAATTCTGATGATAGCGATTCCGATTATGTTTTTGCAGCTCAAGCAAAGCTAGGTGTGCGAGCTGAGCTTTCAAAAGCTGTATCAATGTTTGCTGAATATCGCTACCTACGTTTGAATTCGGCAGACTACAAGTTTGGTAGTACAGTTTATCAAACTCACGTAGAAACTGATGCATGGAGAGTTAAAACTGATTCAACTGACTTCCATTTTGGTACAGTCGGTGTGCAATACGCATTCTAAATAACTCTTAGTTTCTCTCCAAAAGCCCACCTAAGACGTGGGCTTTTTATTTGGATGTTTTTTGTATTCGGTCGAGACATTCAATTTCGTAAATGAAGCATATGAGATGGCATATCGCTATAATAATCACGTCTTTAATCTAGAGTTCTATAACTTTCATGAGTGTTGAAGTCCTTAATTTACCAGATGAAGTGATTTGTCCTTGTAGCGGTACAACACGTCGCAAGGTGATTGGTCTATTCCAGCAAGGTTTAGATGCCGAAGCGGTATCTAGAAGAACTGGCGCGCTTTCTGGTTGTGGTGGTTGTGAGTGGGATATTGGGCAAATTAAAGAGGCGCTTGATGCTGTAAATTCAATGGAAGGGCAATAGAGTTAATGGTGCGCCATGGAAAAGCTTTGTGAGTTCTTGGGCTGTCAAATTTGAGTGCGCGGCATTATCAAATAAGTATCGATAAGGACTTTGAAAATTGCATATTGCAATTGTTTTGATGTTTTTGAAAAAACAAAGCCAATATTGCTCCAAGCATTGATATATCTTTAGCCCCGAGATTTTTATGTTTATAAAGATTGTATAAGTCTCTTTGCGAAACGAACTTCTTGAAGACCCCATTAGGCATAGCTTTTAAAATTTTTATTAACACTTTAATAATATTGTGAAGTGAAAAAACTCAATGAACGATAATCAACTTCTTCGATACAGCAGACACATTCTCCTTCCGCAAATTGCTTATGAAGGTCAAGAGCGGCTGACTGAAAGCCATGCATTGATTGTTGGTGCTGGCGGCCTGGGTTCTCCAGCTGCACTTTATATGGCTGCTGGGGGTCTAGGTGCGTTAACAATTTGTGATTTTGATACGGTTGATTTAACCAATTTACAGCGTCAGATTATTCATACTACCGAGTCAGTTGGTATCAACAAAGCAGTCTCAGCTAAGCGCACATTAAATGCCATAAATCCAGATGTTGTTGTGAATACAGTCCAAGATAAATCTACCGAAGATGCTTTTGAAAAGTTAATTGCGGCTTCAGATGTTGTATTGGATTGTTCTGATAATTTTGCTACACGTTATGCGCTTAATCGTTTGTGTTTCAAACTCAAAAAACCTTTGGTCTCCGGTGCGGCGATAGGCTTTGAAGGGCAAGTAACTGTGTTTGATTTTCGTCATCAAGCATCGCCTTGTTATCATTGCTTGTTCCCTGATGACGGATCAGAGACTGAGATGCGCTGTTCTGAGAATGGTGTTTTTTCACCATTAGTTGGGATGATTGGAACAACACAGGCTGCTGAAGCAATGAAGTTGCTTATGGGAATAGGCAAAAGTTTGGAAGGCCGCTTATTGTTGTTAGATGTCCTTAATATGGAATGGCGTACAATCAAATTAGGCAAAGATCATCAATGCGCTGTTTGTCATACCGCTTAAAGTTTCAAGAATCCCCGTTCACTCCTGGTTAAGAATTAAGGCGCTTATGTTAAAATCGCGCCATGAATACTGACAACAAAACAACACAAACTAACGAAGCTTCTGATAACGCATTAGCTAAATCTTTCGATCCTAAAACCATAGAAAGCAAATGGTATGAGTTTTGGGAAGGAAAAGGCTTTTATGCGGCAGGGCTAGACAACACTAAGCAAGATAATTTCTGTATTTTGCTGCCACCACCAAACGTCACAGGCACCTTGCATATGGGTCATGGTTTTAATCAAACCATCATGGACGCTTTGACTCGCTATCATCGTATGCGTGGCGATAATACTTTATGGCAGCCAGGTACCGATCACGCTGGGATTGCAACGCAGATTGTGGTTGAGCGTCAGTTAGATGCACAAGGCATTAGCCGTCATGATTTAGGCCGTGAAAAATTCTTAGAAAAAGTTTGGGAATGGAAAGAGTATTCAGGCGGCACGATTACCAAACAAATGCGCCGCTTAGGTACTTCACCTGATTGGTCACGCGAGCGTTTCACTATGGATGCGGGCTTAAACAAAGTTGTGACCGAGAGCTTTGTTCGCTTATATAACGAAGGCCTTATTTATCGCGGTAAAAGATTAGTTAACTGGGATCCAAAACTTGGTACTGCTGTTTCTGATTTGGAAGTAATTTCTGAAGAAGAAGATGGCTCAATGTGGCACATTAATTACCCATTGGCTGATGGTTCAGGCCATATGACTGTTGCGACAACGCGTCCAGAAACGATGTTGGGTGACGTGGCTGTGATGGTGCATCCTGAAGATGACCGTTATCAACATCTGATTGGTAAAAATGTTAAATTACCTTTATGTGATCGTGAGATTCCGATCATCGCTGATGACTATGTGGATCGTGAGTTTGGAACAGGGGTTGTTAAAGTAACTCCAGCACATGACTTTAACGATTACGCTGTTGGTCAGCGTCATGGCTTGCCCATGATTGGTATTTTGAATCTTGAGGGATTTGTGAATGAAGCCGCACCTAAACAATATCAAGGTTTAGAGCGCTTTGCGGCACGCAAACAAATCGTTGCTGATTTAAAAGCGCAAGGATATTTGCTCAAGATTGATAAACATAAATTGAAGGTGCCTCGTGGCGACCGCACAGGTGTTGTGATTGAACCTATGCTAACAGATCAATGGTTTGTCGCTATGAGCAAGCCTGCTGATGATGGCAAAAGCATTACACAAAAAGCATTGGATGTGGTTGCTTCAGGTGAGATTAAGTTCTATCCAGAAAACTGGGTCAATACTTACAACCAATGGCTCAACAATATTCAAGATTGGTGTATTTCTCGTCAGCTTTGGTGGGGCCATCAAATCCCTGCTTGGTATAGCGATGATGGAAAAGTATATGTTGCACACGATGAAAATGAAGCTAAATCATTAGCAGCAAAAGACGGATATACAGGCAATCTAAAACGTGACTATGATGTGCTCGATACTTGGTATTCATCTGCTTTGTGGCCGTTCTCAACTTTAGATTGGACGGGCGATGAAGAAAAAGACGCTGCCAATATTGCATTGCAGCAGTATCTTCCGTCATCTGTGTTGGTCACTGGCTTCGATATTATTTTCTTCTGGGTGGCACGTATGGTCATTATGACCAAACATATCACTGGCAAGATTCCATTTAAGGATGTTTACGTTCATGGCTTAATCCGCGATGCGGAAGGCCAAAAAATGTCTAAATCAAAAGGTAACGTCCTTGACCCAATTGATTTGATTGATGGCATTTCACTTGAAGATTTATTGAAAAAACGTACCACAGGATTAATGAATCCTAAGCAAGCTGAGAGTATTGAAAAGAAAACGCGTAAAGAATTTCCAGAGGGTATTTCTGCGTTTGGTACCGATGCATTGCGTTTCACTTTTGCAAGTCTTGCGAGTCCTGGTCGTGATATTAAATTTGATATGCAACGTTGCGAAGGATATCGCAACTTCTGTAACAAATTATGGAATGCAACACGATTTGTGTTGATGAATACTGAAGGTCAGGATTGCGGATTAGAGCAATGCAGTACACAGCCTGAGGGTTATTTAAGCTTCTCACAAGCAGATCGTTGGATTGTGAGTCTATTGCAACGCGTTGAAGCTGATATTGAAAAAGGCTTTACAGACTACCGTTTTGATAACGTTGCCCAAAGCATTTATAAATTTGTTTGGGATGAATATTGCGATTGGTATTTGGAAATTGCTAAGGTTCAAATTCAGCAAGGATCTGACTCTGAGAAGCGTGCAACGCGTCGTACTTTGCTTCGCGTATTAGAAACTATTTTGCGTTTAGCACATCCGGTGATGCCATTTATTACTGAGGAAATTTGGCAAACGATTGGCAAGATGAATGGAAAAACTGGTCTAAGTATTATGCTTGAAGTTTATCCAAAAGCTCAGCCAGAAAAGATCGATGAAAAGGCAGAGGCTTGGGTTGCATTATTAAAAGAGAGTGTTGATGCATGCCGTAGTTTAAGAGGTGAAATGAATATTTCACCTGCAACTAAAGTGCCATTAATTGCTGCGGGCGATGTAGTTCAATTACAGGCATACGCACCATATTTAAAAGCACTTGCGAAGTTGGCTGAAGTTGAAATTGTGACAGATTTACCTGAGGCTGATGCACCTGTGGCGCTGGCTGGTGAATTTAAATTGATGCTTAAAATTGAGATTGATGTCGCTGCTGAGAAAGAACGTTTGGGCAAAGAGATCGCACGTTTAGAGGGTGAAATTTCTAAAGCGAACGGTAAGCTTACTAATGAAAGTTTTGTGGCAAGAGCACCTGCCGCTGTTGTTGAACAAGAGAAGGCGAGGGTTGCTGAGTTTTCTGCAAGTCTGGAAAAATTGAAGACCCAATTGCAGAAATTGAAGTAGCAAATTAATAATAAAAAAGGCAGCTAAAGCTGCCTTTTTTATTATCTGAAGAGGTTAGCGCGCCCAATCTATTTCGGCAGGGTCACACTAGGTCAATGACGGCTCATCCATTTGGTTGCCCAAACTTACTACCTTATTCACTGCGCTAACAGGCGTCATTTTAACTCCTTGTTAAGCTTATTTGATCTTAATTCCTAGCTGTTTTAGTTTTCGATACAAATGAGTGCGTTCTAACTCAACTGCTTCTGCAACCCGGCTCATGTTTTTATCTGCTTTTTGAATGTGATGTTCAAAGTACAATCGTTCAAAAGCATCTCTTGCTTCCCTGAGCGGTTGGTCTAATTCAATTGGCAGACCTTCAGTTTTTGTTTTGGTGATTTCCTCTGGAATTTGCAATGGAGAAAATTGTTCCATGACGCGCTGAACGTCAGCGACAGTAATCCGCTCACCAAGGCTTGTTTGCATAAGATTGCGAATGACGCTATCGAGCTGTTTTAGATTTCCTGGCCAGTCAGCATTTCTGAGTGTATTAAGTGCCGAAGTTTCAAACTCACGGTAGCTGACCTCCGTCGATTCTATTAATAAAAATCCAATTGCCCTTGCTAAATCAGGAATATCTTCTCGATGATCAGAAAGGCTAGGAATTTTTAATGTGCTGACGGATAGTGCTTGTAATAGCGTATTATCAAAATGTCCTTCAGTCACTAAATCAGGCAGTGGTTTGGAAGTGCTCGCCACCACGCGGGTGCCATATTTTTCAGCTTTTGCAAGTAGAACGAGCAAGCCTTTTTGTTCGGTTTTATTGAGTGATGCCAGCTCAGGAATAAATAACAGGCCCTCTCGAAGTTGCTCCAGAATATCTATTGGAGCATCAATTAATTTTTGTGTGTCTATCAGTTCTAGCCATGGACTTTCTGGCTTATGTAAAAATTTTGCACAAAGTTCTGATCCGCTACCTTCTTCACCAATGAGTAATAATGGTGCTTTTATTAGAGATACTTGTTCTAAGCGTTGACGCAATTCAGTAATGACAGCACTCTTACCTAGCTTAAATAAATTCATGTCAGACTTTGGCAATTGCTCGCCATGCTTAAGCGCAGCCGTGACTGTTTTTAAAAGTTTTTGAAGTGCGATTGGTTTTTCAAGAAAATCAAATGCTCCAATACGAGTCGCTTCTACAGCAGTATCGATCGTGCCATGACCTGACATCATGACAACAGGCATCGTGAGCATGCCTGTGTTGCTCCATTCTTTTAGCAAGGTAATTCCGTCGCAGTCTGGCATCCAGATATCAAGTAAGACGACATCAGGTCTTATTTGTTGGCGATACTCTCTAGCTTCAGCTGCATTTTCGGCAAGCTTCACTTGATAGCCTTCATCTTGAAGAATATCTCTTAATAGTTCGCGGATACCAATTTCATCATCGACGACGAGAATTTGTCTTGCTTTCATGACTTATCTGCCTTGCTTGTTTTTGTTTTACGCTTTGATTGCTCGCCTACATTTTTTGATATTTTGTTATTTGAGGGGAGGTAAATAGTTACGATTGCTCCACCTAAAACGTCCTTGTCAACTTGAATATTTTCAATGTTAATTGTGCCCTTATGCTCCTCCACAATTTTTTTAACAATCGCTAATCCTAAGCCTGTGCCGTGTTGCTTGGTAGTCATGTACGGCTCAAAAGCGCTTGATAAAATTTCTAAAGGAAATCCAGTGCCGTTGTCACTCACGGACAAACAAACTTCATCTCCTTTTTGGAATGTATTCACTTGAATGGCTGCCTTGGGAGTCTTCTCTAGGGCATCTTGTGCATTTTGAAGTAGGTTATGTAGCACTTGCCTTAACATCGTCGCATCACCTAATACTTCAGCGATACTCTTCCCCAAATTGGTTTTAATTTTAATTTGTGCTGGCTCGTAAAGTTCTAACACGTCTTGAACAAGGCGATTAATATCCACACTACTTAAATTAAGTGATGGGGCACGCGCGTATTCACTAAACTCATTGACCATTGTCTTCATCGCATCAACTTGTGCCACGATGGTATCTTTTGCGCGACGTAACATTTCACTATCTGCTTTATCTAGTTTGCTAGATAGTTTATGTTCAATGCGCTCCGCAGATAACTGAATTGGTGTTAGTGGATTTTTAATTTCATGAGCAAGCCTTCTTGCTACTTCTCCCCATGCTGCATCTCGTTGAGCTTGTACCATTGTTGTGATGTCATCAAATACGATCAGATACCCACTGTCCGCACTATAAGGTAAGCGTGAGCCACGTAATAAAATTGTGCGCTTGCCTTGAGATGTGACAATGTTCATTTCTTCCTGCCACTCATTACTTTGAATGTTTTGAGCGTGTGCGAGGATTCTTTCGCTTAATTCTTTCAGAGCAGGAAATTCGCGACCTAATTCTTCAAAAGATTGATGAGCGAAATGACCCAGCACCACTCCTAAGATATTAGAAGCAGCAAGGTTATATGTTCTTAACTCGCCTTTGTCATTAAGTGTAAGTACGCCAGATGAAAGATGTGCCAAAATCGTTTCTAAGTATCCCCGCGCTGCTTCAACTCTAGCCCGGTTGCTATTGGCAGCTTGTGTAGCATCTCCCAGTTGTTTGGTCATGCTGTTAAATGATTGCACTAATACACCAAGTTCATCGTTGCCATGAACAGGTAATATAGTGTCGTAGTCCCCCCGTGCAATGGCACGAGTGCCTTCTGCTAGAACCCCTAGAGGCGCTGATAAACGGCGGCTTAATACAAAGGCGACAGATACTGCCGTGAGCATGGCAAGCATGAGAACTAGCGTCAGTGTTAAAGCGAATACATCTTTCAGGGATTCACGGCTAAGTGAAAGTTCTTGATAGTCTTGGTAGACGTCTTGAACTGCTTCTGCAGTATTTGATAGGTGTTTTGGTACTGGTTGCAGGAGTTGGAGTATGCGTGTTTCGCCGCCAATATCATTCATATTGACCGGCACTAACACTCTTAAATATAAACCTTTTCCTTGGATAGGTTCGATCACGCCATAGTTGCGCACCTTTGCTTGTCTTAACTGAGAAAGGCTAGGAGCGTCCGGTAGAAAGCTTAGCGGGTCTGCGCTAGAGAAAGATAAAATCTTACCTTGAACATTAAAAAGTGCTGCATCTTGAACGCCGCTTTTTTCTCGTAAGTCATTCAAAATATTAAGTTGCTTATTGCTTGGTTGAAAGGCCAAGTTTGAAGCAATACTTTCGCCTTTAAGCTTTGTATCTATCAACATGGCATCTAGCGCACTTTGCCCAAGATGAACGCCCCCTTCAAGAGCAGCTTCTACTTTGACGTTGAACCATGATTCGATTGATCGCGTTAGAAAGTTTACTGAAACAATGTAAACAATCATGCCTGGAATAATTGCCATCAAGGCAAACGCCCCCATTAGCCTGACATTAAGTCGACTTCCAATAACGCGGGAGCGCATTTGTTGATAGAGACGCCAAAGCTGAAAGCCAATAAGTGCAGTGAGTCCTAGCGCAAGGGTGATATTAAGCCCTAGAAGAATAGTATAGTAGTGACCGGAAATAGAGCCATTTGAGCTGGCGTGTGAAAGAAGGAAAAGTAATATTCCTCCAAGCGCGGCACTGATAAAAACAATATATTTCATTTATAAACCAAATGCAGGCGTCCACTGATGGCGTTCAGAAACCAAGGTCCAGTTTTCTGATCCGCTTGCTTCAACCTGTATAGGTTTAGGTAGATTGGACTGATCTAGTCGAACTCTTAGCGCAGCTTGATAAGGCTCGCCTTTTTTTAGTAAAGATTTATCAATGACTGCCCAGTCTTTAATTTTGCTTAGTGCTTCTTTAGCTTGTTGTAGATTATTAAATGAAGACTGATTTTTGTTACGGATAATTAAAAATTGTCTAGAAAGAGCGTGGTAGCTTAGGCCAATTCTGAAGCTTTGCGTGACAATTTCATCATCAAACCAATAGGCATTAGGTTTTGTGATTTGGAACTCCACTAGAAATGTAAGCGGTACGCCCTTGTTCAGGGCATCTTCTAGAACGTTGTTGAGGTTTATTTCAAATTCAGAATTTAGGCTGTAGTGATCATCCACTGAAACCAAATCAGCGTTTTTAATATGAATAGATCCAGGTGCTGCATAAAGCTGGAATGATAAAAGCAATGCTGACAATAAAGTCAGTATTTGCAATAAACAAAGCTTAATTTTTTTGTAAGAGTGCATAAAATAAACCATCGTGCTGCGCGCTAGGCTGTAGCTGTCCATTTTTTAAATTCATGCCCGTTAAAGGTTGAGTCAGAGGCAGTTGTAATGCATCCGACTGTGTTTTTAAAAAAATATCGATTTGACGCTGATTTTCCTCATGAAAAACCGAACACGTCACGTAGAGCAATTTACCACCCTTTGCTAATAGCTGCCACAAAGACGGCAAAATCTGTGCTTGTTGTTTGGCGAAGGAAGCAATGTCAGCTTCACGCCTTAGCCACTTAATATCAACATGGCGTCGCACAATGCCTGAGGCTGTACAAGGTACATCAGCTAGGATGCGATCGAATACTTTGCCATCCCACCAATCATCTGCTTTTGCAGCATCGCCAACAACTAGCGTAGCGTTGAGACCCAATCGATCGATGTTACTTTTGGTTCGATTAATTCTTGTTGCGTCGTTATCAACAGCAACTAAATCCACGTCGGCTAATTCTAAAATTTGACCTGTTTTTCCACCTGGCGCACAGCAGGCATCTAATACTCGTTGGCCACTTTTAAGGTCGAGTGCGTAGCCAGCAAATTGCGCACCAAAATCTTGAACTGAAACTTCACCTTCATTAAATCCTGGAATTTTATCGACAGGCATAGGCTTAGTTAGCATGACAGCGTTGTCACTGAGTTGAGTGGAAGCATAGCCATGATTTTGTAATTTTTTACAGAATTCACTTGCTGAGCTGCGGCGTGGATTTACACGAAGTGTCATTGGTGGGTGTTGGTTTCCCGCCTCTAACATTGCCTGCCAATCATCTGGATATTGATATTTGAGTTTGGTAATCCACCATTGAGGATATGAGTATTGAGCGATTTCCTCATTCGCTAGAGCTTCTGTTAATGATGTTTGTTGACGCAGAAAATTACGAAGAACACCATTAACGAGGCCTTTTGCCCAGGTTTTTTTAGAGCTGCTTGCCGCTTTTACCGCTTGATCGACGACGGTATGGGAAGCTGCTTTGTCATACTGCAATTGATAAATAGCCACTAAAAGTAGGCATCTTAAGCGTTCATCGGGTAAGGGTTTTTCTAACAACTGGCTTAATAAAGAGGCTGCGGCACCGTAATAGCGCAAAGTGCCGTAGCTCAAATCTTGTGCCACTGCCCTTTGCTGGGGTGTGATGGTTTGGTGGTGCGCAAATAATGTTTCTAGAGTAACGCTTAAATTACGCCCTGCAAAAACTTGCTCGACGGCCTCTGCGGCGAGTTGTTGTGAGATATACAACTAACTAACCATCGCTAGAAGCCGAGCGATGCGCTCTTCTGTTTGAGGGTGTGTTGAAAATAGGCCTTGCATGCCTGAGGCAGATAACGGGTTAATAATCATCATTTGTGCGGTCTCTGGATGCATCTCAGCAGTTTCCATTGGAATTTGGTGAGCGTAATTGTGAATTTTTTTGAGGGCGGCAGCGAGTGATGCAGGGTCTTGGCTGATATCTGCACCACCTTTGTCTGCTTCAAACTCTCGTGCGCGAGAAATGGCCATTTGAATAAGCATTGCAGCAATGGGCGCTAAGATTAAGATCAAAATAGCCACTACAGGGTGGCCACCGCGTTCACGATTGCCGCCTGCAAATAGCATTCCGAAACTACCAATAGATGAAATTGCCCCAGCGATCGTGGCTGAGATGGTCGAAATTAATGTATCTCTGTGCTTTACGTGAGCTAGTTCATGCGCCATGACGCCTCGTAACTCTCTGTCGGTTAGGATTTGCATGATGCCAGTAGTTGCAGCAACTGCTGCATTCTCAGGGTTGCGACCAGTAGCAAAAGCGTTTGGTTGTGCTTCATCAATCACATAGACTTTTGGCATTGGCAATCCTGCATTGTGCGCAAGCTCTTTAACCATATTGTAAAAGCTCGAAAATTGACGATCGTTAGCTGTCACTTCTTGTGCGTTATACATTCTGAGTACTGCTTCAGCAGAAAACCAATAAGCGTAGAAATTCATGCCTGCTGCAATAAGCAGTGCAATCATCATGCCGTTCATACCGCCAATAGCAGCACCTACAAAACCAAATAGGACCACGATTGCGGTCATGAGTAAGGTTGTTTTAAACCAATTGCCTAACATGTTTATCCTCTCAAAATTATTCGAACTGGGTGCCAACTGTCAGCTGACGACCTGTTAAGAATTCACGTGCTTTTAGACGTTTGCCACCAGGCAGTTGTAGCTCGTGGATACATAGAACATCTTCTCCGCATGCAACATCAATGGTTTCGTTCGTTGCCATGACTTTACCAGCACGACCTTCTCCTGGTTTTTTTGTGGCCATCCAAATCCGACAAACTTCACCGTTTAATATGGCAGTTGCAACGGGAAATGGATTAAAAGCACGTACTTGCTTTGATATGGCGTCAGCTGATTTGTTCCAGTCAATTGTAGCTTCTGATTTTTGTAGTTTCTCAGCATATGTGACTAAAGATTCATCTTGTGGCGTGGAATCTAAAGCGCCATTTTTTGAAAGCTTTTCCATTGCTTGAACCATCAACTCAGCGCCTGTTTTAGCCAAGGCGTCATGCAGCGTTTGTGCCGTATCTAATTCGGTAATTGTTACGATGCCTTTGGAAATCATTGCACCAGCATCCAGCGCCGGAACAACCTCCATGATAGTAACACCAGTCTCTTTATCTCCTGCCAACAATGAACGTTGAATTGGAGCAGCTCCACGCCAGCGTGGCAATAGTGATGCATGAATGTTGTAGCAGCCCAAACGAGGCATGTTTAAAACATTCGTTGGAATGATCAATCCGTATGCGGCAACAATCATCACGTCAGCGCTTGTTTCTTCGATGCGTGATTGAGCAGAGGCGTCCTTAAGTGTTTCTGGCTGGAAAACTTCTATGCCATGTTGCAAAGCTAGCTCTTTGACTGGGCTCGCTTTTAGTTTCATTCCTCTTCCAGAAGGTCTATCCGGCTGAGTAAGCACTAACACGATTTTATGGCCAGCCTCTATAAGTGCGGCAAGTGCAGGCGCTGCAAAATCAGGCGTGCCAGCAAAGATAATTCGTAATCCTTGCATTAACGGCCTCGTTGCATTTTCTGCATTTTGGTTTTAATGCGATTTTGTTTTAAGGGGGAAAGATACTGAACGAAGACTTTGCCTAGTAAATGATCCATTTCGTGTTGAATGCATACAGCCAATAAACCATCAGCTTCTATTTTAAAAGGCTTTCCATTTCGGTCTAGTGCTTCAACCACAATACTATCTGCTCGAGTCACCGTTTCATAAACACCAGGAACTGATAGGCAGCCCTCTTCGTAATCCTGACTTCCTACTTTGGTATTAATTCGCGGGTTAATAAAAACTTGTAAGTCTTTTTTGTTTTCGCTGGTGTCGATGACGATAATTTGCTGGTGTACGTTAACTTGCGTTGCTGCCAATCCAATTCCTGGCGCGTCATACATCGTTTCAGCCATATCATCGATCAGCTTTTTGACTTTTGCATCTACGTTATCCACGGGCTTAGCTACCGTGTATAAACGCGGATCCGGATATTGCAGTATGTTCAAAATAGCCATATTAGATTGAGTACTATAAAAATTTGATTATTAAATAGATTTTATGCAAAAATCAGTGAGTAGCATGATTTTGATGACTCATTTTTGCGCATTAAATTATGGATCATTATAACCCTTGCACTCTTTGAATTGATTAATTGCTTAAGGCATAAAACCACAATATGAATCAATCGCATGATGAAACCCTATATTGGGTATCTTTACAGCTAATTCAAGGGCTGGGTGGCCAAGGCATTTGCAAATTACTTCAGGCATTTGGATCGCCCTCGCAAATTTTTAATGCCTCACATCAGCAGCTATCTGCAATCGTTTCAGAAACTATCGCCAGTCAAATTAGAAAAGGTCCGGATGTTGAGGCGGCGCAACCCACAATTGATTGGTTACAATTGCCTAATAATCATTTAATTACATTGGCAGACAGTCATTATCCGCAAAAGCTATTAGAGATTTCAGATCCTCCTCCAGTGATTTATGCGAAAGGTGATTTGGCTTGTTTGAATTTGCCAGCGTTCGCAATTGTAGGCAGTCGCAATGCTTCTGTTCAGGGTGAGAAAAATGCAGAAGCTTTTGCTCAAACCTTATCTCAGCATGGGCTTTGTATTGTGAGTGGTATGGCGTTAGGCATAGATGCCGCAGCTCACCGAGGGGCACTTCAAGTGGGTAAGAAAACAATAGCGGTTGTGGGTACCGGCTTGGATATTGTTTATCCCGCCAAGCATCGAGATCTCGCGCACCAAATTGTGGCGCAAGGACTTATTATTTCTGAGTTTCCTTTGGGAACGCCTTCTCGTCCTCAGAACTTTCCGAGAAGAAATCGAATTACTAGTGGCTTGAGTTTAGGCTGTTTGGTTGTAGAAGCTAATGTGCAAAGTGGGTCATTAATTACGGCGCGTTTTGCCGCAGAACAAGGCCGCGAGGTATTTGCAATTCCGGGATCTATTCATTCTCCTATGTCTAAAGGCTGTCATGAACTAATTAAGCAGGGTGCTAAATTAGTTGATCATATTAAAGATATTACAGACGAACTTGCGCCATATTTGATACATCAAGATCCAGTTGAAATTGAATCTTTAACGGCAATTTCAGGTGAAGATGCTTTGTTAAATATTATGGGTTTTGACCCAATTGATATTGAGCTTTTAATCGAGCGTAGCGGCTTGACGGGTGAAGACCTTTCGGCCAAACTGTTGATGCTGGAGTTAGAAAATAAAATAGCTTCTCTACCAGGCGGACGATATCAACGTATCGTTTAGGCTAATCAGATGAATAGGGAATCTATGTTTGAAGTTTTAGTTTATATGTTTGAAAACTATGTGGTCGATAATGTTCAACCAGACCACAACACCCTCACAAAAGAGTTATTTGCGGCAGGCTTTGATCACTCTGAAATTACGGATGCTGTTGAATGGTTTAATATCTTAGAAGCCATGGCTAGCTCTGCTGGTGAAGGCTTAAGTGCTTCTACACGCATTTATTCTGAAGAGGAAAAAACAAAGTTTGATACTGAAAGTTTAAGTTTTTTAATGTTCTTGGCGCAGGCGAATATTATCAATTTAACTCAGCATGAGATTGTGATTGAACGCGCGATGGCGCTTCCACAAACATCTATTCATTTGGAAGAGATTCGTTGGGTAGTGTTGATGGTGTTACGTAAGCAAGGGAAAACTAAAGATTTTCTTTTTGTTGAGGATGCGATGTTCCATGAGGATCAACCAACATTACACTAATTGAATTCTTAAATAAAAAAGCCCCGAAATTTCGGGGCTTTTTTATTGGAACGCTTTATTAAATTAGCTTTGTTTTAGACCTAAATTACTTGTAATCTGGCTAATAATCCCTGACTGATTCATCGTGTAAAAATGCAAACCTGGCGCTCCGCCGTCCAGTAATTTTTCACATAAACTAGTGACTACATCAACACCAAGTGCTCTCAGTGATGCAATATCATCACCATAGTCTTGCAATCTCAAGCTCAGCCAGCGTGGTATTTCTGCACCACATACATTTGAAAATCGTGCCAATTGTGTGTAGTTGTAAATAGGCATAATGCCCGGCACAATTGGGATGCTAATTCCTAGTGATTCGCAGCGGTCAACGAACTGAAAATAAGCATCTGCATTGTAAAAGTACTGGGTAATTGCAGCATTTGCGCCGGCATCTACTTTTGTTTTGAAATGCTCTAAATCTTTTGACGCTGAACGTGCTTCAGGATGCGTTTCTGGATAAGCGGCTACTTCTATTTCGAAAGCATTACCGGCTTGTTCTCGAATGAAAGAAACCAGTTGATTGGCGTGTGCAAAGTCACCAACGCTGACTTCACCTGAAGGTAAGTCACCACGCAATACAACTAATCGGCGAATCCCATTTGATTGATACGTTTGCAACAAATCTTTAATTTCTTGTTTAGTAGAAGAAATGCCAGAAATGTGCGGTGCCGCCTCGAATCCTTCAGATTGAATTTCTAAGACTGTCTCCATGGTGCGGTCTTTAGTCGAGCCGCCTGCACCAAAAGTGACAGAGAAAAATTTGGGCTGCATTAAGGCGAGCTGTTTTCGAGCTTCGCGTAATTTAATAATGCCTTCTTCCGTTTTTGGCGGAAAAAATTCAAAACTGATATCAGCCTTCATATCTCAATTCTCTTTTCATTCATTTGGACAGGCATCAGTGATTGCTGATGCCTGTTGCGCCTGATTAATAACGGTATGTATCTGGTTTGAAAGGACCGTTTTGTGAAACGCCAATATAAGCCGCTTGTTCATCTGATAAGCGTGTTAGTTGTGCGTTTAACTTTTTCAATTGTAATACTGCCACTTTTTCATCTAGGTGTTTAGGTAAAGTATAAACGCCCACTGGATATTTATCGGTATTCGCAAATAGCTCAATTTGCGCAATCGTTTGATTCGCAAATGATGAACTCATGACGTAACTTGGATGGCCTGTACCACAGCCTAAGTTTACTAAGCGGCCTTTGGCTAACAAGATAATCTTTTTGCCATCAGGGAAAATTACATGATCCACTTGTGGTTTGATTTCATCCCACTCATATTTTTCAAGTGACGCAACATCAATTTCATTATCGAAGTGACCGATGTTACATACAATCGCTTGGTCTTTCATTTTTGCCATATGGTCATGACCAATGACGTGGTAGTTACCAGTTGCGGTTACGAAAATATCGCCATGTTCACATGCATAATCCATAGTGACTACACGGTAACCTTCCATTGCCGCTTGTAGTGCGCAGATCGGATCAATTTCTGTTACCCAAACTTGTGCTGATAGAGCACGTAGTGCTTGTGCAGAACCTTTACCCACGTCGCCATAGCCTGCAACGACTGCAATCTTGCCAGCAATCATGACATCGGTTGCACGTTTGATCGCATCAACCAATGATTCACGGCAACCATATAAATTGTCGAATTTTGATTTTGTGACAGAGTCGTTTACGTTGATTGCAGGAAACGCTAAGCGGCCTTCTTCGTGCATTTGATACAAACGATGAACACCTGTTGTTGTTTCTTCAGTTACACCTTTAATTTGCGCAAGACGTGTTGAGTACCAAGTTGGGTCAGTTTTTAATTTTTCTTTAATTGCATTGAATAAGCACACTTCTTCTTCGCTGCCTGGGTTGTTCAATAAAGAAATATCTTTTTCAGCATTCGTACCAAGATGTAACAACAAAGTAGCATCGCCACCATCATCCAAAATCATGTTTGAATAGCCGCCATCAGTCCATTCAAAAATACGGTGTGTGTAATCCCAGTACTCTTCTAATGTTTCACCTTTAATCGCAAAGACTGGTGTGCCACCAGCGGCAATTGCAGCTGCAGCGTGATCTTGTGTTGAGTAAATGTTGCATGATGCCCAGCGAACTTCCGCGCCTAAGTCTTTAAGCGTTTCAATAAGAACAGCTGTTTGAATGGTCATGTGTAATGAGCCGGTAATGCGTGCGCCTTTTAGCGGCTGTGCTTTTGAAAATTCTTCACGAATCGCCATTAGCCCTGGCATTTCGGTTTCAGCAATGGCAATTTCTTTGCGTCCAAAATCAGCTAGATTAATGTCAGCAATTACATAGTCTTTAATATCAGTCACAGTATTCATGTGTTTTCCTTGAATGGTGTGACCGGAGGGAATGCGGAAAATTTGGAGTTGCTAGAAAAACTAGAAGTGATGCCACTTGAAGTTTTAACACTCTCACCCGTATCCCGTGCCCGGCACGGTTAATATGGTGAGCGCCGTTAAAACATTTTCCGAGCCTGGGAGTTTTCTCTCGCAGCGCTCCTCGGAATGGCGGCAATTATACGCGAATATTGTTTTTACACAAATTCAACGTATTAGCCTAAGTTGATGCTTATAAAGTACTTAGCAGCAGACATAAAAAAGCCCCAATCAGTTCAGATTGAGGCTTTTTTATTTTAACTAGGGGTGTTAAACAGAAGCCTTCAATGCCGCCGCCTTGTCAATCGCTTCCCAAGAGAATTCCGGTTCATCACGACCGAAGTGGCCGTAAGCTGCTGTCTTGGTGTAAATTGGACGCAAGAGATCGAGCATCTTCACAATGCCTTTCGGACGTAGGTCAAAGTGTTCACGTACTAAAGCGGTGAGCACTTCGTTTGATACTTTACCTGTACCGTAAGTCTCGACCATGATGGATGTAGGCTGAGCAACACCAATCGCGTAAGAGATTTGTACTAAACAACGTGAAGCAAGGCCTGCTGCAACGATATTCTTAGCTACATAACGACCTGCATAAGCGGCTGAGCGATCTACTTTAGAAGGGTCTTTACCAGAGAATGCACCACCACCATGTGGCGCTGCACCGCCGTAGGTATCGACAATAATTTTACGACCCGTTAAGCCACAATCGCCTTGCGGTCCACCAATCACAAAACGACCGGTTGGGTTCACTAAGAACTTGATATCACCTTTGATGAGTTCTTTAGGCAGTGTTGGTTTGATGATTTCTTCAATCACTGCTTCACGGATGTCTTTGAGTTCCATCTCAGGAGCGTGTTGTGTTGAAACAACGACTGTATCAATGGCACTTGGTTTACCGTTTTCGTATTTAATCGTTACTTGTGATTTGGCGTCAGGACGTAACCATGGTAAACGGCCATCTTTACGGAGTTGTGATTGACGTTCCATCACGCGGTGAGATAACCAAATAGGCAATGGCATGAGTTGTGGTGTCTCATCGCAGGCATAACCAAACATAATGCCTTGGTCACCAGCGCCTTGGTCTAGTGGGTCGTCATGTGCGCCATCAACGCCTTGGGAGATGTCAGGCGATTGTTTGTCATAAGCAACCAATACAGCACAACCTTTGTAGTCGATACCGTAATCTGTATTGTCATAACCAATGCGTTTAATCGTTTCACGTGCAACTTTGATGTAATCAACGTTTGCAGTGGTTGTAATCTCACCCGCAAGCACAATCAGGCCTGTGTTGGCTAAAGTCTCTGCTGCAACACGCGCAGTAGGATCTTGTTCAAGAATTGCATCTAAGATGCTGTCAGATATCTGGTCAGCAAGTTTATCTGGATGGCCTTCAGAAACAGATTCTGAGGTGAATAAATATGAACTCATGGATTATGTTTCGTTCTATATTCGAAAATAAGGGATGAAGAATAGCAAATTAAATGCAATTTACAAAATTCTAGTTTTAAGGCGCGAAGAATTTAAACCACTTTAAAAATCAGGTTTTAGCTAGCTAAGCTACCTTATCATTCAACTATCCCATACAATGATGTTAATTAGAAATGCATGTAATTAATGACTGAAAATAGAATGACGAGAACGATGGATCTTAAATTTACGAAAATGCAAGGCTTGGGCAACGACTTCGTTGTGATTGATAGTTATACATCGCCCGTTAATTTAACCGCTGAACAAATCCGTCGCATTGCTGATCGTCGTTTTGGCATTGGATGCGACCAGTTGTTGTTGGTTGAAAAGCCAACGCAATCCATGGCTGACTTTCGGTATCGCATTTTCAATGCGGATGGCGGTGAGGTAGAGCAGTGCGGAAATGGCGCTCGTTGTTTTGCTAGATTTGTTTTTGATAAAGGCCTAACTGCAAAAACCAAAATTTGCGTTGAAACTGCTGGCGGTATTATTTACCCTAAATTGGAAGATGGTGGTTTAGTGACGGTTGATATGGGCTCTCCTAAATTTGAGCCCAACCAAATTCCATTTATTGCTGATGAAGTTGCATTGAGTTATCCACTATTGGTTTCTGATCATGAAGTTGAAATCAGTGCAGTTTCTATGGGGAATCCTCATGCGGTGCAGGTGGTTGAGGATTTGGATCGGGCCCCAGTTGGGAATGAAGGAGCGCTTATTGAAGTGCATTCTAGATTCCCTCAGCGAGTGAATGCGGGGTTTATGCAAATTATGGATGTGCACCATATTCGTTTACGTGTATTTGAGCGAGGTGCCGGCGAAACACTTGCTTGTGGAACGGGCGCTTGTGCTGCTGCTGTTGCAGGTATTCGATTAGGTCAGTTGCAGTCGCCAGTGCAAGTAGATATGCGTGGCGGTAGTTTAACTATTGCTTGGGCGGGTGGAGATGATTCTGTGATGATGACAGGACCTGCTGTTGTAGTATATGACGGCAACATTTCAATTTAATTTTGATTATTGATAGATAGAAAACCTTAAATGGAAACGAAATCTCTGAACGAGGATGAAGTTGCTGCTTTCTTGCAGCAAAATCCGCAATTTTTTGAAAATCATGCCGATTTGTTGGCAGCCATGCATGTTCCCAGTGCTCATGGTAAAGGGGCCATTTCTTTGGCCGAGCGTCAGCAAGTTGCTCAACGCGATAAAATCAGGCAATTGGAGCGAAAATACAGCGAACTTCTGACGATTGGTATCGAAAATGATGAAACGGGCAATAAAGTTCATCAGTTGACGCTGGGTTTGCTTAATTCCGCAGATTTTACCGCGCTAAATCAAATGCTGGTCGAAACTTTGCGTGAGAATTTTAATGTGCCTTACGTCAATATTAAGCTTTGGGCTTTGGCAGCAGATAATGATTTAAGCACACAAGTAGCTTTTGAGACCGTTGATGAGACCCTTAAAACTTGGGTGCTGAGTTTAGATAAACCTTATTGCGGCAATGCACTCAATGATAGTTTTCAGTATTTATTGAATGATGGAGTAGAGGCTAAATCTTATGCTGTGATTCCTTTGGGGGCTACAGAAACTATTGGTTTCCTTGTCCTGGCATCAGATGATGAAAAGCGTTTCTATCCTGGAATGGGCACTTTGTTTTTGCAGCGATTAAATGAATTACTCACGTCAGCATTAAGTCGATATGTTAGTTAATCTGGATTTGATTTGGATTTTTTAGAGGCCTACTTAAATCATCTCGCTTTTGAGCGCGGCTTAAGCAAGTTAACGCAAGCGAATTACAAACGTGATATAGCCTTTCTTTTGGCATACGCTGAATCACAAGCTTTACTCCTCCTTAAAACTCAGCCTCAGCATATTCGTCAACTCATTGCTAAGTTACACGGCCAAGGATTGGGTGGAAAAAGTATTGCCCGTATGCTTTCCTCATGGCGTGGATTTTTTGACTATTTAGTCAAGCAGCATAATTTCACCAGCAATCCTTGTATTGGAATGCGTGCACCAAAGTCTGCTAAAACTTTACCTCAAGCATTGTCCGCAGACCAGGCCGTTAAGCTGGTTGATGTGAAAGAGGAAGATTTATTAAGTTTAAGAGATCATGCAATACTCGAACTATTTTATTCATCAGGTTTGCGATTGGCAGAGCTTGTTGGTTTGAACTTTGACCAGCTTGATTTAGTCAATGGCACAGTTACGGTGACTGGTAAGGGAAATAAAACACGCATCGTTCCTGTTGGGAGTCATGCGATTAGTGCGATTGAAACTTGGATTGATGTCCGCAGCCTGATTGTAAAATCCGAGAGTGGGGCTTTGTTTATTACTAAGCAAGGCAATCGCATTACGCCTAGAGCAGTGCAATATAGATTAAAAGAGTGGGCAATTAAGCAGGGTATTAATAGTGATGTGCATCCGCATATGTTAAGACATAGTTTCGCTACACATGTTTTGCAGTCTAGTGGGGATTTGCGAGCCGTGCAGGAAATGCTTGGTCACGCTAATATCAGCACTACACAAGTTTATACACATCTCGATTTTCAGCATCTTGCAAAAGTATATGATCAAGCCCATCCGCGTGCTAAAAAGTAGAGTGAAATAAACCCCTAGAAAGCCTGTTGTTTTTAATGCTGTCAGAATGTGGCAAAATCAGAAGTTGGAATTTTTATAAAAAGGAATCACACCATGGAACATCAATTACCTGCATTACCTTATGCAAAAAATGCATTAGCTCCGCACATTTCAGAAGAAACGATAGAGTTTCATTATGGAAAACATCATCAAACTTATGTCACAAATTTGAACAATTTAATTAAAGGTACAGAGTTTGAAAATAGCAGCTTAGAAGAAATCGTTAAAAAATCTTCAGCTGGTATTTATAACAACTCAGCACAAATTTGGAACCATACATTCTTCTGGAGTTGCATGAAGCCAAATGGCGGTGCAGCACCAACAGGCGCTTTGGCTGATGCAATTAATGCAAAATGGGGTTCATTTGATGAATTCAAAAAAGCATTTCAAGCTTCAGCTGTCGGCAATTTTGGCTCTGGCTGGACATGGTTAGTGAAAAAAGCAGATGGTTCAGTAGATATTGTGAATATGGGCGCTGCTGGCACACCATTAACAACAGGTGATACGCCGTTATTGACAATCGATGTATGGGAACATGCTTATTACATTGATTATCGCAATGTGCGTGCTAAATTTGTTGAAGTATTTTTAGCTTCATTAGCAAACTGGGATTTTGCATCTGCAAATTTCAACGCTTAATTAGTTGCTGATTTTAAGAGCCCAGCTTGCGAAGAGTAACTGGGCTTTTTTAATATGCATTTGGATGTGCTAATTGGATCAATATTTAAGTGAGCAGTTAAAAACCGCAATCAATCTTTCATTGTCGGGGGACTGGAATGCCGCCCATCAGATTGTTCAGGAATATAAAGATCCGATATCCTCTTGGATACATGCGGTTCTGCATAAAATTGAAGGGGATGAATTTAATAGTCGTTATTGGTATGCAAGAACTTCTGCAGAATATGAGGACTTTGACTCTGTGAAAGATGAATTAATACATTTACTTACAATGCTTGATAAAATTTAATTCAGTTTTTCTGTTAAAATCCACACCATGCTGAAACGTACTTTCATGACCTTTTTACTGCCGCTGCTGTTTTTATTTGCACAGCACGGTGCAGTTACGCATGAAATTTCCCACTACTCCGAGCAAGCTCCGCTTACACAGCAGAAACAACAGACACCGCATTCTCCAATTTGTGACAAATGTGTTGCTTATGGAGAAATGGCAAGCGCATTAGATGCACCTAGTTTTCATATTCCCGTTATACCAATAATAGCCATTCAAATTGATGACTATCAATATACTCAAAGTCGTCATGTTGTTGTTTCTTATCAAGCACGCGCCCCACCTCTTTTCTCCTAAAGTCATTGATTGAATCTGGGCTAACGCCCTTGGTCGTTTATAAAAAAGCGACACTTTCTACTTTATTTAGGAGTACTCCATGAGCAATTCCAATCGATTAGCACGCAAGCCTATTGCGATTGCTATTACAACTTTATTTTTTACTCCGTTGTTGTTAACTACAACGAGCTTTGCTGCTGAGCAGCAGATTAATATTGATGCACCCCCTGTACCAATTACTGGCAATCCTTTAGGTGTCGGTTCTGATGAATTGGTTATTCCGGTTTCAGTGTTGAGTGGAAGAGAATTGTCTCTTAAAAGAGAGTCAACGATTGGCGAGACCTTGAATGGAAGTCCGGGAGTGAGTTCAACTTATTTTGGCCCCAATGCTTCTCGCCCAGTAATAAGAGGAATGGATGGCGACAGAATTAAAGTGATGCAAAATGGAGTTGGTGCCTTAGATGCTTCAGCACTTAGTCCAGATCATGCAGTTGCAGTTGACCCTTTAATTGCAGAACAGATTGAAGTAATCAGAGGTCCTGCGACTGTGCTTTATGGGGCTGGAGCTGTTGGTGGTGTAGTCAATGTGATTGATCATCGCATTCCTAAAGAATCATTAGATGGACTAATTGGAAGGGCTGAGACAAGATTTGGCGGCGCAGACAATGAGCGGAGCGGAGCAGCTGTCGCTGATGTAGGAAATGGACTTTTCGCGATTCATGCAGATTTCTATACTCGGAAAACAGATGATTTAGAAATCCCTGGAAGCGCTATTAGGAGAATTAAAGCTAATGATCATGGAGATCATGTTAGCAATGGAAAGTTAGTCAATAGTGCAGCAAAATCAGATGGCGGAGCTATTGGAGCTTCTTTAACTTTTGACCAGGGGCATGTTGGGGTTTCTTATTCGGAATCGAATAGTAATTACGGCACTGTTTCTGAACCAACCGTCAAGGTTGATATGCTGAGTAAGCGATGGGACTTATCATCGGAAGTGCATGGCTTGGATAGTTTTATTCAACGAATGAAATTTAGAATGGCTTACACCGATTATCAACATCAAGAAATTGATGCGGGTGTTGTCGGAACAACCTTTCTCAATAAAGGTGTTGAGACTACATTGGAAGCGGGGCACACGAAGATAGGTGAGGTATCAGGTGTGTTTGGTTTGCAAACACAAAATACACGCTTTGAAGCTTTAGGTGATGAGGCCTTTGTTCCGTCAACTCATACGGCTAGTCAGGGCCTTTATTTTTATGAAGAGCTGCCTATTGATCGGATGAAGCTATCATTGGGGGGGAGGGTTGATAAGTTTAATGTTAAGTCCTCAGGCGGTGGCGTTGATGACAAATTTGGCGAAGCAAGTGCTAAAAAATTTACACCTAAGAATCTTTCTGCGGGAGCTTTATTTAGCATTGATGAGAATTGGAGTCTTGCTACAAACTTAACGCATACAGAGCGTGCCCCTACCCAAAATGAACTATTTTCTAATGGTGCTCACGTCGCTACCAACCAATATGAAATCGGGAATAAAAATCTCAATGTTGAAAAAGCGAATGGCTTGGATGCACAAATTCGCTGGAAGCGTGAAAAACATAGTTTAAGTGTGAGTGGTTTTTACACGAGATTTACTAATTTCATTAGTATCTACAATACAGGCGAAAATGTTGATGGCCTGAGAGAAGCCAATACCATCGGTGTGCCGGCAATTTTTACAGGCATGGAAGCACAAGGCAAATTTCGTATTTATGAAGGTGTGGGCGACTTAAATCTAAACTTACGAGGTGATTATGTCAGGGCGACTAATCAAGACACTGGATCGGCGCTTCCTAGAATTGCGCCGATGCGCTTGGGCGCTGGTTTTGATTATGAATTTGGTCAGTTTGGATCTAGGTTGGATGTGCTTCATGGGTTCAAGCAAGATCGCGTTGACAACAACGAGCTCAAAACAGATGGTTATACTTTGGTAAATGCAACTGCTAGTTATCGATTTAAAACGGATTTTCGATTAGAAGTTTTTGCAAAGGCTAGAAATTTACTTGATCAAGATATCCGAGAACATAGTTCTTTTTTGAAAGAAATTGCTCCCATGGGCGGCCGTTCATTATTGGTTGGCTTGCGTGGCGAGTTTTGATGAAGAGTTAGGTGCAGATATGTAGCGCTTGCGCTATGATTAGCCCTTCGATTGATATTACATTTAAGAGATTAATATGGCGCGTACAGTAAATTGCATTAAATTAGGTAAAGAAGCCGATGGCATGGATTTTCCTCCTTACCCAGGTGAACTTGGTAAGCGCATTTATGAAAATGTTTCCAAAGAGGCTTGGGCTGCTTGGTTGAAACAGCAAACCATGTTGGTTAACGAAAATCGTTTAAGCCTAGCTGATCCGGAAGCGCGTAAGTATTTAACCCAACAAACTGAAGCTTATTTCTTTGGCGAAGGTGCTGATAAAGCGAGTGGCTATATTCCAGAAAAGCCTTAATTAAAAGGTTTTAAAAAAACAAAAAAGGGCAGTCAATTTGACTGCCCTTTTTTGTTGTCCATATTTGATTGGAATTATGGAGCGAGTGTTTCGCGTTCCATTTCATCCACTGTCGTATGGCGAACGTCTTTACCCTTCACCATGTACACAACGTACTCGGCAATGTTTTTAGCATGATCACCAATACGTTCAATCGCTTTTGCTACGAATAGCACTTCAAGTGACATTGAAATTGTGCGCGGATCTTCTAGCATGAAAGTAATCAACTGGCGCATTGCTGCTCGGAATTGCTCATCCACTTGCTCATCTTGACGTGCTACATCGACTGTTTTTGTAACATCTAAACGGGCAAATGCATCTAGCGAGGTACGCAACATCTCACGCACTAAGCTAACCATCGTATTAATTTCATTAAAACGAGGTTTGTACATGCGATCTGATTCGTAAATTTTTTGAGCAACGCGAGCAATTTTTGTTGCTTCATCGCCAATACGTTCAAGGTCAGTGATGGTTTTAACTACCATCATAATCATACGTAAGTCGCCAGCCGCTGGTTGACGACGTGCAATGATATGGCTGCAGTCTTCATCAACTTGCACTTCAAGTGCATTCACACGGTGATCGGCTTCCATTACTTCCGCGGCAAGTTTTGGGTTAACGCTAACTAGTGACTCTAGTGCGTTTACAATTTGCTGCTCAACCAAGCCGCCCATTTCAAGTACCTTTGCACGAACTGTTTCAAGTTCAGCATCATATTGCTTAAAAATGTGTTCAGATTGCATTGAAAATATCCTTGTTTAATAAAGCATGCCATTAAAGGCATTTACCCGAATGTTATAGCTTAATCTTTTTTTGTGACAGTTTTATGTAAAAGCCACAAAAAAATTAAATTAACGTTTGTAGGTTTTAACACCTTCAGCCGTTGCTAGCAAAAGAACATCTGCTGCACGTGCAGCAAACAAACCATTGGTAACAACACCGACGATTTGATTGATTTTTGCTTCCATCTCAACAGGATTGCTGATTGTTAAGCCATGAACATCCAAAATTACATTGCCATTATCTGTCGTAAAATCACGCAATTTAGGTTGGCCGCCTAATTTAACGAGTTCGCGTGCAACGTGACTGCGTGCCATTGGTAGTACTTCTACAGGCAGTGGAAATTTACCTAATACTGGGACGTATTTGCTTGCGTCACAAATACAAATAAAGCTTTTCGCGCAAGCTGCCACGATTTTTTCACGAGTTAATGCACCGCCACCGCCTTTTAGCATGTGAAGGTGTTCTGTAATTTCATCAGCGCCGTCCACATAAATTTCCATGCCGTCTACTGAATTCAAATCAAATACTTCAATTCCATGAGCGCGAAGGCGTTGAGCTGTTGCTTCTGAGCTAGCTACTGCGCCATCAATTTTTGATTTAACTTTTGCAAGTTCATCAATGAAAAAATTAGCAGTTGAGCCAGTGCCCACGCCAATAATTCCGCCTTTAACATAAGAAACAGCCGCTTGTGCGACCTGTTGTTTTAATTCGTCTTGCGTTGCCATGTTCGATTTATCCTTCAATTTGCATAATTAAATTCTTTAATTATGCGTTTTCTTTATAATTACAATCTACCCTCAATAATACACTTAGCCAGACTGAATGAAAAACGACTATCTAGAAAAAATTCGTGCAGCAAACGTTTATGACGTTGCTAAAAAAACGCCGCTGGAATTTCAGCCTAATTTATCCGCACGCCTAGACAACAGAGTTTTGTTAAAACGTGAAGATATGCAGCCTGTGTTTTCTTTCAAAATACGTGGCGCTTATAACATGATGGCGCACCTTTCTAAGGAAGCACTTGCGCGCGGTGTGATCGCAGCATCTGCTGGTAATCATGCTCAGGGCGTTGCACTTTCTGCGCAGAAATTAGGTTGTCGTGCAGTCATCGTTATGCCAACAACAACGCCTCAAATTAAAGTGAATGCAGTAAAAAGTCGTGGTGGTGAAGTGGTTTTATTTGGTGATTCATATTCAGATGCTTATTTGCATGCATTAGAGCTAGAAAAGTCTGAAGGACTGACCTTTGTTCATCCTTATGATGATCCTGAAGTTATCGCGGGGCAGGGCACGATTGCGATGGAGATTCTGAATGAGCATCCAGAGCCTATCGAGGCCATTTTCTGCTGTGTTGGCGGCGGTGGTTTGCTTGCAGGGATTGCTGCTTATGTAAAAGCGCTACGTCCAGAAATTAAAGTGATTGGCGTAGAGGCCAATGATGCCGATGCGATGACACAATCATTAAAAGCAGGTAAGCGTCTAATGCTTGATCAGGTTGGTTTGTTTGCCGACGGCGCCGCTGTTAAGCAGGTTGGTGAGCATACTTTCAAGTTGTGCCAAGAATATGTTGATGAGATGGTTCTGGTCGACAATGACGCAATTTGTGCCGCTATTAAAGATGTATTTGAAGATACCCGCTCTATTTTAGAGCCTGCTGGTGCACTTGCTGTTGCTGGGATGAAAGAATATATCAAGCGTAATAACGTACATGGCAAAACATTCGTTGGTATCGCCTCTGGCGCTAATATGAATTTCGATCGTTTACGTTTTGTTGCTGAGCGAGCTGAGATTGGTGAGAAACGAGAAGCCGTATTAGCAGTAACGATTCCAGAAAAGCCAGGCTCATTTAAAACTTTCTGCCGTTTATTAAGTGGGCGTAGCATTACTGAATTTAATTATCGTTATTCAGATCCTAAGTTTGCCCATATCTTTGTAGGCATTGCGATGAGTAATGCTCAGCAAGTAACAGCGCTTGTTGAGATGCTGCAAGCACACGATTTGCCTGCTTTGGATTTAACAGATAATGAAGTGGCAAAACTACACCTACGTCATTTGGTTGGCGGCCATGCGCCACAAGCCAAAAATGAAGTGTTGTATCGATTTGAATTCCCTGAAAAGCCAGGTGCGCTCATGAATTTCTTAGACACGATGGGGCATGATTGGAATATTAGCTTGTTCCACTATCGTAATCATGGCGCTGATTACGGCCGCGTATTAGTTGGGATGCAAGTCCCGCCAGAAGATAGAGCCGCTTTTGCAACATTCCTGGAGCAGCTTGGCTACCCTTATTGGGATGAAAGTAGCAATCCTGCATATCAATTGTTTCTTGGGTAACCCAATTGTAGGTAGGAGAATTTCCTGATATCAGGATAGATAGAACTTTTTGTCCTTCAATGTGGACTAAAATTTGAACTTAAAGATTGCCCCATAAAATTAAATCATAGAAAGTAGATCGATGAAAAAAACTAATATGTTGCTAGGTTTGTTTCTGGGATTGTTAAGTGCATCAGTAAGCGCTGGTGAGCGTGGAAACGCTTATGTATCTAATCAAGATGGCGGCATTACCGTAATTGATTTAGATACGCTTGAAGCAACTGGAAATATTGATATTCAAGCAAAAAGTCCTCGTGGTATTGGTGTGACTGAAGATGGTAAATATCTGATTACTGCAAATAAAGACGATGACAATATTTCGGTAATCGATCGTGCCAGCGGCCAGCTTGTTAAACACATTAAAGTCGGCAAGAACCCTGAGTTTGTTCGTGTGCACAAGGGCTTAGTGTTCGTGTCAACCGAGCCTAGCTCAAAAGGCGGTCCTCCACCTAAACCAGGCGAAGTTGCTAAAGAAGATGACGATGATGATGAAAAAATTCCAGCGCGTATTGCGGTTGTGGATTTGAAAAAAGGTAAGAAGATTCGCGAGATTGTTGGCGGCCCAGAAACTGAAGGCATTGAATTTTCTAAAGACGGTAAGAAATTAATTATTACCAATGAGGCTGACAACACGATTACTGTTCACAACTTAGCGACAGGTAAGTTGATTAAATCAGTTTCTACTAAAGCGTATGGCGATCGTCCTCGTGGGATTAAAGTTTCACCAGATGGTAGCTACTATGTTTCAACATTAGAGTATGGCAATAAATTTATTGTGCTTGATAAAAACTTTAAAGTAACGCGAACTGTAGAAACGGGTCAATCTCCATACGGCATTTCTTTTGATCGAAGTGGCGACCGCATTTATGTGGCAAGTTCTAAAGAAAAAGCCATGCAAGTGTATGACGCGAAAACTTTTGAGAAAATAAAAGATATTCCAACCGGTAATCGTTGCTGGCATTTCAGCTTCACGCCAGATGACAAGCAAATTTTGTTGGCTTGCGGTAAGTCAGATGCTGTAGTTGTAATCGATATTGAGAAGCTAGAGAAAACTAATGCGATTGCTGATAAAGAAATGCCTTGGGGCGTAATTACTTATCCAAAATCGATGGGTAGTTTAGATAAGCCTTAATTTTAGATGACGTTTTGAAATAAAAAAGCCCCGAGATTTCGGGGCTTTTTTATTGTTACAGTAATTTATTAATGATTTCCCAGTCTCTAGGATCAACTGGTGTAATAGAAAGGCGATTGCCACGCTGTAAAATTTTTAGGTTGGCAAGATCAGGATTTTCGCGCATTTCTTTCAAGCTAAGTAGGCGTGTTTTTTTAACGAGTTTTACATCCACATTAAACCAGCGAGGGCTCTCAGGCGTGGCTTTGGGATCGTAATATTTATGACCTTCAATAAACTGTAAACGGTCAGGATAGGCGAGGGTAGATACCTCACATATTCCAACAATTCCAGGCTCCGCACAGTTTGAGTGATAAAACAAAACACCATCGCCCACCTTCATTTGGTCGCGCATAAAATTACGTGCTTGATAATTACGTACGCCATACCAATCAACGGATTGATCAGGAAACCCAGCGAGATCATCAATTGAAACATCAGCAGGTTCAGACTTCATTAACCAATAACGCATTTTTATTCCTTTAAACAACTTTTATTCAAATATACTCGTATCATAACCTGACTTAATATTAAAAAAGAGGCTGATGATGGCAAAAAATGTATTAGGCACTACCTTGCAAACTTGCAGTCTTGACCCCTTAACAGGATTTACCAGAACAGGTTGTTGTGAAACTGGACCGCAAGATAATGGGAGTCATACAGTTTGTGCACAGGTCACCGAAGAATTCTTAATTTTTTCTGCAAGCAAGGGTAATGATTTAACGACACCACGCCCTGAATACGGATTTGAAGGCCTACAGCCGGGTGATCGATGGTGTTTATGTGCATCTCGTTGGCATGAAGCCGCAGAGGCTGGATTTGCCCCGCCTGTCATTCTAGAAGCAACTCATGAAAAGTGCCTGGAAAGAGTGAGTTTGGCAGATCTGAAGTATCACGAATTAAGATAAAAATAAGGGGAGTTCCCCGCAGGTGTAACCTAGGCTGGCATCCTGAACCAAAAAGGCTCAAGTGGTAACAATCTAGAGTTCATTAGGCGCACCCGCAGTGGAGCGTGCTCACAGTAACTCGAATGATCGAAACCGATGCGAAGACTAGTTCAAGGAATATATAACCTAAATCGCACCGCGGGGAACAAAGCGAACTATATCGTATTTAAGGCTGGAAATTTAAGAATTAGTTCTTGAGGATTTAGAACAAATTATTTTGTTCAGCGATTGCTGTATCAATTTGCTGCTGCATATCAAGCACGCGTTTTCTAGCATCACCTAAATTAACGCCACCACTTCTTGTCGTTAGTAATTCATGCGCTAAATTAAGTGCGGCCATAATGGCAATGCGCTCAACGCCGATGACCTTGCCAGTATCGCGAATATCACGCATTTTTTTATCAAGATAACTTACTGCGGTGAGTAAGCCTTCGCGCTCATCATCAGTGCAGGAGACTTTAAATTCCCTGCCCATAATATTGACATCAACGCCCTTTACTTCACTCATAAACTAGCCTCTGGCAATTGATCAAGCAGGGTTTCTAATTTCTCGCTGGCCTGTTGCATTTGTGCTTTAAGCAGACGAGCTTCGTCTTGCGCAAGCGCAAGCGATTGTCGTAATTCAAGATTATCTTTTCGCACAGATTGGGTCAAAACCACTAATTGCGAAATCTTATCTTCTAAAGCTTTTAAGTCAGCATCCATGCACTAACTATAATTGTTAAATCCCTGTCTAGTCAACTGCTAAGCGTTAATTCTGAAAGTTTTACAAGATGTTACATCGCTAGCCAGTTTTAAAAAGACTCAGCCTTCGAGGTCTAAATCCGATATAATGTTGATTAAGTTGATAGGTGCCGAGATTGCTTTTCAGCAACAAGGTGAAACTGGGAAATAGGTGCGTTTTTAGTTATCACTAAACACAATTCCTGTACTGCCCCCGCAACGGTAAGTGATTGTAGGTTTGCAATATGCCACTGAATATTCTTTATTTGGGAAGGCGCAAATCATATCCTCACAAGTCCGGAGACCGGCCTAGCAACCTAAGCATAGAAATGCCGCGGGGTGACGGTTTCTGGGCGCGAAGATTCATAAAGAATCTCACGCTTAATAACTCTGAATCAATAAAAAATAATCTCACGCTCGGTATTCTCTATTTGTTAATTGGCGCACGGGGACGTACGTCATGATTAGGGAATGAATAATGAAAAAAACGACCATATCAAGCCTCATAAGCTTGCTTCTTAGTACGCCTGCATTCGCAGCAACCACCATGATTAACGCCGATGATGTCGTGGTGACTGCATCTAGAGTTCATGAAAATATTCAGAATGTTGCAGCAAATTTACAAGTCATTACACGCGAACAAATAAGTGAATTAAATTCAAGTTCAATTCCACAAATCCTCTCTCAGATAGGTGGTCTAAACATTTCAGGTGTTGCGCTAGGTCAGTTTAATAGAGGCGCAATAGTTGATATTGGTGGGTATGGAGCAACTAGCGGCAGTACAACACTTGTACTTATTAATGGTCAGAGAATTAGCCCGATTGATTCGGCAGCTGTTCCATGGGAAATTATTCCAATCGGGTCAATTGATAGAATAGAAATTCTCAAAGGCGGTGCTGGGGTTCAATATGGGGATCGTGCTGTTGGTGGTGTGATTAATATTGTTACTAACGAGAGTCAAAATGCCATCAATCAAGCATCTGTAACTTTTGGTAGCTTTGGTACGAAAGCAGCAAGTGCAGTTTTTCAAAACAAATACAACGACACATTATTTAAAGTCTCGGGTAGTGCCAATCATTCAGATGGGTGGCGGCAAAATACTGAGTCGGATCAATATTCATTAGATGCACGCGTAACTCAGTATTTTGATAAAAATTCGGTTTATTTGGAAGTGTTCGGTAACCATAATAAGAATGAGACTCCAGGCGCTGTCATAGCTCCGGTTGGCAATGGTAATCCGCGGACTGTGAAATGTGACATTTATAGTTGCTTTGTTGGATCGTACAATAAATATGACAACTATGGAGTGGGATTCGGAGCTGTTTTTGATTTTAAAAATCACATAAAGTTTGAAGGTGATTTTTCATATAAAAATACAAAATCTGAATTCTTTAAAAATGGTGATAATCAAGGAGACCCCTTAAATGATTATGCCTTATATAATCCTCCTCAATACTTTCCTTACAATGCCAACTATAGCCGTTGGCGTATGGATTTTTCGCCTCGCTTAAAAATAGACCTGGAAAAATTAGGTGACTTAATAGTTGGGTATGATTATGGGCGCTCTTCTGGTTCTCAAGATGATCAGGGGGTGATGAATGACTATACATCTATAACAAAATCTAGTGCTTCCTTGACTAATAATTCTATTTATTTAAGCCATAGATTTGCTATAAAAGAGAATTTGGATTTATTGGCTGGATTCAGAAGAGAAGCTCAAAGTGTGAGCGCCAAAGATGATGATGGTAATGAATTATCGAATGCACACAAAACCACATCTGCTAATGCATGGGAATTAGCCTTAAATTATAAATTTTCTGAATCACAGAAGATTTATGCTAAATATTCTCAAGCATTTCGTTTTCCCAATATTGATGAATTTTGGGGTTATGAGGGTTATACAAGAACGTTTGTTGGTGGAATAATTAATCCTCAAATCGATCGCACCGCCGAAATTGGCTCTAGTTTTGTTTTGATTAATACTCAGTTCACAACTTCTATCTTTCATACAAGAACGGAAGATGAAATCCGATATCAAGTGGCTACTGGAAAAAACATAAATGATGCTAATCTAATTGAGAGAAAAGGTGTTTATTTGAGCACCAATTCTTCTATTAGCGACAAATTAAGTTTATATACCAATTCCAAATTTCAAGATGCTTCTTATATTAACGGTCCGTATGATGGCAAATCTCATGATTTAGTGCCTAATTTTTTAATAAACGCTCGATTAAATTACAAGGTTGATAACGAATTGTCGTTTGGGCTCGTTTCTAATTACGTGGGCAGCCAATACTATGACGGAGCCAATGATAAATCCGCATACAAAAAGATGCCGTCTTACCTAGTGACTGATTTATATGCTAGTAAGAAAATTAATCAATGGGATCTAAGACTAACAGTAAGAAACATTGCTAATGAAAACTACTCTACTTATGGAGGGTATCAGGATAAGGGTGCATCTTTTTATAAAGGATATTATTACTATCCAAGTGATCCAAGGTCTTTATTTGCAACTCTTAGCTATAATTTTTAATAACAATAAATCAAGCTAACCCTTGTCCGACAAAAACACTCGGATAAAGGTTACAATATCGTTAAATATTAAAGGGGTTTTTATGTTTTCAACTAAACAGAATTCAATCTTGATTAGCTTGGTGCTTATCGCACTAATCTTATTAACACGCACAAATCATTTTGGCAGTAGTGTTTTCCTCCCTGATGCAACACTTGCTGCGCTATTCTTTGGTGGTTTGATGATGAAGAATATCCGTTGGTTTGCACTAGCGATGGTTGCAGCAGTCGGAATGGATTTTTATGCTTTAGGCTTCGCTGGTGTTTCTGATTACTGCATGTCTCTAGGCTACTGGGGTTTAATCCCGACTTATGCAGTTGTTTGGGGTGCAGGTCGTTGGTTGGCTAAACAACAAAAGCCATTTGCACTATCAAACTACATTGCAACAGCTTGGGTAGCGACTAGCGTTGCCTTCGTAATGTCTAACGCATTTTGGTATGTATTTTCAGACAAAGTAAATACATTAAGCGTTGTTGAATTTTCACAACGTGTTGCTAAATATTACACACCATATTTAAGTCACACTGTTGTTTATCTTGGCTTGGCATGGCTTGCTTATGGCGCAATCAAAAGCCTTTCATACAAAAAACAAGCAGCTTAACGGTTCACAAAACCAATCTGACTTACTTTGTCTTTAATGACGATTTTAGAAACGCTGCCGTAATCAATTTGTAAACGCACTGCATGTATCAAGGGGAGATTTAGAGCCTCAGCAACTAAAGCTCTAATCACCCCAGCATGTGTGAAAGCAATCACTGTCTCACCCTCGTGTTTTTCGCTGATCTCTTCCAAAAAGCTTTTAGCTCTTAAATGTAAATCTTGGTATGACTCACCATTAGGTGGCGTATGGCGTATGTGCGCCTCAGTCCATTCGCCTACAATCCCTTGAGGAATATCAGACCAAGGCTGTAACTCCCAATCACCAAAATTAAGCTCCATTAAACGACTATCTTGCATCACCGTTGTGCTGTTTAGATGAGTAGCACTAGCATGGGCAAGCTTTAAGCATCGTTGTAAAGGACTGCTAAATATCTCTGTTGATGTAATAGCGTTTAATTTGTTTTTTAATACTTCAAATTCCTCATTAAAACTTGGCGCAACATCGATATCAGCATGTCCATAGCACACACCATCGAGTACCTGAGGTCTTGTATGCCTAATTAAATAGAGGTCCATTGAAATGCCTTTAGCTGAAGCGCTGTTATTAATAGTGTAGATTCTACCGTTTTAGCTTTATTTAAAGGGAAAACAGACTCTTTAAATATGGGCTATTACAAATAAGTTTAAAGTTTGAGATGCCACAATAGATTTAGTTTGCTATAATGCCCGTCTTTCGCGATGTGCAAACATCATGAAATGATGGCTGGGTAGCTCAGTTGGTAGAGCAGCGGATTGAAAATTGCTTCAAACCGTTACACACCGCCCACCAAATCTCCCAAACTTCCTGTTCTAATTCAAAGTTTTTCACAAAGTTTAGCCAGAATTTTACACGGCTACACAACGGTTGCGCATTTCACAACATCGAAAACATACTTTTTCCTTTTGTTATTTTTAAAGGAAAACATCATCGCTACCCTATCCCAAAACTCAGTTCAAATACTTGATGGCGCAGTCACATTAACTAAACGAAAGAAAAGCCCAGCTTGGCAATGTCGATACAGAATTGGCAGAAAATGGATACGTATAACAACGCATCAAACTGATTTAGACAAAGCGAAAAAGATAGCGCACGACAGTTATCTGCGAGCGAAGTTTAGAGAAGATGAAGGCTTGCCAATTATCAATAAGCGTTTTGATGCTGTGGCAAGAGTAGCCAAACAAAAGATGCTAAACGCATTAAGTGCTGGCGAAGGCAAAGTGATTTACAAAGACTACGTTGCTGCTATCGACAAATATCTCATCCCATTTTTTGGTAGCTATAACGTCAACAGTATTACTTATGGACTGATTAAACAGTTTGCTGAGTGGCGTGATAAAAGACTTGGACGCAGAACAAAAGCCAGCACGATTAACACACATAACAGCGCATTAAACAGAGTGTTTGATGAAGGGCTAACGTATGGCTACTTAGTTAAATCTCAAATTCCAATGCTACAAAACAAAGGCGTTAAAAGTGAACGTCGCCCCAACTTCACCATAGAAGAATACTTACAGTTAGGTAGGTATATGCGGCATTGGATAAATGTTGGCAAAGATGGCAAAAGCAGAGATATGCGTTATTTGCTACGTGATTATGTGTTGATATTAGCGAACACTGGAATGCGACACGGCACTGAATCGTACGGCATTAAATGGAAGCATTTAAGTTGGCATATAAACGATGGTGTAAGAGTGTTAATGATTAGCGTAGATGGAAAAACAGGACAGCGTGAATTGGTAGCTCGTCATAGTGCCGTTCGTTATTTCAAACGCATTCATAGTCGTGCTATCGACTTACAACATTTAAGTTTTGAGGAAGTGATTAAAGAAGGTTTAGACAAGTATGTATTTAGATTAGCCGACGGCACTAAAACAGAAAACTTAGGACATACATTTACAGCATTGATGACAGATGCTGACTTACTAATAGATAGAAGAACTGACACAAATAGAACGCTATATAGTTTGCGTCACACTTATGCGACGTTTGCCCTGCTCTATAACAAAATCCCAATTTTTGATTTAGAAATGCAGATGGGCACAAGTGTTGAAATGATTAGAAAACACTACTCACATCTAACAACAAGAAGTGTTGCGCGGCAATTAGCAGGAGGACAACAAAGGAAACGGTAGCTTAGATTGACGCTAGGCGTTGTTAAAAGTGAGATTTGTTAAATCGAATAACTGAGTAGCTGGAGCAATAAAAGTCGTTTTAAACGACTTTTGTGTAAATCATTAGCACTAGCGAACGAAGAAAATATTGGCGGTATTGTGTTTATTTTCAATTCATATAAACTAAGACTCAGGTTTTTGGAAAGTGATTCTTCCCAAATTCTTTAAAGATAAGATATGACAAAACTTATAAATTTCCTTGCTAATGGTTGTAATGTAATCGTCGACTCGTACGCAAGTCGACGAGATTACGTATCGCCATCATCAAATGGCTTCGCAATGGACCAAGTTCAATTGCGCGGTGATGTTGTTAAAGTCAGTGGTGACATTAAGAAAGCTATGAGGAATTATGGCGGAACATACCGCATTACACGCAACAGATAAAGATGGGAAGCAGTTTTCTGTAAGTCATACTGAAACAGATAGCCCCATCTTACCAGCCGCCAACTTGCGCGAACTAAAAGCAATAGACCCATCAATAGTTTCTTTTGTAATAGAGCAAACTAAAGCAGAGGCGGAGTTCAGAAGAGCGGAAACTAAAAAAATTAATCTCTTCGTGTTCTTAGAGAGGATATCTGGCGTAGTAGCTGGTCTTACAATCGCTATAACTGTATTTGTTTTAGGCTATCTTCTCGTGCTCGCTGGTCACGATTGGGCAGGCGTAGCATTGTGTGGTACGGCATTAGTTTCAATAGTAGGTCTCTTTATTACTAAGAAAGTTACTGATAAAGGCAGCCAAAATCAAACAAGCCCAAGTAAATCTACTAGAAATCGCCGACGCCGCTAGCTCTAGTTATCAAGAATCTGCCCAATAACAAAGCCCACTTTTTACAGTGGGCTTTTTTTGTTTAGTCGTTTAAAACGACTTTACTTAGGCAGCACGCTTTAAGCGTTTTGCGATAAGCATTCGTGTCGCTGCCAAAATCTTACGTGCGCTACCTTCGCACGGCTCAATAATGTCTAGTAGCAGCTTGTCATCAATGCCACTAACGCCGTAGTCAGCTAAAATCTGCTTAACTTTAGGCAACCAATCAACACTAGCCGCAGCGTTAAACTCAACGGTTACACAGCGGTTTACTACACCGTCTTCGACTTTGCCTAAATGGTTTGTCGTAAAAATAAAAATGCTATTTGTGCCACCTGTATTCATTGCGACCTTAAGCGACTTCATGCTTGTAGTGAGTAAGTTATCTACTTCGTCTAATACAAAGTAGTGATATGCGTTTCTACTCCATGCTAGCTGCGTTTGCGCCTTAATTCGCTCAATTACAGTCGCCCCGTTGTCACCACCTTGTGCTACGTTTACGTAATTCACGTCAGCAATATTGCCACCGTTATTTTGCTCAATAATATTCGGCAAAATCTTTGCTAGTGCGCTTTTGCCCGTGCCATAAGTCCCGTAAAGCAAAATGCCGTTAGTGCCGCTCGATGGAAAACCAAAGCTACCATCTACGAGCCCTTCAACTGTTTCACGTGTTAGCGCAGAGTGAAATACAATGTCGTTAAGCGTTTTAGGCTCATACTTGCTGTCAAAATCACTAAAAATATTCTTCATGCTAGTTTCCTTTTTCACAAAATAAAGACAAAAAAAGTGCGCAGTATTGCTACCGCGCACTTGTTGTTACTTAAGCTGCTGCTTTATTAACTGCGTTGTTAATCGCAGCGTCATTCGCCGCAGCTTTTTGCTCAGACTTTTTGTTGCTAATCTTTGCTTTGTTATTGCTGTAGCAAGCAGCTAGTGCTGTGTTAAGCGCACCTGTGCTTTCTGTTACAGCGTTAATCACAAACTTGCCGTTCGCTTTTTGTGTCGCAACAAATACAACTTGTTGTCCCACTTTGCTTGCGTCTAAAGTTTCAGCAATCTTTGTGCTAGTTAATTCTGCTAATACTTTCTTAGCTAAAAACGTCTGTACAGCTTCTGCTTTTGCTTTAGTTGTTAAAGCGTTGCCGCGTGCCAATTTAATTTCTTGTACGCCGCCGCTATTTTTAATAAAGCTAACTATTTCATTAGCTTTTTTACCTTGCGCTAGAGCTGTGCGCAACACAATGCCATAAGTGCTAATGCGTCGTTTGTCAGCGTCACCAAATACACACTTAACAATTTTTACTAAATTGTGTGTGCCTTTTCTAAACACCAACTTATTAGCAGCAATGTAAGCGTCAAGTTGCTCACGCAAGTCTTTGGCTTTTGCTTTATCACCACACATTGCCAAGTATTTCGCATAACAATCAGCTAACAATTTATATTTCTCGTTGTTAGATTTAGCGTATGCGTTCTGTTCCCACTGCTTACGTTCGTTAACAAGCGCAAAAACAAAGTTAGTGTTGTCGTTTAAAACGACTTTTGTTTTTGCTGTTACTTTAAGTGTTGTTTTAGTTGCTGCTGCTACTGTTGTTGCGTTTTTTACTGCTGTTACTGCTAGTGTCGTATTTGACATGATTTTGGCTTTCGTAAAATTTAAAAAATGCGCTAGTGCGTCTTACTTGTTGCGTTTGCCCTATCGACAATTCACATTTTAGGCTAATATCATTTAACACTACTTTTGAGACAATTAATTGATAACACTTTGTGAAAAACGGTTATGGAAAATACAGTTGTATATAAAGGTATGAAACGCCTGCGCTATAGCAGCAGTGCGGAAGAGATTAAAGATGCTTATCACAGTCCATATAAACTGTGGCGTGACTATTTACGTTTAAGCAAAGACTATTGGTGGGTGTGTCAGCAAAAAGGCGATACGTTAGATGCTGAGCTAAAAGCGATGTATGAAGACTTTGGGGATGTGTATGCGCTTGGCTTTAATGATTGGTGGCACCAAAAAGGTAGAGCGTTATTTGCTGAACAAGTAAAACTACCAGCTGTTAAACAGGTAAGCGACGACTTTAGTAATCTAAGCCCAAATCCACAACATCACTTAGTTGTAGAAATCCCACTTAACTTAACGGAACGCACGATTAGCCGTCAGTTAATGAAGATACTGCGAGCACAACCAAACAGAGAGATTAAAAGAGTTAGTCACGCTAAACGTCCATTAGCTAAGCTAGTCGGTATTAGAAAGCGAGTGCTTAGAACAGCACACGATATATGGTGTGTTAATCATCTCGTCAGTCTTGCCAAGCAAGAAGGCAGCAATATAGGTGCGCCATTTAATAAGATGACTACGCATCAAATGGGTGTTGGCTTTCGGCTAGTGCGTAACTGTATGCCACGTGCTGGCGACGGCATTGAAGGTGGGAGAAAGAAACGCAACGGCATGAAGGTTGCTGTTAGTCGTATGTTAAACCGTGCCGATACTTTAATTGCTAACGCTGAAATCGGTAAGTTTCCAAGTTTTGAGAAAATCGAGCTACGTGAACGTTGGACTGATGAACAACAAAAGGCGTTGAATACGGCACTAGCTAACAATCAATGGATACCGCCAGCAGCAGATATTGAAGAATTTAGAAAGATGTTTGAGCGAGCACCAAAAGTCGCAGCAAGCTTTAAGATGTGGAGTGATTAGTTAAGTCGTTTTAAACGACTTTCTATGTTTGGAGTGAAACTATGGATTTCGAAAAAACAAAAAGAGTTATAGCTGATTCGAAAGTGGCACTCGAGCTGTTTGATAAACAGCCTGTTGCTGAGAATTTTCGCTTAGCAGTAATTTTGAATGTTACTTTGATAAGAGCTATTGGACATATTCTTCAAAATGAGATTTCTTGTGATGCTAAGCTAGTTTCAATAAATAAGGAGTTATTTACAGCTAAGAAAGATGATGAAATATTTGCCCATTTCATAAAAGAGTTCAGAGACAAGGTGCTTAAAGAGTATATCTCCGCTGTAAATTGGGCATCTATAACAGTTCAAGCTACAAAAGCACATAGAATGGAGTACTTAATTACTGAGGGTGAATTTGAGGGTAAGGATTTTATCGCCCTTGTTTCACGCAGCATTGAATGGTGGGAAGGCTATTTAACCGAATTGATTAAATTAACTTCACAATAACGTTTCATGTTATTAGTTAGATTAAGCAAGCACAGCGTTGGACAAGTTTTCACTTTAATCATTTTAGACGACTTACTATGCGAGTAACGTTTGGCTAGTTAGCGTACTAGCGCAGGATAACCCACTAAGTTAGCTTTGCCATATAAGGCTTCTAGCTGAAGTTTGGCTTTGTAAGCATCTGTAGCTTGAACAACAATTGGCGTTGTTGTTTTGATTGTTTTTGTCACTTCCACTTTTACTAAGCATTTATAAGTATTCATCTCTATTTGTCCTCAGCCTAAAGCCTTACAGTAAAGTCTTCTGCGCTGTATTCCTACCAATATTTGCCTTTCAAAATGAATCAAAATCTATAGATTTTTTAGGGTTTTCTTTTGTTTGGCATAAATATTTATATGAACGAATACAAAGCAGACAAACTAACCAGCGATTGGCTTAAGCAAAACGGAATGGATGAAAAGAGCTTTACGGTGATTGAATTGCCATTTCTACAAGCACAGCAAGTCGCTAACGCATTATTAAAGTTTCACGCTAGTTTATTAAATGAAGAACAAACTGACCTACTGAATAACTACATCAACGACATTAAGCACAAAGCTAAACGCAAGAAGCTCAATAAAACGAGGGTTTATCGGGTATTAAATTTAGGCAAACAAATTAACAGGCAAGTATTTAAGGCATACAAACGCAGATAAGCTACTGCGCTAACAAAGAGCAAAAACTTGGGTTGGAATATGACGGCTAATGACCCCAAACTCGTTATTCACTGCTGTAAAAGATGAATAGCAATAGAGTGCGTGCCGCGAGATTACTCACAAAGCAAATCAATGCTGAAGTGAGTTGGAAGTTTTAATAAGAGCGTCTTTCATAAAATCTTTTTACAGTCGTGTCACACATGCTGAATCAGTTAGACACGGAGCGACGGTGATGTTTTTTTGTTTCGGCAAAAGACATAGCCGTCGTTCGCCTTCAAAATCAGTCAGTCAATCAAAAGTCATCCATTCAATAAAAGTCGTTTCAAAACGACTCTTTCGAAAAAGCTGCTGAGCAAAAGCGAATGCTTTTGTGAAAGCAAGCAAGCGTTAGCTTGCTGTCAGTGATGCTAAATATAAAAACAAAGCTATTGCTTAGTTTCTTTGTTTTAGCACTAGCAGACGACTTAACTAATTGATTATTGGACATAACATGAACATAAAGGACATATGGCAAAAAATGATAGGAAAAGAAAACATAAGAAATTACGCTGCTAATAATGAAAACCACACATTATTAGAGGAAGAAATGAAACAAGCACGCACACTCAATGACAGAGAACTAAACTTACTTTTACTATTTGTGAATACACGCAAATACGCAGAACGCGATCGCTGTATGTTGTTAATGACCTATTGGGCAGGCATGCGCATTGGCGAAGTAGCCGCCACTAAGATTAAAGATGTATTGGCAGCTGATGGCACGATTAAGCAAGAAATCAACTTAACCGCAGAGCAAACGAAGGGCAAATACGCACGCTCAGTCGTTTTAAACGACAAACTACGTAAAGAGCTGATGAATTACTTGCTGACACGCTATAGCAAGCAAGACCTAATTGCCATTCAATACAGCACAGCTAAAGAAAAACCCTTATTCAATACACAAAAAAGTGAAGGCTTTAATGCCAACACCGCGTGTTATCACTTTCATATGCTGTATAAGCGTGCTGGATTGGAAGGTTGTAGCTCACATTCGGGACGCAGGTCATTTTTAACCGAGCTGAGCAGCAAGTCTGTCCCGCTTAAAGTTTTAATGGAATTAGCTGGGCACAGACAAGCACAAACGACCATGCGTTATGTGAATGTGACGCAAGACATGAAGCGTGCGGCTGTGGAGCTGATTTGATTAAACTTTATTATCGTTTCTACACAAAAAACGATAGATTAAAAATACAAGAATTGCTGAAGCACCCATAAAAACGCCCAAATTTTCAGCGCCCAATTCCCAAATTGGGTAGCGTGTGTCATCTTCATCTATTAACGGAAAGAATGACATTAAATACAGAATTAGCATTAATAAGGTAAGCGCTAAATAGCCCAACCCCTTACCAATAGCAATTAGAGTGCGCACCATAATCTGTCTATTTCAAACAATCAAAAAGTTATTTCTATTTTATGAAACAAGACTTTTGTATTCGCTTAAGCTTTTACAAGCTGCATATTTGAGGGCACCAAAAGGTATATAAGGATTTTTACTGTTTGCTGTTTTTATAGCCCAATTAACGAGTGTTTCGTAGCCTTCATAATTCCGTCCACTCAATATTTCAAGTAATGTTGGGATAGCTGTAACACTATATCTGTTGTAGTAATTTGTTTCAAATAATGTAAAAAACTTAATTAAATTAGAAAGCTGTTCGTTAGATAACGAATTTACAAAATCACTATCAAAATCATACGTCGCATTTGAGTTTATTTTATGGTGAATTTTTACAAACAGACTTTTAGTCGTAGCATACTTCGCTACCCTATCTATTGCTCGCTCTATATAGCCACTTAATATCGCCTTCAATTCTTTACTAATCATTTCTTCATTTAATGACATATACGCTCTAATCTGCTTTATTCATATATCCAACAATCTTTAAAATGTCATTGGCAACTGAAGAACTTGAGTGAATGTTATTGTTAAGCAAATCATCCAAAATATCTTTGTATGAAATAACCTTTACGCCCAACTCTTTTAAGTATTTCAACTCTTTCGGTTCTTTAACTACAGCGTGTACAAATTGGAACTGCCAATCTACATTTGGCAAAACTTCATTTCTTTTTTGTATTTTTCTTTCGTTTGTAAACTTCTTTTTATAGTACTCATACACGCCCTCTTTTATTTCTTCTTCCGTTCTAATCCTTGCGTTGCTATCACCTCCAATATAACCAATCGGATTAAAACTGATTTGTACTTCAACGTGTAAGTACTGCGGCACTTTGCTTTGTGTTTTTATAGCCAATAAATCAATCTCGCCTACGCCGTGTTTAAGCCCACGTATAGTGAAATAACCATTGCTATTGAGCCACTCTTCAACTATTTGCTCATCTAATAAAGCCACCTAGAACGCCTTTCTTTAGATACATTATCGGCAAATACAATACAACAAAAGTCGTTTAAAACGACTAAACCATCGCTACTATGCCCAACTTTTGAGAGCTGATATTAAGGCACTATTCTTACAGTTGAAGGATTGCCCCATGTTGCTGGATTGTTTTGTTGTCGAATATATCTCAAAGCAGCTTCAGCTTTTGCTCTTTCGTTTTGCGCTTTTAGTACTTTAAGCTGTTCTTGTTGAATAGCTAGCTGTTCCTGTTGTAATGCCAACTCATTGCTATTGTTTTGCGAAGAGCTAGAAACATTCGAGTTAACTGTTTGTTGTTGAGTATTCAGCTGAGTCTGTAGTGCTTCTATCTTTTTCTCTAAAACTTCGATTGTTTTTTGACGTTCAATGCTGTCATTTCGTTGTGATGCCAATTGAGTACGACATTGAACATAAACAGCTGAGCCAAATTTTGCGCCATAAGATTTACAAGTAGCATCATCTTTTTTGGCAATATCTTTTTCATTAACTTCAGAAGTTGAAGTGACAGCCTTATCATTTTCAATTTTTTTCGTTTGTCCTCCCCCAGTTTGTTTACTTAATTGATCATTCGAAGAAGATATATTTAAGCTATCTTTGGAGCTGCCTGTTTTGTTACTAATATCTGATGTTTGAGGAGATATAGACCGACATGTACTCACACCATTTCCTTTACTTCTGCAAGAGTAGCCACTTCTGCAATCTCTGTCAGTATTGCATTCTTCGGTGTAGTACTTGGTTAAATCAGCATCAGCACTAGTAGAGTTATATAGTTGATTACTTAAAGAGCTACTCCTAGCAGCAGTGCTTGGGCGACACTCGTTACCACCACCCTCACTCTCCTTGCGAGTCCGGCAACTATACCCTGTGCCACAGTCGGCATCTTGGCTACAAGAGTAACTAAGTGTATTCATCTCAGCGCAAGATGCTAGTAAAAGCATAATGACAAACAAATAGAGGCTTTTCATTTTATATAATTCTATTTTGAACTCGGATAACCCAGTTAAATTTAATGTTAGCGGTACTCAAAGTCGTTTAAAACGACTTTTAATTTGATAAATAACATTATGCGCTTCTTCGAATTTAAATCAACAAAACCACCAACACCCGAGCAAAACCGTATCAACAGCCTTAAACAGCAAAAGGATAGAGCAGCGGACGCTTTAAAGGCTGAAAAGGGTAGGCAGAAGAAACAGAAAGCAATACAAGCTATTCAGAAAAACAACCAAGTTTTAGCCAAGCTACGTAATCAGTAATCTTTGGTTTTGCGTTACACACCAACATTATCAAGCATTTTCCAACACTTTTGGCATTTTAGGGTGTCACAATAGATTTAGTTTGTTATAATGCCGGTCTTTCGCGATGTGCAAACATCAAGAAATGATGGCTGGGTAGCTCAGTTGGTAGAGCAGCGGATTGAAAATCCGCGTGTCGGCGGTTCGATTCCGCCCCCAGCCACCAA